>JBBRPS010000363.1:0-9904 GCA_038227745.1 Gemmatales bacterium | reverse complement strand
GGAGAAGGAGTACCTGCCGCCGGTGTTAGACCCAGCGGGCCAGTCGAAGAAGAGGCGCTGACCGGCGCTGCCCTGGAAGTGGTACACGTCGGTGCGCGTGCCGGGGTCGAGCGTGCCGCCGATGGGCGTGTCGAGCGGCAGCGGCTGCGCCGCGCCCACGTCGAGCAGGCGAAAGCTGTAAGCGCCGGTGGCGTCGCCGCTCGCGGCAATGCGCAGGGTGTAGGTGCCGGCCTCGGTCAGCGTCAGCGGCCCGGCGTCCAGATCCGGTCTGTACGGCCCGCCGCTGACCGCGGCCCCGCTGGGGGTGCTCAGGGCGGTCGTCAGGCCCGCGGCGTATGCGGACAGGCCATCGAAATAGAGGCGCTGGCCGGCGCTGGCCTGGAAGGTATAGTCGTCGGTCTGCCCCGGCGCCGTCAGCTGACCGCCGACCACCTGCCCGAGCGTCAGCGGCCGTACGTTCGTCGGCGGCGTGGTGACCTCGAAGTTGTAATCGACCGGGCCGGCGCCGTTGCCCGCCAGGGCCAGCGTGTAGGTGCCGTCCGTAGGCAGTGTCACGTCCGTTGGGCTGCCGAAAGAGCCGTAGTTGTTGGAGAAGTTGTAAGTGCCGACGCGCTGGTTGTCGGGCCCGTAGAGGCGGTAGGTGCCGTCGGAGTTGAGGCCGCTCGTCCAGTCGAGGAAGAGGCGCTGCCCGGCGCTGCCCTGGAGGCGGAAAAGTTGGGTCGAAGTTCCCGGGCGGAGTGTGGCGCTCTTCGGCGTACCCAGTGGCAGCGCGGCCGCGCCGGCGACGTCCAGGAGCCGGAAGCTGTAAGAGGTGCCGTCGGTGCTGTTGGCGATCAGGTAGTAAGTCCCCGTCTCGGTCAGCGTGCAGGGGGGGGAATCACTTCCCGCGCTGCCGGTGAAGATGCGTTGCACCCCACCGGGACCGATCAGCTGCACGGACGTGCCGTCATTGCCCAGCCCATCAAAGTAGAGGCGCTGGCCGGCAGCGCCGGCGAAGCGGAAGACGTCATCGGCCTGAGGATGGGGGGCGGGGGCGGTGACGGTTGTGCCCGGGGTCACGTCGGCGGCGCTGGCCTGGAGGTCCAGCAAACGGAACCGGTAATCCTGGCTGCCGACGGTGCCGTTCTGGAGCGTGAGGGTGTAGGTGCCCGAGCGGGGCAGCGCGGCGAAGGCGCTGTCAACGAGGGCGTTACCCGACAAGACCAGAACGTCGTCCGGCCCGGTCAGCTGGTAGCTGAGCTGGTAATTCCCTTGCTGGTCGTCGATGGAGACGAGCCGGCCGGCCGGGGCGGTGAAGGTGAAACTGGTGCTGGCGCCGGCCGTCAGGGTGCCGCTCTGCACGGCCCCGAAGCCGCTCACGGCCACCTCGGGATCGCTTATATCCTGGACCTGGAAACGGTAGGAGAGGGCGTCGTTCTGGCCCCCGGCCAGTACCAGGTTGTACGGGCCGTCGCTGGGCAGCGTGACGTCGAAGTTGCTGCCGAAGGCCTGGGAGCCGACGGCAACGGCCGAGGGCCCGTACACGGTCCAGGAGCCGCTGCCCGACCCGCCCAGCCAGTCGAGGTTGAGCCGCTGACCCGCGTAGCCCGTGAAGCGGTAGTCGGCCGCTTCACTACCCGGCGAAAGGGTGCCGGTAATCGTTTGGCCGAGGCCGCCGCCCGGCACGCTCACGTTGTTGATCGCGAGCGTGCCATCCAGCAGGGTTCGCTCCTCCAGAAGCTCGAACCCCAGCAGGGCGGCCGTACGCCTGCCCGGAGCCGAGCGCCCCTGTTTCTTTCGATCGACCTTGCGCCGCGATTGCCAGAACGACGGGAGAGCCATGGCACACTCTATCCTTTCGGCCGCGCCCCTGGGGTCAGGGGCGTGGACAGGGAGCGGTGTCCCGAGCACGCCGGAGCGAGCAGGACGCTTCCCCCGAGATACGGACGGTCGGCCAACGGGACGCATGAGAGGAAGGTCGGCGTCGGAGCATGTGCGGCGGATGAAAGCGGTTCTCTGAAATTGCCTTCTTGATCCAGCGTGAGAACAGGTTCGCGGACATGAGGGTTCCTTCCTGGCGGAGAAGCCGGCAGGGGCCCAACCCGCTCGCCACGTTTGCCACCCTGGAAAAAACTCGCTCTCTCCTCACCAGGCACCCTCGTGACGCGAAGCGGACGCGAAAAATATGCACAGCGGGAAAAGCGCCGCTGCGGAATTCCGTCGAACAGACTCTTGCGAGCGGGAGAAGCCACGGTCATACTGGGAGAAAATTGCGTCCGGTTTTGTCGGCTTCCGTGCCTGGAGGGATAGAGACAATGAAGTCCTTGCCCGATCGTCCCGAGTCCGTCGCGGACGTTGGTCCGTTGCTCCAGGCCGCCCGCACCGGCTCGCCGGAATCCCTCGGACAGCTGATGGAGTCGTGCCGCCATTACCTGCTCCTGGTGGCCAACGAGGAGCTGCACAGCGATCTGCAGGCCAAGGTCGCGCCCTCGGACTTGGTGCAGGACACGTTCCTGGAGGCCCAGCGCGACTTCGGCCAGTTCCGCGGTGGCACCCAGGCCGATTTGCGTTTCTGGCTGCGCCGCATCCTGCTGCACAACCTGGCCAACTGCCGCCGGCAATTCCACGCCACCGAGAAACGGCAGGTGTCGCGGGAGGTTGCCCTGGATGCGGTGCGCGGCGACCAGCCGGGCCACGATCCCCCTGCGGCCACGCGGTCGCCCAGCAGCCAGGCGGCTGCCCAGGAACAGGCGGTGGCGCTGGAGCGAGCCCTGGAACAGCTGCCCGAACATTACCGGCAAGCGATCGTCCTGCGGCACCGCGAGGACCGGTCGTTCGCCGCGATCGGCCAGCTACTGGACTGCACGCCGGAAGCCGCCCGCAAGCTCTGGGCCCGGGCCATCGTCTTGCTGAAAGAAGCACTGGGACCGTCCGCATGAACGCCGACGCCGCCGATCCGCTGGAGGAGCCGTTCAGCGAGCTGCTGGCCGCCTACGACGAGGCCCTGGCCGCGGGCCGGGCGCCGGACCCCATCACCCTGCCCTACGTGCCGTCTGCGCTGCGCGAGGCCCAGCAATGCCTCCACCTCCTGGAAGCCGTCTGGCCGCGCAGCACGTCCAGTCACTTCCTCACCCCAAACGGGGCCGCCGCGCCCACTCACCGTACCTCCCCGGAATCCCGCCCGGTTCGGATCGGCCGGTTCACGATCGAGCGCGAGCTGGGACGAGGCGGCTGCGGGATCGTGTTCCTGGCGATCGACCCCCGGCTGGGCCGGCCCGTGGCGCTCAAGGTGCCGCGGCCGGAGGTCCTGCTGACCCGCGAACTGCGACAGCGGTTCCTGCGCGAGGGGCAGGCGGCGGCGGGCCTCGATCATCCCAACCTGGTGCCGGTCCACGAAGCCGGCGAGACGGAGACGACCTGTTACCTGGTCTCGACCTACTGTGAAGGCCCGACGCTGGCCGCCTGGCTCGCGCAGCAGTCCGGGCCGATCCCGGTACGTACGGCGGCGGCCCTGCTGGCGGTTCTGGCGGAAGCCGTCCAGCACGCCCACGCCCGCGGCATCCTGCACCGCGACCTCAAGCCGGCCAACATCCTCCTGCAATGCCAACCTCCTGGGGAATCCCGCCATGCGGGATACCTGGAGGAGTTGGGTTCCATTCCGCGGCTAACCGACTTCGGCCTGGCCAAGTTTGCCGACGGCCTGGGCGAAACCCGGCAGGGCCTGGTGATGGGCACGCCGCAGTACATGGCCCCGGAGCAGGCCGCCGGCTGGCACGATCGGGAAGCGCCGCCCACCGACGTGTACGCGCTCGGGGCGATCCTTTACCAGGTCTTGACCGGCCGACTGCCGCGCGGCCCGCAGCCGGAATGCGGCGAACTGATTGAACCGCGGCGCCTGCGCCGGGACGTGCCGCGCGACCTCGAAGCGATCTGTTTGAAGTGCCTGGAAAGAGAGCCGGCGCGGCGCTACCCCACCGCCGCCGCGCTGGCGAAAGACCTGCGTCTGTTCCTGGCGGGGGAGCCGACACGGGCCCGGCCGGCCAGCGCCGGCCAACGGGCGCTGCGCTGGCTGCGGCTCCGGCCGGCGACCCTGACCCTGGTGGCGAGTCTCGCCGTGGCGCTGGCCGGCGTTCTGGCGGGGGGCCTTTGGTATCGGGCACAGTCGCACGCCCAGGACGCGAAGTTACGGGCGGCGGAGGGGCGCGAGCGGCAACGGACCGAAGAGGCCAATCGCGAGCAGGAACGGCAGGCCCGTCGCCGCTACCCGACGCAGATCCAGCTCGTTCAGAAAGCCTGGGAGACCGGCACTTACGAGCATGCCCGGGCGCTGCTCGAAGACCTGCGGCCGCAACCCGGTCGGGAGGACTTGCGCGGCTTCGAGTGGCATTACTTGCGCGGCCAGGTTTCGGTTGCCCCTCTGGAACTTCGCGGACACACGGATGGCGTCGGCAAGGTGGCCTATGCGCCCGACGGCAAGACTGTGGCCACGTCCAGCATCGACCGGACGGTCAAGTTGTGGAATGCCACCACAGGCCAACTGCAAGCCACCCTCACCGGGCATACCGCGGTCATCAACGCGCTGGACTTTGCCCCGGATGGCCGAACGCTGGCGACAGGGGGTGCCGACAAGACCGTCCGGATCTGGGACCTGGACACGGGCCAAACGCAAACCCTCCTGACCCACAACACCGATGACGTTTACGCCGTCCGGTTTTCTCCCGACGGCCGGACCTTGGCCTCCAGTGGGAGGGACCGAGTCGTCTACTTGTGGGACATGACCAGCCGCCAACTCCGCGCCTCACTGACGGGACATAACGGGCATGTGCATGCGCTCACTTTCTCCCCTGACGGCAGGGCCCTGGCCTCCGGCGACAACGAATCCCTCATCAGACTGTGGGACGTGAGCAGCGCTCGGCTGCGGGCCACCTTGCCGACTGAGGGTACGCACCCGGTCCTGCTCTTCTCGCCCGATGGCCAGCTTCTGGTTTCGGGAGGCTCGAACCGCGTGCAACTCTGGGACACCGTGTCCTGGCAGCGGCGTGCGTTCTTTCAGGGAATCGGCAAAGTTACCTCGGATCTGGCCTTCGCCCCGGACGGCCGAACCCTGGCGGTGGCCGGTGGCGATTGGCCCGTCAAGGAAGGCCTCGTCCAGTTGTGGGACGTGACCGCGTTCGCCGCGGCGGCAAAGCGACCCGGCAGCGGTAATCTGCCGTCCAAACCGGTCGTCCGGGCCACGTTTCCGTACCGCTTGAGCGGCACCCCCCGTCTGTCGTACGCCCCGGACGGGCGCGGCCTGCTGGTGGGGACCGGCGAAGGGATTGCCTGGATCTGGCGTCTGGGCCCGGAGCAGGAGAAGCTGGCCGCGCTCCAGGTTGGAGATGAAGTCTGGTCGGTGGCCTTCTCCCCCGACGGGCGCACCCTGGCCACCGGAAGCGATAACGAGAAACGGCCCGCGAAGCCGCTTCTCCTGTGGGAAACCGCCACGGGCCGGGAGCGCCTGGCCCTGCGCGGTCACTGGTCGACGGTGAGCGCCGTGGCGTTCGCACCGGACGGCCAGACCGTGGCCTCGGGAAGCTACGACCGGACGGCGAAACTTTGGGACCCGGGCACCGGGAAGCTGAGGGCGACCTTGCTCGGTCACCAGGGGGCGGTCCGTGTGCTGGCGTACGCCCCGGATGGCCGGCTGCTGGCCACCGGCGGTAACGACGGACTGGTGAAGCTGTGGGACGGGCGCACGGGGGCGGAACAAAGGACGCTCACGGGTCACGGCGGGAAGCGGGTGCGGTGTGTGACCTTCGCCCCGGACGGCCGGGCCCTGGCCACGGCAGGGGAAGACGGGACCGTGAATGTGTGGGATCCGGCGTCCGGGCAATTACGCACGACGTTTCGGGATCCCGCCCCGGTCTGGTCCGTGGCTTTCGCGCCCGATGGGCAGGCGCTGGCCTGGGGAAACCGCGACGGGCGCGTGCGGCTGTGGTCTCTCGCTGCGGGGCGCGAACTGCACGCCCTCGAAGCCCACCACCAGGGCGTGGGCTGCCTGGCGTTCGCTCCCGATGGCCGGACGCTCGCCTCGGGCGGGTCCGATCGGCTCGTGAAACTCTGGCACACCCCCACGGGCCAGCACCTCCTCACCCTGGCCGAACACACTGGCATCCTCAACGCACTCGCGTTCGCTCCCGATGGCCGGACGCTGGCTTCGGCGAGTCACGACGGGACCGTCAAATTCTGGCGGGCAGCCGGTCCGGCCCGGTGACTCCCGCGCGCATTCCGGCACAAGTCCGCCGAGGCGACCCCGGCAGAATGGAAGCACGCGGAGGACGCGGCCGAGCGCACGGCGCGGGGGTGGTCGGCCCCGGCGTTTGCGGAGCCGCTCTGGGACGCTGTGGCTGCCGCTTCCCCGAACGCCCGTGCATTCGCCGAGGTGGCCCACTACTGGGGACAGAACTGTCCGCTGGGCCGCGCCTCGCCGATCCGTGCGTCGAGGGGCGGATCGCCGACCGCCGTGCCCAGTGGGTTCTGCTGCTCCGTGACCTCCTTGGCGATTTGTCCCGGCCCGTTGTCCTTGCCGCCACCTGGCAGACGCCCGGTGTTGTCGCCCTCCCGCGGCGCGCCTACGACGACCGGGACTGGAGCGTCCTGCCGGTGCTGGCCGACGCCCTGGAGGAGGTTGGCTGCACCAACATGGCGGTTCTCGGTCACCTGCGCGGGCCTGGGCCACACACGCGGGGGTGCCATGTTCTCGATGCCCTGCTGGGCAAGGGATGAACGTGGATGAGCCGACCTGGCTGACGTGTACCAACCCCACACCGATGCTGGCCTCCCTGCGCTGGCGGCCGCTGCGGGCCTGCCGGCGAACGTGAGCGTCACGCTGGTCCTGGACCGGACGGGAGCGGCGAACGTTACGGTGTGGGGCTGCAACCCGCTGCTGGCCCGGGCGCGGGCGTGCGAGAACCACGTCTACCTGGTGAGCAGCACTTACGAGGACGTGGCCCGGAACTGGACGGTCTCGGCCGTCTTCGATCACACCGGCAAGGCCATCGCCCAGGCCAGCGCCTGGGGCACGGTGGCGGTCGCGGAGGTGGATCTGGGGCAGCGCACGCGGTGGGTCAGCCGCGGCGACTTCAAGGCCGAGATCCCACGCCACCGCCCGGCGCCCGTGCGGGAACGGGCGAGCAGGGATCAGCGCAGGTAGCCGGTCCGGGGGGTTCCCGCCCCGCAGGGCCAGACGGCGCGCAGCCAGGTCAGGGCCTGCTTGCGCCACTGGGCACGCTCCTTGTCGTCCGCAGGAGCATCCTGCCCCTGGCCGCTCCCAGCCAGGGGCGCGTGGCCAAAGCTGCGACGGTCCCGTCGTGAACCCGCCGCTTTGTCCGCCGCCCCGAATGGGCCGCCCGGACGTGAGGGGAGCGGAGCATGCCGTTCCAGGTTATCGCGGTCGGTGAGATCCTGTGGGACCTGCTCCCGGCTGGCTGGCAACTCGGCGGCGCGCCGGCCAACTTCATCCAGCACGCCCGCTCGCTGGGAGCCGGCGCCAGCCTGGTGAGTCGTGTCGGCGCTGACGACCTGGGACAGGAGGCCGTTGGCCGGCTCCGCGCTCGTCGGGTGGCGATCGACCTGATCCAGGTGGATCCCCAGGCGCCGACAGGGACCGTGGGTGTCGAGATCGGGCCGGACCAGCAGCCCCGGTTCACCATCCACGAAGACGTCGCCTGGGACGGCCTCGCCATCGAGGGCGCCGCGCTAGCCGCGAATGCGGAGTGCCGACGCCGTCTGCTTCGGCAGCCTGGCCCAGCGGACCGCGGGAGGGGCCGAGGCCGTGCGCCGGCTGGTGGCCGCGTCTTGCCCCGGCGCTTGGCGAATCTTCGACATCAACCTCCGGCCGCCCTTCATCCAGCCGGAGGTGGTGGGGGCGTCCCTGGGACTGGCGAACGTCCTCAAACTCAACGACCAGGAACTCCCCGTGCTGGCGACGATGTTGCGACAGTCCGATCTGCCCCTTCCGGTCGAGCGTCGTCTTGGTGTCGCCGCCGCTGACGGCGGACGCCCACTCGCAACCGTCGGCGGCGGACCGCCTACGTCCCGCAGAAGGTTTGGCACTTGCAATCGTCGGGCGGTGGGTCTTGATATTGGGCCGAGTCGGCCCCCGCTTCATACGGCGACGCCAACGCAGCCAGCAGTCGATGCAGCACCGACAGGTCGTCGTGCTCCTCCGCGGCGGAGAGGGCCTCCTCCACCCGGTGGTTCCGCGGGATGACGGCCGGGTTGACTACCCGCATCTCGGTGAAGGTCGCGGCGTCCGGCCGGCCGTCCCGACGGAGCCGATCCCGCCATCGAGCGTACCAATCCTGGAAGGCCGGGTCCCGGTACTGGTCGCCATCCGGCGGCCCCGCCGACGACAGGTCGCGAAACGTGTTGGTGAAATCGGCCCGGGACTTCTCCATCCAGTCAAGCAGCGACCGGATCAGCTCGACGTCACCGTCCTCGCTCGCCTGGAGCCCCAGCTTCTGCCGCATCCCGGCGAGCCAGTACCGCTCGAACAGAGCGGGGTACTCGCCGAGGGCCTCCGAGGCGATGGCGATCGCCTTCTCCTGGTCGAGATCCACGAGCGGCAACAGGGCCTCGGCGAAGCGGGCCAGGTTCCGCTGCGCGATCCTGGGTTGATTGCCGTAGGCGTAGCGGCCGGCGTCGTCGATCGAGCTGAACACCGTGTCCGGGCCGTAGGCGTTCATGAACGCGCACGGGCCGTAGTCGATCGTCTCCCCGGAGATCGCCATGTTGTCAGTGTTCATCACCCCGTGGATGAACCCGACCAGCTGCCACCGGGCGATGAGCGCGGCCTGGCGGTCCGCGACCGCGCGGAAGAACTCCAGGTACTGTCGCGGGGTGTCGACCAGTTCCGGGTAGTGACGGTCGATCGCGTAGTTGGCCAGCACCCGCAGGGTCGATTCGTCCTGACGGGCCGCCAGATACTCGAACGTCCCGACCCGGATGTGACTGGCGGCCACATCCTGACACAACTGTTCAAAGCGGCCGCGCAACTGGTGCAGCAGGGCATCCGCCGCGAAGGTGGGTTCGGAAGGCACAGGCTTCTCCAGGGAGGCAAGAAAGACCAGCAGCACACCCAGCCGGCGCAGCTGGGCTTCCCTCTCAACGTAGACGCTCCCGAAAGATTTGCCACACCCACTGCGTGCCCTCGACGCCGAGATCGATAACGTCAGCACCGGCACCCTCTCCGGTCGGGCACCTACCCCAACGCCGCCGATCACCGCGTCGGCACCGGCTACTGTGAAGGCACGTGGCGATGGCGCTCCGACCCTGGCACGCTTCCTCCTGGAGCTGGTGCGCGCGGCGGGGCGGCCGATGACCGCCAAGGAACTGGCCGAGGAAGTGGTGCAGAAGAAGTACCCGACGACGAGCCGCAACATCCCCGGCCTGGTGAAGAACACGGTCTCCGAGATGGTCACCAAGGGCGTGCAGCGCCGCGCCGAGGGCCAGCCCGGCGTGACGCTGCCCCAACCCCAGGCCCCGAAGTCATCTCCTGCCGCCAAGGCCGCGCCCACTGAAAAGAAGGCCGGTACGAACGGCAAGGCCGCGCAGACGACAACCCCGCAGGCGGCCGAAGGGGTGAAGGGGAAGGTGTCGTTGACGGACCTGCTGACGCGGCTGCTTCGCGAGAGCGACCGGCCGCTGAAAGCCCGGGAGTTGGCCGAGCGGGCGCTGGCGGCGGGCTACCAGACTGCGAGCAAGAACTTCGTGAACGTGGTGTGGGTCGCGCTGGCCAAGCTGGACGTCGAGAAGGTCCCCGACCAGGGCTACCGCCTCAAGAAAGGCGCCACGAAGCGGAAGTAACGGGGGAGCGTCGTTCACGACCTGAGACGGCTCCGGCGAGGCCGCGTCGCGGGGATCAAGCCTGCCGACGACAGAGAAG
>JBBRPS010000362.1:0-9918 GCA_038227745.1 Gemmatales bacterium | reverse complement strand
TCTGCTGAGTCCAGCGTGGCTAAAGTCACCACGTTTAGCCGCGGTTGTGAGAACCGCGCTCGCCGAACGCGGTTCTCACAACCGCGGCTAAACGAAGGGAGACCTTGTCCGGGCTGGACTCAGTAAGGGCTGTACGGCATCACCAGGGGAGCCAGCCAGTCGATCAAGCGCGGCAGGAACTTCTCCGCCTCGCGCAGGCGGTGCCGCCCGCGCCGGTCGCACACCGCGGTGACTTCCAGCCCGAGTTGCCGGGCGCGATAGACGAAGCTCTCGACCTGGGCGTCGATGTTGAACTCGTCGCGCCCCCCGTAAGCCACGAACATCGCCAGCGCGCCCGGCCGCACGCCGTACTCGTCCAGCATCTCGATGGGGTTGTTGGCGATGATCTGCGGCAGCGACTCCGGGCCGCGGCCGAACAGCGGGTAGACGAAGCTGCGGAGGCGCACGACGACGGCGCCGCCGGCGAAGCGGCCGACCGGCGCGCGGCCGCGGCTGAAGTCGGTGCGCCACCCCCAGCAGCACGGGTCGAAGTTCGCGAAGTAGCGGCCCCGGCAGTCCATCCAGCGGGCGTTCAATGGGCCGGAGAGGCCGAAGACGACGCCGAACTCCGCGCGGTACTTGATCGCCACGCGGTAGGCCGCGGCGGCGCCGCCGGAATAGCCGCCGATGACGTGGCCTTGCCGCACCGGCACGACGGGGTAGTGGGCCTGAACGAAGGCCCAGACGTCGCGAACCAGGTAGTCCTCGTAGAGGCCGACATCGCTGTTGAGCCAGAGGGTCTGGGGACCGAGAAGGCCGGGGCGGCCCTTGTAGGAGCCGTCGGGCATGGCGATGATCGTCGGCGGCAGGCGGCCACAGGCGATGGCCGCGTCGAAGGCCAAAAGGCCGTTGTCCACGAAGGCGCGCTCGTCCTGGGCGATGCCGTGCAGCCACAGCAGGACGGGGTACTGGCGGTGCGGGTCGTAGCCGGGCGGCAGGTAGACGTACAGGTCGCGCCACTCGCCGAGGACGGCCGACCAGATGCGGCGGTCGCCGCCGTGGTGCTTGGTGTACGCGACGAGGGTGCCGGCGAGCGCGCGGGCCGCGCGCTCGGGGCTGCGGAGCAGGGGCCGGGCAGGCGCGACGCCGGCCGAGCTGGAGAAGAGGAGCACGGCCCCGAGCCAGGACGTCCGCCACATCGGGTTGCCTCCGCGAAGATGCGGCCGGCGGAGGGGAGGCTCGACCGACCCGGAATCCAGGTGCATGCGCTTGCTTCTTCCCCCTTCGACAGGGGCGGGCGGCGGAGTACACGGCAACGCCCCGGCGCCGTGGGCCGCGCAGCAGTGGAGGGCGGGCTGTGCCGAGTGTGCCGGCCGGTGGGGCGGGCGTGAAACGGCAGGCCTGCTTCACGGCCCCGGGCCGGCCTTCTCCACGCGGGGGAGGATCCAGCACGAATCGTGGCGCGCCATGCCAATGTGCGGGTAGTAGTCGCGGGCCATGGGGGCGGCGAGGAGGATCAGCGTCGTGCTCTGGCCGGCTGCCTCGTGGGTGCGGCGGAGCAGTTCGCGGCCGATGCCGCGCCGCTGGTGCGCCGCGTCCACGGCGAGGTCGGACAGGTAGGTGCAGAAAGCGCCGTCGCTGAGGGCGCGCGACACGCCGACCAGTTTGCCGCCGAGGCGGGCGGTCACGATCACGTCGGCGTTGGCGAGCATGCCGCGGATCGTCTGGGCATCGTCGATCGGCCGGCGCTCGGCCAGTGTCGAGCGCACGAGCACGTCGATGAACTCGGCGGCCCCGAGGTCCGGTTCGAGCTGATACGCCACGTCCATCGTGTCCTCTGGAAAGAGATGAGTGAAAAGTGGCAAGGGACGAGTGAGGAGCAGCCGCACTTTTCACTCATCCCTTTCCACTCGTTACTTTAATTTCGGGAACACGAACGCCGCGCGCACGGGCGGCGGCATCGGCGAGTCCGGGCCGCGCACCGACCGCCAGATCACCTCGTTGAGCAGCAAATCGTCCGCGGCGTCTTCCGTCGAGAAGTCGAACGTCGCCGACAGCTTCGCCCCCCACGCATCCTTCGTGTTCAGCGCCTTCAGGTCCACCTGCGGCACGACGTGCCCGTACGGCCGCAGATCCGGCTTCGGCTGGAACGAGTGGTACATCGGCCGCGCCGCCGCGTCGAACTGGCTCATCGGCCGCAATCCCAAAATCAGCTCCATCGTCCGCAGCATGCTCGTCGTCGAGTACATCGTCGAATCGACGTGGCCGCGCTTCGTGTACGGGCTGACCACCAGCGCCGCGGTGCGGTGCGCGTCCACGTGGTCGGAACCGTTCTGGGCGTCGTCCTCGATCACGAAGATCGCCGTGTCCTTCCAGAACTTGCTCTTGCTGACCGCCTCAACCACCATGCCCAGCGCCAGGTCGTTCTCGGCTACCATCGCCGTCGGCGTCGGCTTGCCCTCCCTGGTGCCGTAGGTGTGGTCGTTCGGCAACCGCAGCACGATGAAGCGCGGCAGCGCGCCCTTCTTCTCGAAACCCTTCAGTTCCTCGATGAAGCGCTCGGCCCGCTTGACGTCGGGATAATCGAGATCGTAGCCGCGGAACCACGGGTCATAGTGTCCTTCGAGGGCCTTGACGCGCGCGACGGCGGGGTCCTTGGGCGTCTTGCCGTTGGCGATCCACTCGCCGTAACTGCGGTAGCTGACGCCGGCCTCCTGGCAGCGGTCCCAGATGTAGCCGCCGGCCGGGCGCGCCACCTCGTCGAAGCTCCCCTCGGCGGGGTAGATGCTCAGCCGCTTCGTCGGGCTGCCGCGGTAGCTGAGCGGCCAGACGCGCTTGACGAAGTCGGTGCAGTAGGCGCCCATCGACCACTCGTGGCCCTCCGCGGACACCTCGCCGTCCACGTAGAAGTTATCGAGCAGCACGAACTCCCGCGCCAGCCGGTGCGCGTTCGGTGTCACCTTCTCCGGGAACAGGCACAATTCGGGCTCGCCATTACCCTCTCTGATGTCGCCGAAGACCTGATCGTAGGTGCGGTTCTCGCGGATGATGTACAGGCAATGCTTGATCGGGCTGGGGTCGCCGAGCTTCGCCGGGATGGGGTTGTCCTTCGGCGCCTCCCACGGCACGCCGAGGTCCTTCCGCAGCGGGCTGCAGGCGTAGGCCATCTTGCTGTAGGCGATCATGCGCTCCTCGGTCGGCACGTCGAGGATGCTCAGCGTCCCGCGGTAGAGCGTGCCGATGTACTCCGCAATCGTCTTGCTGGTGTCGAAGCCCGGCTTCGGGCCGTGCGGGTTGGCCCGGGGCACCGAGCCACGGGCGTTGACGATGTACAACTTTTTGTCCTTCGGGTTGAAGCGGACGGCGGTCGGGTACATGGCGGTCGGGATGAAGCCGAGCGGCCGCGCCTTGCCCGGCGTCTTGACGTGGAAGACGGCGACGTTGTTGGCGTCGGCGTTGGCGACGAACAGCAATTCGCCGTCGGGCGTCAGGCACAGGCTGTTGGGCGTGTTGCCCGACGGCGCTCCGGGGTGGAGGGCGCAGCCGATCGTCTCCAGGCCCTTGCCGTCCGCCGCGTTCAGCACGCTCACCTTCGTCGAATTGGAGCAGGCGACGAGGAGCGTCTTGCCGTCGGGCGTGAGGATCATTTCCGTCGGGTGCTTCTCGGTGGTGAAGGTGGCGACGTGCTTCTTCGTTTCGAGGTCCACCACGGCGACCGCGGCCTTCGCCCAGAGGCTGACGTAGAGGCGCCTGCCCTCCCTGTCGATCGTGCAACCGAAGGGATAGCTGCCCTTGCCGAGAGGGACGACGACGCGGCCATCGGGGTCGTCGAGCGGGAGGATCGAGACGGCGTGGCCCCAGGTGCCGGCGGCGCAGAGCCAGCGGCCTCGCGGATCGACGGCCAGGCCGGAGACGATGAACTTGTCGTCCTTGCCCTTGCCCTTGTAGGCCGTGAGGTCGCGCGGCTTCGCCAGGTAGCCGCCGGCGAACGGGAAGGCGTGGACCGTCTCGAACTCGCTGCCGCTGGCGAAAAGGGTCTTGCCGTCCGGCGCGAAGCACAGGCCGTTGAAGGTCTGGCGGATGAGCGAGCGGCTGACGAGGTGCGGCCGTTTCGGGTCGAGAGCGACGACGAGGACCTCGTGATCGCCGTAACCGGCGTGGAGGACGGCGAGCCACTTGCCGCTGGGGTGCAGGGCCGCGTTGACCGGGAAGTCGCCGAGCTGCAGCTGCCGGCCCGCGGGGCGGATGGCCCACTGGTTGTGCAGGCGGACGGCCCCGTCGCGCTCGAGGCCGGGCAGGACGCGGTGAGGACGCGGCGCCCTGGGCGGTTGGGCCGGCTGGGCTGGGGCCGTCGCGGCCCAGCAGAGGAGGAGGCTGACGGCGGTGAGGGAGCGGCGCATGACAGTCCTCGTCGGGCTTTCGGGGGAAGGGACGCACGTCGGGCAGGGTAGATTATGGGAGGCGGTCGCGGGAAGGACAGCGAAAAAGGGAAGCAGAGGGCGGCTCATTCCCCCGCTGACCGCCCCGCGCGGCGTTTCCGGTACAGCATGCGCCACGCGAACAGGCGCCAAAGATACTTGCATTCAAGTGTTGCGGTTTTCCAATCGATACTGATAAAATGTAGGGTGTGAGGGGTGATCTGCGCCCGTCGCCCCGGCTTTCCTCTCTTTCCTCTTCGATTGAAAATCGGCGCGGCGGCGGGCCGGGAGGCGAACGCGAGACATGGCACAAGACTACTACACGCTGGAAGAGGCCGCCCAGATCGTCCACATATCCCCCGACGAGCTGAAGCAGCTGGCCCGCAAGGGCGAGCTGCGCTCGTTCCAGGACCGCGGCACCTGGCGCTTCCGCGTCCAGGACATTCAGGAACTCGCCCGCCGCCGTGGCGTCGGCAGCGACCCCGAACTGGTCCTCGGCGAGGCGGCCGCCCCCAGGCCCACCGACTCGCCCGCCCCGCGCAGCCCCGCGTCCCCCAAAACGCGCGAGGCCGAGGTCTTCGACCTCGGCGGCGACGACGAAACCGTCGGCCTCGGCAAGGAGCTCCAGCCCGACGCGCCCGGCAGCAGCCGCAAGCTCGCCGGTGGCTCGTCGAAGAAGAACCTCAAGGAAGGCCCCAAGTCGGGGCCAAAGTCGCCCGGGCCGCAGCAGCCCCCGCCGGGCAGCGATAGCGACGTGCGCCTCGTCGCCGACGGCAGCGACCTGGACTTCCAGATCAACCTCGACAGCGACGTCAAGATGGTCGATGACCGGCCGCCGCTGCAGGTCAAGCAGCGGCCCAAGGGCCGCACCGGCATGACCGGGCCCGCCTCGCCGCCGCCCCGCGGCGCGAGCGGCCCGGCTTCCCCCCGCCCGAAGTCGGGCCGCTCCGGCACGACGCCCGGGACGCCGGCGCCCGTTGACAGCGGCGTCCGCCTGGTGCCCATGGACAGCGACAGCGACGTGCGCATCGTCGGCGCCAGCTCCGACGAGGGTGAGCTGCCGCTCGGCCAGCAGCCGCCGCGGTCCTCCGCCGACAGCGACATCCGCCTGGAAAAGCACCAGCAGCCGCCCCCGGGCAGCGACGCGGGCATGCTCACCGAGGAAATCAACCTCGATGAGGAGCTGCGCAAGCAAGAGGCCCAGCGCAAGGCCCAACCGCAGTCGAAGGTGCGCAAGCAGCCGAGGCTCGCCCCGCAGCTGCCGACCACGTCCCCCTTCGAGTTGTCCGAGGCCGACCTCAACCTCCCCGAGGAATCGCAGGCAAAGCAGGTTAAGAAGAAGGACGACAGCAGCAGCGACTTTGAGTTGACGCCGGCCGGCGACAGCTCCTCCCCGCTCGAGCTGGGCAGCAGCGAGTTCGAGCTCACCCTGCAGGGCACCAGCTCCTCGCCCCTGGAACCGGCGAGCAGCGAGGAGTTCCGCCTGGAGCTGCCCGACGACGAGGTCGGCCTGGGCGAGCCGGCGCCGCCGGGCCAGCTCAAGGGGCCGACGAGCGGCATCTCGCTCGACAACCCCGTGGACAGCGGCATCTCGCTGGAGCAGGGCGGCGAGGGCAGCGACGAGATCGAGTTCGAGCTGAGCCTGGACGCCGGCAACACGCCCAAGCCCAAGTCCGCCGCGGCCGATTCCGACAGCGAGTTCGAGCTGACCCTCGACAGCGAGGAGCCGAAGGTGCCCGGGGCCGCGGCCGCGTCGGACAGCGAGTTCGAGCTGACCCTCGACGGCGACGCGCCCAAGCCGGCGGCCGACTCGAGCAGCGAGTTCGAGCTGACCCTGGACGACAGTGGCGGTCTGTCCCCGCTCGACGTGGACGGCTCGCCGCAGGTCAAGGCCGACGACGACAAGGACATCTTCGAGACGGACTTCGAGGTGCCCGCCCTGGAAGAGGAGTCCGGCTCGCAGGCGGTGGCGCTCGACGACGCCGACACCGGCCTGGACAGCTCCGACTTCGACATCTCGCTGAGCGGCGACGAGATCGCCGTGGAGGACGAGAGCGGCAGCGAGGTCGTGCCTCTCGACGAGGAGGACGCCGACCCCGCCGCGGCCACCCAGGCGGCCAGGGCGCGCAAGAAGGGCAGCGCCGCCGTCGCCGATCTCGATGAAGAGGCCGATCCAGGCTTCGGTGAAATCGAGGAGGAGGGCGCGGTCGAGGAGGACGCGATCCCCGGGCGGACGGTTGTCAAGGAGAAGCTGATCCCGGCGGCCCCGTGGGGGGCGATGCCGGTGGTCTTCATGCTACCGTGCGTGTTCGTGATGTTCGTGCTGGCGATCCTCGGCTTCGAGCTGGTCCAGAGCATGAGCGGCTACAAGTCGCCGGGCCTGCTCACCAAGGCGATCGGCGACCTGCTCGGGCAGAAGCTGAAATAACTTTCCCCGGCACCCTGCAAAGCCCACGGGGCGCTCCCCGTGGGCTTTGCTGTTTCTGCTCCCTGCGGCGCTGTCGCCCCCGCCTCCTCCGGCGTACAATCCCCTCATGCGCATCGCAACCCTCGTTCTCTCGCTGTGCCTGTTCACCCCCCCCATCGCACCGTCCTGTGTCCGGGCCGACGAACCCGCGGAGGAGGCGCTCAAGGCCGCCGCCAAGGCGTTCGCCCAGGGCCGGACGAAGGAGGCCCTCGTCCTCGCTGACAGGGCAGTGTCACTCGACCCGAAAAACGCCGGGGCTTACCACGCCCGCGGTCAGATCCGCGACGCGCTGGGCCGGTACGCGGACGCCGTCGCGGACTTCAGCAAGGTCGTGCAGCTGGACCCGAAGGCGGCGGAGGCGTACGACCGCCGCGGCAGCGCCCACTTCAAACTCGGCGAGTTCGCGAAGTCCGTCGCCGACTTCGACCGCTACCTCGAGCTGCGGCCGGCGGCGAAGGCGGGGCACTGGCGGCGCGGCATCTCCTGCTACTACGCGAAGAAGTTCGACGAGGGCCGCAAGCAGTTCGAGGGCTACGAGGCTGTCGATACCAACGACGTCGAGAACGCCGTGTGGCGCTACCTGTGCATGGCCCCGGTCGTCGGCATCGAGAAGGCGCGGACCGCCATGCTCGAGATCGGCCAGGACCGCCGCGTGCCGATGATGCTCGTCTACGACCTGTTCCGCGGTAAGGCGAAGCCCGCGGACGTCCTCGAGGCGGTGGCGGCGGGCAAGCCGTCCGCGGAAGACCTCAACCGCCGTCGCTTCTACGCGGAGTTGTACCTGGGGCTTTACTACGAGTCGCTCGGGGACGGCAAGCGCGCGCTGCAGCACCTCAGCGCCGCCGCCGAGCACCGCATCGGCCATTACATGTGGTATTGTGCCGTAAACTCGAAAAACGTCATTCGCCGTAAGTTGAAATAATCAAATCGCTTCCGAAAAACGCCTTCTTGCCCTTGTAAACGAAACCCGACCGAAAACCCTACTGCGCTTTACAACAGTAGGATTGGAGAGCATCGGCCACGGGTTTCTTTACAAGGGGGACGCCATGATTCGGGAGTGGATGACCTACGTTGGGGCAAGCAAAAGATGGATGAAGAGCTACAAGAGGAAGATGTACGCCGTTTCATGTAAGCAGCTTGGGGCGCCCCCGACGAAAGAGCAAAGCGTCTAGGCCGCAAACGCCTGGTGGGAACGCAAGCAAGCGGAGTTGGCAGCCCAAGAGAAGGGTGAGGAATACCACCCCAGACAGGACGAAATCACTCAGGCCGTCAACGTCAACCTGGAGGACGGCGCTGGACACGGCAGCCGCCTTGCAGGTTGCAGCGGACTTGATCGACAAGGCCAACGAGGGGGGCGAACTGCCCTTGTGGCTTGTCAAGGCGCAAATGGGCGAAGAGCGGTTCGGCCGGTTCATGGCGGGTTTGGCGAAAGCCCAAGCGGCCGTCACGGGGAAAGATGACACTCCGCGTTTATCCCCACCAGCTTTTGACGTAAAGCATGATGGCACAATTTCTTAACCATCGTTGGGCAAGCGCGGGATTGACCGATCCCGTTCCTGCCCCCTCCCTGCCGAACCGGACGGGCCAAAACCCTGGAAAACATCTGTCGCCGCTGCTTGTCCAGTACCCCGTATCCCCTGTCTCTTTCTCCGGTCTCTTTGTGCGCTCCCTTGATGCTCTTCTCGCTTCCCGCCCAGGTCAGCGCTTAATTCAGGCGGAAGCCTGCCGCTTTGTCCACAAGCGCACGTTCGTTCATATTCTTCTTGACTTACACGTCAAGATGGGGAGAATGTGATTTGTCTTGGCTGAAGCGCGCGCATTGTGGGCAGTGACCGGTTGGAAAACTCAACGAATTCTACTTGTAGTGTCGATTGGGAGCGAGGGAAAGTGGGTGCAGCCGAGGGCATTAGCGTGGCGCCTCCGAGATTCCTCACGATTGATCTGTTTTCCGGGGCAGGTGGACTTACCCAGGGCTTCCGAGCCGCCGGGTTCTCGTGCGTGTTCGCCAACGACCATGAGAAGCCAGCCTTGGCGACGTTCGCCCGGAACCACCCCGAAGCTCTGACGACTGCCGAACCCATCGAGAAACTCGATGCCGCGGCGATCCGTCGTCGGCTAGGGCTCGATGTCGGGCAACTCGATGGTCTGCTCGGTGGCCCGCCTTGCCAGGGATTTTCCACTTATGGACGGCGCGATCCCGAGGACCACCGCAACCAGTTGTACTTGCACTTTCTGCGTTTCCTCGAAGAGTTCCAGCCCCGCTCCTTCGTGCTGGAGAACGTGGTGGGCATCCTCTCCCTGGAAGACGGGAAGATCATCGACGACCTCCGCACGCGGGCACGAAGGGTTGGCTATGGCGTGGCTGTCGGAACGCTCGACGCGGTCGAGTTCGGCGTACCGCAGTATCGCAAACGCGTCTTCGTCCTCGGCGGGAGGGACGGCCACGTTCTCAACCTGCCTGAAGCGACCCATCGACTGCCTGGCGCGCCAGAACGCGGCGAGCTAACCTTGTGGGGGCCGGCGAATGAACTGCTCCCTCCGGTGACCGTTCGGGACGCGATTAGCGACCTACCGGCCAAGGTGCTGGTCCCGCGCAAGACACAAACCGCGATGCCCTACGGCCCGAACGGGCCATACACCGCTTATCAGGCACGGATGCGGACCGGGGCGCAGCTGCTCACACACCACTCGGCCAAGCAGATGCTCGGCATTCGCAGGCTGCGTCTTGCCCTCATGCGCCCAGGAGATTATGGCACGCAGATCCGGTCGCGCCTTCTCACCGAAGGGTTGGCGTCCTCTCTCATCGAAGAACTCCTCGCGCGTGGGGAGGGGTTGCGAGACCTTGAGGAATGTCGCACCGCGGACCGCGAGAACGAACGCGAACTCCGGCGCGTTCTCCAGCACGGCAAGGTGAACCTAGTGTTTCTGGCACGAAAACTTGCATCCAAGTCGGTAGCGATGACAGTGTGGTGTCACTCTTCGGAAACCGCAGAATTCATGCGGAAAGCGCGACAACACGGGCTGTCGCGGCTCTCCTGAATTCAGTGCAGGTTT
>JBBRPS010000361.1:0-9920 GCA_038227745.1 Gemmatales bacterium | reverse complement strand
TCTGCGAACCGCGGCTAAACTCCTGCCGAGGTGTCCCCCATGCGACGGTTCTGCCTGGCGCTGTCCGTGCTGTTCCTTTCCGTCCCCCTGCGCGCCCAGGACGCGAAGGACAGGCCCATCCTGGTGCTCGACGCCGGCGGGCACACTGCCCACGTCACGGCGTTGTTCTTCACGCCCGATGGCCAGCGCCTCGTCTCGACCTCGACGGACAAGACAGTCCGCGTGTGGGACGTCGCAACGGGCGATCCGCTCCGCACCTTGCGCCTGCCGCTGACCGAGGACGACGATACCGGCCCGGACGGGGGCATCCAGGCGGCCGCGCTCTCCGCCGACGGTCGCACCCTGGCCGTGGCGGCCTCGGGAACGACGAAGAAGGAGCATGTGATCTACCGCCTCGACCTGACCAACGGCCGGATCGTCCTGCCATTGTTCCGCGCAAAGGGGAAGGGCATTCACTCGCTGGCCTTCTCCCCCGACGGGCGCTGGCTCGCTGCGGGTGGCACGCTCGGCAGCATCCGCCTCTGGAACTTCGGCAAGGGGAAGGCGCCCCCCCGTCGCGGTGGCTGCCCACACGGGGTCGGTGCATGGCCTGGTCTTTTCGCCGGACGGCAAGCGCCTGGCCAGCGCCGGCCGCGATGCGGTCGTGCGCCTCTGGTCGGTGCCGGGCGGCCGCAAGCTGGCGGAATTGACGAAGGGGCACACCGCGGCGATCCGCAGCCTGGCGTGGAGCCCCGACGGCAAGACGCTCGCCAGCTGGGGCCTCGATGCCAACCTCTGCCTGTGGAACGGGGACGGCACCTTGCGGAAGACCCTGACCCGGGAGGGGAGCGCCTTCGGCCTGGCCTTTTCCGGGGACTCGAAAACGCTGCTCGCCGGGGACGCCCTGCTGGATCCCGCCGGCGGCGCCGAGCGCGTGCGGTTCACCGCGCACCCGATCAACCCGACCCGGTCGGCCGCCTTCTCGTCCGACGGCCGACGGGCCGCCTGGGGCGGTTCCACGCGGCTGTTCCTGTGGAAAACCGGCGACGGCGCGAAGGAGTATCAGCTGGGCCACGGCGATCTGCGGATCAACGCTGCCGCCTGGCGCCCGGACGGCAAGGGCTTCGCCTGGCGGCACAACCGGGCCGCGGGCCAGAAAGAGAAGCAGGCCTGGCGTTCCTTCGACCTGGTCGAGCTGGAGTTGGGCGGCATGCCCCCGGCGGGAGACACCTTCGCCCGGCACCGCCTGGGGGACCTGTCTCTCGAGCAGCCCGCCAAGGGACAGCTCGTCGTGAAGCGCGGGAAAGAGGTCGTTCGGACCCTGAAGACCGGCGACGTGATCTTCGCTTACACCTTCCTGGATGACAGACGCGTCATCGTCGGGGCGGCGCGCGGGGTGCATCTCTACGACGTCGTCATGGGGAAATACCAGCGCAGCTACAAGGGGGTCGGTGCGGTGCATGCCGTGGCGCCTTCGGCGGACAACCGCTGGTTCGTCACCGGCGGGATCGACCGCGTGCTGCGCGTCTGGTCGCCGGAGCGCGACCGGCCCCTGCTGCTGCTCTACGCCATCGGCCACGACTGGATCGCGTGGACGCCGGAGGGCTACTACGCCGCCTCCCCCGGCGGCGAGCGCCTCATGGGCTGGCAGGTCAACAACGGCCCGAACAAACTCGCGACCTTCTACCCCGCCGCCCAGTTCCGCAAGTCGCTATACCGCCCCGACGTCATCGGCCTCGTCCTCGAAGCCGGCGACACGCGCAAGGCTCTGGAGTTGGCGAACCGCGCGAGCAAGAAGGGCGGCGCGTTCACCGACGTCGAGCAGGTGCTCCCACCGAAGGCCGCCATCGTCGAAGTCTTGCAGGTCGAGGGGGGCAAGGTCATTCCCCTCACCGCGGAGAAGCCCGCGGTGGAGGTCGCCGGGGCGGACCTCGTGGTCCGGGCGGTGGCCGGCAGCGCCGGCAAGCACCCGGTCAAGGAGGTGCTCCTGCTCGTCGATGGCCGGCCCTACCAGGGCAAGCGCGGCCTCCGCTCCGTCGCGGTGCCGCAGAAGGGTGACGTCGAGCGGAAATGGGACGTGACCCTGACGGCCGGCACTCACCAGCTCGCCGTCGTGGCCCGCAGCGACGTCAGCAGCGCCACCTCCGCGGTGATCGAGGTCACGTACCGGCCGGCGAAGCCGCCCGCCGCCCCGGACCCGCGGCCGACGCTGCACACCCTGTTCATGGGCGTCAATGCCTACAAGGGCGATCTCAAACTCGACTTCGCGGTGAACGACGCGAAGGGACTGAACAAGACGCTGCTGACCAGGAGCCAGCCGCTCTTCAAGCACGCCCCGCCGCGCCTCCTGACCGACGCCGAGATGACCCCGGCGCGCGTCTTCAAGGAGCTGGAGGGGCTGAAGAAGGCCATGACGCCGAAAGACGTGGCGGTGATCTTCTACGCCGGCCACGGCCACCAGGACGCCGACGGCCGCTTCTACATGCTGCCCATCAACATGGACGTCGATAACCTGGAGAAAACCGCCGTCCCGGGGAACAAGCTCAAGGACGCGCTCGCGGAACTGCCGGGGCGGACGGTGCTGCTCATCGACGCCTGCCACGGCGGCAAGCAGAAGCGCAAGCCGGGGGGCGGCTGGACCGTCAAGCGGCAGGGGCCGACGGACGGCCTGGCGCGGGAGCTGGCCGACGACGACTGCGGCGTGGTGGTGATGTGCGCCGCGATGGGCCACGAGGAGTCGCGCGAGGACGCCGACGCGAAGCACGGCTACTTCACGCTGGCGCTGATCGAGGGGCTGTCGGGCAAGGCAGACTACAACGGCGACGGGCTCATCACGCTGACCGAGCTGGAACTGTACGTCGAGGGCCGGGTGGCGCAGTTGAGCCGGGACTTGCAGCACCCGGTGACGGCGCGGCCGTCGAGCGTCCGCTCCTTTGCCCTGGCCCGGCCGGGCAAGCCTTGACGGCCCTGGTGGAACCCGGGCCGCGCTCTCACATCAGCAGGGCGTCGATCTTCTGACCGACGACGAGGGGGTGCGGCCGGCCGGTCTGGTCGGGGAGCCAGGTGTCGGCGGGTACGCCGAGCAGGTGGTAGACGGTGGCGGCCAGGTCGCGCGGGTCGTGGGCGTGGGCGGTCGGGTAGGCGGCGATGCCGTCAGAGGCGCCGTGTACCACGCCGGGCGCCGTGCCGCCCCCGGCCAGCGCCGCCGAGTAGACCCACGGCCAGTGGTCGCGGCCGCCGGCGCGGTTGACGCGCGGCGTCCGTCCGAACTCGGCGGTCGCCAGCACCAGCGTCGAACCCAGCAGGCCGCGCTGGTCGAGGTCGGACACCAGGGCCGCGAAGGCGCGGTCGAAAATCGGACAGAGCAGGTCGCGCATCTGGCTGAAGTGCCGGCCGTGCGTGTCCCACGAGCCCGTCGGCGTCTGGCAGAAGTGGACGTTGATGACGGGGACGCCGGCCTCCGCGAGGCGCCGCGCCAGCAGGCAGGACTGGCCGAAGCGCGTCCGCCCGTAGCGCTCGCGCACGGCGTTCGGCTCGGCGGCCAGGTCGAACGCTCGTGCCGTGGCCGGCGCGCTGAGCAGGTTGAAGGCGCGGCGGTGGAAGGCGTCGAACGACTGCACCTCGGCGGCGGTGTCCAGCCGGCGGCGCTGGCCCTCGACCTGTTCCAGCAGCCGGCCGCGCCCGGTGAGGCGCAGCAGCGGCACGTCGCCGCTGGGGCTGACGGCGCCGATGCGGACGTCCGGGGGCCGCAGGTCCTGATCGACGACGAGCGGGCTGTGGCGGGCGCCGAGGAAGCCGGGCGATTGGCCGTGCAGGACGGTGCCGTTGCCGCGCCGCATGAGCGGGCCGACCTGGACCCAGGTCGGCAGGGCGCCGGCGGGGCGCCGCTGATTCAGCACGGCGCCGAACGACGGGAAGTCGGTCGGCGCGGGCGGGAAGTCGCCGCGGGCCTCGGCCTCCGGCGGGTGGGCGTGGCCGGTCATGGCCGCGAGGCTGGCCTGGACGTGGTTGGCGTTGCCGTGGCTGAGCGAGCGGATGAGCGTCAGGCGGTGCAGCAGCCGGGCGGAGCGGGGTAGCAGTTCGCCGACGCGGACGCCCGGCACGCTGGTGGCGATGGCGCCGAACTCGCCGCGCGCCGGCGACGGGCCGTCGGGCTTGGGATCCCACGTCTCCTGCTGGGCGTGGCCGCCGTGCAGGTACAGGACGATCAGAGACCGGGCGCGGCCGAAGGTCGTGGCACGCGCCGTTTGTCCCTGCGCCGCGGCCCGCGCCCGGAACAGGTCCGGCAGGGAGAGACCGAGGCCGCAGGCGGCGCCCGCGGTCAACAACTCGCGCCGGGTCAGGCGCGCGGCCTTCCGAAAGTCCTGACAGCCGCCGGCAAGGTTCGCTGAGTCGCGCACGTTGGGCCTCCTTGGTTCCCCTCCAGTCTTTCGCTCCTGCGGGCAACTGTCAACGGAAAACCAGGGATGACGCGCGCACGGAGGGCGAGGTCAGCGGCCCTTCTGCGGGTCTTCGGGGTAGACGTCGGGCAGGACGTTGGCCTGCACGGGCATGGCGGGCATGTCCACCGAACTGTCCTCGCAGGCAGCGACGACACCGGCCGCCTTGTTGCGCAGGAGGTGGGCGACGTCCTTGGCGTCGAGGTGCTGCGTGTGCTCCTCGGGCGAGATGGGGGCGACGTCCGGGCCAAAGTGGACCTTGAACTTGAAGCTGGCGATCATGACCTGGTCGTTGGGCAGCAGGGCGGCGCGGCGGACGCGCTGACCGTTGACGCGGGTGCCGTTCGTGCTGCCCAGATCGCGCAGCAGCAGCAGCCCGTCCGTCTTCACGATCACGCAGTGCAGCTTCGAGACGCTCTTGTGGTCGAGCCGCAGGTCGCACTCTTCCTTGCGCCCGACCAGCGTGAGATCCTTGTTGATCTCGATCGGGTCGCCGCCGTCCAGGGGCATGAGCTGGGCACGCATGATCTATCCCACCACAGCCGCGGCGCGGGAAGTGCCAGTGTCCGCGGCACGTTCAACAACAGCGCCGCCTCCATCCTAGCGGGTCAGCGCGGGGAAGCCAAGCGCCGATTCGCCACCCGCGCCGAAAACCTACCCAGCCGTCTTGATCTACCGCTTTTACCGCGCCTGCGGGTAGAATCGGCAAGCCCACCCGTTGGAGCGGGTGGGTTTTCAGAAAGGCAGGGACGGCCATTCGCATCGCGCATTTCACCCAGCGTTATCCGCCGGCACGGGGCGGCTCGGAAGCCTACTTTGCCCGCCTCGGCCACTACCTCGCCGGTCGCGGCGACCGCGTTACCGTCTTCACGACCGCGGCGCTCGACCTCGAAGCGTTCTGGGACCGGCGCGCCCGGCGTCTGCCGGCCGGCGTCGAGGCGGACGGCCCCGTCGAGGTGCGCCGTTACCCGCTCTGGCACTGTCCCGCCCGGCGCTACGTCCTCAAGGCCCTGTCGCTGCTGCCGTGGCGGCCGCTGCGCCGCGTGGCGCTGGGCTGCAACCCGATCTCCTGGGCGATGTGGCGCGACGTGCGCCGCCTGGACCGCCCCTTCGACGTCGTTCACGCGACGGCGTTCCCCTACACCTGGCCGATCGTCTGCGGCCTGCGGCTGGCGCGGCGGCTGGGCGTGCCGTTCCTGCTGACGCCGTTCCTGCACCTCGGCGACCCGGGCGACCCCGCCGACCGCACGCGCCGCGCCTACACTTCGCCGGCCCTGCTCTCGCTGATCCACGCCGCCGCCGTGGTCTTCGTGCAGACCGAGGGCGAACGCGACGCCCTCCTCGACCGCGGCGTGCCCGCCGCGCGCGTCGTCCTGCAGGGGCTGGGCGTGGACGCCGCCGAGTGTACCGGCGGGGACCGCGCCCGGGCGCGCGGCGCCTGGGCCGCCGAGCCCGAGGAGGTCGTGGTCGGACATCTGGCGAACAACAGCGAGGAGAAGGGGACGGTCGATCTGCTGCGGGCGGCGGCGCTCCTGTGGGGGCGAGGTGTGCGCTGCCGCGTGGTCCTCGCGGGGCCGGAGATGCCGAATTTCCGCCGCTTCTGGGAGGAGTTCGCGGCGCGGGCAGGGCCGCCGGTGCGGCGCCTGGGCGTGCTGAGCGACAAGGAGAAACGCGACTTCTTCGCGGGGCTGGACCTGTTCGCGCTGCCGAGCCGTTCCGACTCGTTCGGCCTGGTGCTGCCGGAGGCATGGGCGAACGGCCTGCCGAACCTGGCGTACCGCGCCGGCGGCGTGGCGTACGTGGTTCGTGACGGCGTGGACGGGCTGCTGGTGCGCTGCGGCGACGTGGCCGCGCTGGCGGAGGCGCTGGGACACCTGGTGGCGGACGGGAAGTTGCGGCGGCGGCTGGGCGAGGCCGGGCGGCAGCGCGTGCCGTGCGAATTCCGCTGGGAGGACAAGCTGGAGGTGGTGCGACGGGCCTGTTTAGCCGCGGTTCAGCGCCTCGCGGGCCTCGTTCGCCGACGTCACCGTCGCCCGATCGACCTTGGTGATCAGCACGCCGGCGCGCAGCCCGGCGCGGGCGGCGACGCTGCCCGGCTCGACCCGACTGACGACCGCCCCCTTCAGACTCGCCTTGTAACCCAGCTCGTTGGCGATCGCGTCGGTCAGGTCGGTCAGGTCCAGGCCCACCTTGTCCACGCCGACGTTCTCCCGGTTTCCGGGCTGCTGCTTCGGCGCCGGGCCGCCGGCGACCGTGCCGAACTCCTCCGGCTGCTCCTCGACCGTCACCGACAGGTCCCGCGCCTTGCCGTCGCGTACCACGGTCAGCGCCGCCATCTTGCCGATCGGCAGCCCGGCGACGACGGTCTGCAGCGCGTGGCCGTCCTTCAGCGCCTTGCCGCCGATGGCCGTGATGACGTCGCCCTCCTGCAGGCCGGCCTTCGACGCGGGCGTGTTGGGGAACACCTCGCCGACCAGCACGCCGCTGCCCTTCTCGACGCCGAGGCGCTTCGCCACCGCCGGCTCCAGGGGGCGGATCTGCACGCCGAGATAGCCGCGGCGGACGATGCCGTCCTTGAGCAGGCCCTTCATCACGTTGCGAGCCAGGTTGCTCGAGACGGCCAGGCCGATGCCCTGGAAGCCGCCGCTGCGGCTCTTGATCGCGGCGTTGATGCCGATCACCTTGCCTTCGAGGTTGACCAGCGGGCCGCCGCTGTTGCCCGGGTTGATCGCCGCGTCGGTCTGCAGGAAGTCCTCGTACATGTTCATGTTCAGCCCGTTGCGTCCCTTGGCGCTGATGATGCCGTGCGTCACCGTGCCCGCCAGGCCGAATGGGGCGCCGACCGCCAGCACGCGGTCGCCGATCTCCATCTGCTCGCTGTCGCCCATTTCCAACCACGGCAGGTCCTTGACGCCCTTGAGGCGGATGATCGCCAGGTCGGTCTTGCGGTCCACCTTGATGTCGCTGGAGGTGATCTTGCGGCCGTCCTCGAAGTGGACAGTCACTTCCTGCGCGCCGTTGACGACGTGAAAGTTCGTCAGGACGACTCCGCTGGGGTCCACGACGAAGCCGGAGCCGAAGCCGAGGCGCGGGTTGTGATCGGGCATCTGGAGGCCGGGGGCGCCGCGGCCGAAGTCCTCGAAGAAGCGGCGGAACTCCTCGGGGACGTTGGGGTCATTGGCCGCGGGGGGGCGGCGCAGGCCGCCGCGGCCGGGCGCCTTGACCACCGCGGCGCGGGCCTCGATGCTGACGACCGCGGGCAGCACCTTCTTGACGATGTGACGGTAGGACGTCAGTTCCTTGGGAATGGCGGCGCCGGCGGGGGGTTGGCCCTGGCCGCGGAGCATGGGGCTGAAGAAATAGCCGCCGGCCGTCGCGCCGGCGACCAGGCAGACGATAGCGACGGACCATCGTTGTTTCATCGAGTGAACACCTCCTGAGAAAAGACGCCCGGCCGGATCTTCTTCCCGGCCGGGACACAACCCTTGTGAAACAAGTGGGGGCTGTTTAGGGGTTTCGGTGACCGCACCGGGAACTCCTCAAGCCGCGGCGGCGTGTAGCGGTTCGTGGCCGACTCGCTCCGCGAGTCGGGTGCCGACAACCCCCGACTCGCGGAGCGAGTCGGCTACGAACCGCTCACGCGCCGCCGACGAACTTGAGCAGCACCACGCCGCCGGCCGCCACCGCCGCCAGCCCCAGCCCGACCAGCAGCCACCAGACGTAAGGCAACGTCAGCGCCCTCTTGCCGACGCCTTCTGCCCGGGTCGCGGTCACGGGCGCCTCGCGAACGGCGGCCGGGGAGGTGCCGTTCTTGCGCGGCCGCCCGTGGGCCTTGAAGGCCGCGAGGGCGGCGCGGAACTCCGGGTAGCCGCCCAGCGGCCGAAACTCGCCCTGCACCTGGTGGCACGCCTCGACCTCGCCCGGCAGCCGGCCGTCGCGCAGCCGCCGTACGATCTGCCGCGTCGTCGCGCGCGACTTGCACCACTGCCCCTTGCGGTCGCGGTAGCGCAGATACCACAGGTCGGGGTTGTCCTTGCCGGCCGGCCGCGGCGGCGCCTCGGGGCGCACCGTCAGGTCCGGGGCCGTCGGCTGGGCGACCGTCGCCAGGCGCTGGCGCACCACCGGGTCCTGCAGCGCCAACTCCCGATCGACGAAGCTGGGCACGGGCGGAGCCAGGTTGGCGCGCTCCAGATCGACGATCAGCTCGCTCGCCGTCTGGTAGCGGTCGTGTGGCTCGCAGGCCAGCATCCGCTCCAGGATCCCGTCCAGCTCGCGCGGCACCTCGGGGTTGACCGAGCTGGCCGGGGCGAAGAAGCCGAGCTTCTTCTTGTCGAGGATCTCCAGCGAGTTGACGCCGGAGAACGGCACCTGGCCGGCGACGAGGTGGTAGAGCGTCGCGCCCAAGGCGTAGACGTCACTGCGGCCGTCCGCCTGCCTGGCGTTGAGCGCCTGCTCGTAGGGCATGTAGTACGGCGTGCCGAAGCCCTGGCGTGTCGCGGTCAGGTGGCTGGCCTCGTCGGTGCGCTTGGCCAGGCCCAGATCGGAGAGTTTGGCGAGCCCGGAAGGACTGATAAGGATATTGTCGGGCTTGATGTCGCGGTGGATGACGTTGCGCGAGTGGGCGTGCTCCAGGGCGCGCGCGACGTCGAGGGCGATGTGGACGGCGTCGCCGACGGACAGGCGGCCGAAACGGTCGAGCAAGGCGTGGGCGCTGGGGCCGTCCACGTACTCCAGCACGAGGTAGTGCTTGCCGGTCGAGTGGTCCTGGCCGACGGCGAGGTTGCGGACGATGTTGGGGTGGTTGAGCAGGGCGCCGCTCTTGGCCTCGCGGTAGAAGCGGTCCACCAGCGTCTGGCTGTTGGCCAGGTGGTCGGAGAGGACCTTGATGGCGACCTGGCGGTCCTCGGTTTCGTGGTAGCCGAGGTAGATCACGCCCATGCCGCCCTCGCCGATGCGGCGCAGCAGGCGGTAGCCGCCGAGGGTGCGCGGTTCCTGGCCGTCGCCGGTGGCGGAGAGATCGACGTCCTCTTCCATGATGTCTGGGCCGTCAGCGGGCGGCGTGCCGTTGCGCTGGCGGCCCGGGGCGGCCGGCGCGCCGGGGTCGATGTGAGTGACGTCGAGGGACAGGCGCAGCTCGTTCGCCTGGGCACGCGTCAGGAGGTTCTGGCGGGCCAGGGCGTCGAAGAGGTCGGCGTCATTGCCCTCGGTGCGGGCGCGGAAGACCGCCTGGACCAGCTGCGCGACGCGCGCCCGGTCGGCGCCGTACCGAGACACGGCCAGCTTGGCGGCGCGCTTCTCGGTGTCCTTGAGCATTGCCAGGTTCCTCACAGACGGCACACACACGCGGCACGCCGGGCAAAGAGTGCCCTGGGCCCTCCCTTTCCGTGCCGGCAAGGGGGCGGACCGGCGCGGCGAAACAGGAGGGCTCCTGGAGAGTCCATAGCAGGGATAAATGCAGTCTATCGGGTGCGGGAGCCGTTCGCAATTCTTTATCGCCGCGGC
>JBBRPS010000360.1:0-9924 GCA_038227745.1 Gemmatales bacterium | reverse complement strand
TTGCGACGCGGGGTAGCCATGCGTGCTCCAGCCGAGAGGAAAGCAGACGGAGTCCGACAACGCGGGAGGACGCCCCCGTCTTGCGTCCGTTATCTCCAGCTGACAGAATAGGCGACGAGCTATAATCGGACAGTCTCCTAGTGCCCCATCAACGCTTAATTTTGGGGTTGCTACTGTGCAATCCAGCGGGAATCCTTGCAAAAAGCCGACTCCGTGACCCCAAAATTAAGCGTTGACGGGGCACTAGCCTACAGATGAACGCGGATGAACGCAGTTTGAAAGGGAGGAGAGATCGCCTCCTCGGTTCCCCATCCGTGTTGATCGGTGTTCCTCTGTGGCCGCTCCCAGGAGGCGGCGCCGCAGATCCCTTGCGGCGCCGCGGCCGACTTCTTATCATCGAGAGACTTCGCTCCCGTGACAAGGAGGTTTCGCGATGCGACTCATCCGCTTCGGCTCCATCCTCGGCCTGCTCGTCCTGGCCGGCACCCTGGCCTCGTCCCGGGCCGACGGCCCCGACTGGTTTCCCTTCGTCATCCCCTGGGACGACGCCCCGGACAACCTCAAGCCGACCGCCACCGACGTCAGCGCCCTCAGCCCCACCCCGGCCGGCGCCGATGGCTTCATCAGCGCCCGTGACGGCCACTTCTACGACGGCAAGGGCCGGCGCATCCGCTTCCTCGGCGTCAACTTCACCCGAGGCGCCAACTTCCCCGACAAGAAGGTCGCCGAGAAGGTCGCCGCCCGGCTGCGCAAGTACGGCATCAACATGGTCCGCCTCGTCTCCCTCGACTACCACCACGCTCCCGAGGGCATCTTCGACCCCGCCTTCAAGGACCGGCAGCACCTCGACGAGCGCCAGCTCGACCGCCTCGACTACCTCGTCGCCCAGCTCAAGAAGAACGGCATCTACGTCAACCTCACCCTGCACGTCGGCCGCCACCCGACCGAGGCCGATGGCTTCACGCACAGCCCCCGCCTGCCCGCGGGCGGCGGCGTCATCGGCTACTTCGAGCCGCGCGTGCAGCGCCTGCACAGGGACTACGCCCGCGACCTGCTCACCCACAAGAACCCCTACACCGGCACGCGCTACGTCGAGGAGCCGGCCGTCGCCACGATGGAGCTGACCAACGAGGACACGCTCGTCGCGCACGCCTGGCGCAACACCCTGGACGAGCTGCCGCCGCCCTACCGCGACGAGCTGGCGCGGCAGTGGAACGCCTGGCTCAAGGGCCGCTATGTCAGCACCGTCGCCCTCAAGCAAGCCTGGCAGGGCGGGGCGGCGCTCACCGGCCCCAGCCTGATGCAGAACGGCGACTTCACGCGCGGGACGACGGCCTGGCGCATCGAGAATAACCCGGGCGCCCGCAGCTCCTTCCAGGTGGCCGGCGCCGTCCCCGTCCCGAAAGAGGCGGTCGGCCGGACGCTCCGCGTCGAGATCGCCCAGCCCGGCACGCAGGCCTGGCACGTCCAGGTCCACCAGGCCGGCCTCGAATTCCGCGACGGCGAGACGTACACCGTCACCTTCTGGGCGAAGGCCGACCGCCAGCGGCCGCTGCTGGTCAGCGCCGACATCGGCCAGGGCGATTACCGCAACGTCGGCCTGCGCAGCTCGCAGACCGTCGGGACGGACTGGCAGCCGTACCGCGTGACCTTCCGGGCGACGAAGCCGGTCCGGGACCAGAACCGGCTGCTGTTCGCCCTGGGCACGGCAGCGGGCACGCTGGACCTGGCCGCCGTCGCGGTGCGGCCCGGCACCGGCGAGGGGCTGCCCGCCACCGCCTCGCTGGAGGCCGGCACCATCCCGGTCGGGCGGCTCCTTCGCGGGCCGGTCGGGCGTGACTGGGTCGGCTTCCTCATCGACGCGGAGGGCCGCTACTCGGCCGCCATGCAGGACTTCGTCAAGAAGGAGCTGGGGGCGCGGGCGAACGTGACGTGCTCGCAGGCCAGCTACGGCCAGCTGGCCGGCATCTACCGCGAGCGGCAGTCGGACTACATCGACATGCACAACTACTGGCAGCACCCGCGCTTCCCGCGGCGCGAGTGGGACCCGGTCGACTGGTACGTCCCCAACACGCCCATGACGAAGGACCGCGCCGGCGGCGCCCTGGCACCGCTGGCCCGCTTCCGCATGGCCGGCAAGCCGTTCTCCGTCAGCGAGTACGGCCACCCCGCCCCCAGCTCCTACCAGGCGGAGTGCGTGCCGATGCTCGCCTCCTTCGCCGCCTTCCAGGACTGGGACGCCGTCTACCTGTTCGACTACCACAGCGACCGCGACGGCTGGGACAGCAACCGGATCCGCGGCTTCTTCGCCATCGACAGCAACCCGACCCAGATGGCGTTCCTGCCGGCCGCGGCGATGCTTTTCCGCCGCGGCGACGTCGCCCCCGCGGAGGGCGAGTGTCAGCTCCGCATCCCGGAGGCCTCCGTGGCCGACATCATGGCGGACAGGAACAAGGACGTCACCTTCTGGTGGGAGCAGGTGCGCACCCCGGCCCTGGAAACCCTGACGCGGCGTCTCTCGCTGGCGCTGGTGCCGGGCAAGGGCGACATCACCGTCAGCCGCACGGGGCCGGCCGCGGCGCAGCCGGCGCTGCGCTGGACCGGGCAGGGCACGGACGACGCGCTGTACACGGTGGACGCGCCGCGCTCGAAGGTGATGGTCGGCTTCCTGGGCGGGCGCAAGGTGGAGTTGCCCGGCTGGCAGGTGCAGATGGCGCGGACGGACAGCAACTTCGCGGCGCTGGCGCTGACCGCGCGCGACGCCAACCCGATCCGCCAGTCGCGCGGCCTGCTGCTGACGGCGGTGGGCCGCGTGGAGAACACGAACATGGGCTGGAACGCTCAGCGCAACTCGGTCGGCAGGAACTGGGGCGACGGCCCGACGCGCGCCGAGGGCATTCCGGCGACGGTGACCCTCGCGACCGAGGCCCGGACCGCGGCGGTCTGGGCGCTGGATGGCTCCGGCCGGCGCCAGCGGCAGGTGGACTGCCGCCTGGCCGGCGGGCAGCTCACGTTCGCCATCGGCCCGGCGCACCGGACGCTCTGGTATGAGATCGAGATTGACGGCGAACGGGTGGTGGGGAACTGACCTTTCGCTTGAAAAAGCAGTAGGCAGGAAGAAGCAAAGCCCACGGGTGGCAACCCGTGGGCTTCTTGGCTTCTTCCCTGCCTACTGCCTTCTGCTTTTTCAAGGGAGCGCCGCTCACCCGACCTCCAGGAGGCGGCGGCGGGCCGCCGGCAGCGCGACGTCCTCACTGGGGACGGGCGCATCTTCGTGGGTGGCGTCCCGCGGGTGCCACAGCGACTGCTTGAGGCGGGCGCGCTGCATCAGGATCGCGACCTTCTCCGGCGTGCCGGGCAGGGCGGTCGTGGGGCAGGGCGGCAGCGCGGCGCGGCCGTTGAAGTCCTCGACGCCGCGCTGGGCGAACTTGCTTGTGGACGGGTACAGCCCGCGCACGCCGGGGCGGTAGTAGCACGACCAGCACAGGCCCCGGGGACGGTTCGCCTTCACGTGGTTGCAGTGCCGACACAGCATGGCTCGTTCCTTTCCGTCGGGAAACTTGCTTGCGGTTGAGGGTTGAGGGTCCCGCGCGACCGCTTCACAGGCGGCGGTCGCGCCGGAGACTCTGATCCGGTGAGCTGCCACTTCTCCGTCCCATTCGCCGGCCCGTAAACCCGAGCGGCGCCGCTCAGGCCGCGGCGGTCTCGTCAGCCGCGGCCGCCGCGACGTCCGCGCCCTGGGCCGCATTCTGGCTGTAGCGCTGGACGAGGGCGCGGGTCACCTCCGCCACCATCAGGCGGCGGACCTCGTCGCGCGGCGTCTCGTCGAACCAGTTCAGGAACCAGCGGCAGGCGGCCGGCTCGCCGAGCACCTGGTCGGTCTCGAAGCACACGCGGGCGAAGAACTCCTCGACGTCGGCGACCGTCTCCAGGCCGTCGCCCTGCCAGCCGCAGAAGCCCACCACGCAGGCCGCCTCGACCGCCCAATCCTGCACGCACTGCAGAGGCGGCGGCGACGTCGTCGCCCCCTGGAGCAAACGCGGGTCGTCACTCGCCAGCGCCAGCCTCAGGGCTTCCAGACCAGCCGTGGACAGCTGCGGGGCCAGACCTTCACGCCATACCTTGCGCCAGGCTTCCATCGTTCTTCTCCTGTCTTGGGCTCTTCTCTCAGAGGCCGTTCTTGTGCTCGTCCTGCGAGCATCAACCTTACACTGATACTATATAAAGGTACACTATTACTTGTCAAGCCTTTATTCGTAATTTTTTCTGTTATTTGCGTTATAAAATGGTTTGTTATAGTTTTTCATGACTGTTTTACAGCAAATAACAAAAATTATTAGACATAATCGTAATATAAGAGGTGGTGCTTTCTCCGGCCGCTGCGTTGGGGAGGCGGGATTGAGCGGACAGGTCGCGGGAGACACCTGTTTCGGCCACGCGCGCGGACCGTCCAGAGAAAACGCCGACCGGGAAACCGGCCAGCGTAAGTCGGCGGGTGGCGCCGCCTTGCCGGGCGAACGGCCGGCTTACGCCGGCCGTTCGCCATCAGCTCCGATGCGGCCTACCGCTGTGAAAAAGGGGGACGTCGCTCGGTTGGCGGGTTCGGGAAAAAGAAGAGCGGCCTCGATCCTTTCCGGAGGATCGAGGCCGCTCCTGGTGATTTCTGGGGAGGCGTGCGGATCAGGAGACGCCGGCGGGCGCTTTTTTGCCGGCGTTGCGGGCGCCGTCCGCCTCGGTGAACTGCTCCGCCAGGGCGACTTCCCCGGCGAGGGACTCGGCGGCGGCCCTGTCGGACGCCTTCGGGTCGAGACAGAACAGGTCCCACGCCTCGCCCTTGTAGTTCCACTGCCGGACGTACCAGCGGCCCTTGTCGTCCTTGGCGAGGGGGAACAGGGCGCAGGGGGCGGGCTTGTAGCGGTAGGCGTCGCCCTCGGCGGCGCCCACCTTGTGCAGCACGCAGCCCTCGTTGAAGAAGACGCACCAGCCGCCGACCACGCGCAGCATCGGCAGACCGTCCTTGCGGCGCCGGCTCACGTAGCCGTCCTCTTCGATCACCTCCTTGGCCTCGGGCCGCAGGAGGGGGAGGAACTTGTTCAGGTTCTCGTCAATGCGGCGGGCCTCGTCGGGGTAGACCCCGGGACGGCCGTTCTGGCAGCAAACGCCGTCGCAGCCGCGGCCGTAGATGCACTCGTACTTCGCCTCCGCCAGATTGAGCACCGGCAGCGGACCGAGCATGACTGCCCCTTTGCGTTCGGGATACGGGATGGCGTTCGGCCCCAAGGCCGGGACCGGAAGAGAGAGGATCCTACCCGGCGGCGCTCCGTTTTTCCAGTGCCCTTTCGGGAAAGGAAAGCCCACGGGCCGCGGCCCGTGGGTTCGAGCGCGGTTGCGCCGAACCCACGCACGGGCCGCGGCCCGTGGGCTTGAGGCTCACTCGCGGTTCAGCGTCCCCTGGATGCCCTGGCCGTTGACCTGCAGGGCCGCGCCGACCAGGCGGAACGTCACCCGACGGCCCTGCACCAGCGCGGCGAAGCCGTCGCCCGACCGACCGACGACGCTGTGGCCCGGCACGTTGTCCGCCTCGACGAGGAGCTGCCAGCCGACGCCGTCGCCCTTGAAGTTCAGCACCAGCTGGCCGCCACCCGTCAGCTTGCCGGTCCACTTGCCGGCCAGGTCCGACAGGGGCACGCCGCCCTTGCCGCCCTCGCCGACCGTTCCCCCATCAAGGCTCGGGCCGCCGGAAGGCATCCCCGGGTGGAACGTGTACAACTCCGTGTCGGTCTTGCTGCGGTGCCGGCGGAAGCCGATCACGTTCGCGAAGTTCTCGGGCGAGATCAGGAACATGCCGCGCTCGAGCGCCTGCTTGCGCAGCTCCGCCGACGCCGCGTTGACCGCCTTGCCCCGCTCCGCGCCGGCGTCCTTCGCCCCGACGGTCACCGGCTGGCCGACCACCAGGTACGCCGTCCGCGCCCTCAGCGCGCCGCGGAGCTGGCCGTCGCGCAGGTCCACATAGGCGTCCACCGTCACGCCCTGGGACTTGAGGACGGACAGGAACTCGTCCATCTCCTCCATCTGCGCCGCGGGCGCCTGTTTGTCCTGGCCGCTCCAGTCGATGACGCCGGCGATCGCCACGCGCGCCCCCCACGCCAGGTTGAACAGCAGGTCGCCATCCTTCCAGACGTTGTTGCTCTCGCGCAGGATCTTCGACGGGCTGGGGTCGTTGAGCGACACCTCGTTGCCCTGCCAGTCGTACACTGACGTGATGCGTGCGACCGAGGTGCGCGGCTCGACGCGGATGACCTCGACCGTGCCCTTGAACGCCCCCTCGGCCTTGCCGTTCCAGCCGGCGCCGAAGACGTTGAACGTCAGCTGCGGCCGGATGCCGTCCTTCGAGCCCTTGTCGATGGTGACCTTACGGTCGCGCTCGTCGATGCGAATGATCTTGGCGCGCGGCGCGTCCCAGAGCGGCTTGCCCTTGGAGATGTCCAGCGCCAGGGCGTGCGGCTCGGCGGTGCTGGCGGGCTGGGCCTTGCCCTTGTCGCCGCCGAAGCCTTCGTCGAGTTTCGCCTGCTGTTCCTTGATCCGCGCATCGCGGATCCCCACGTCCTTGCCGTACTTTTCGTTCAGCTCGGTCAACTTGTCGCGATATTCCTGGACGTCCTTGAAGGCCTTGGTCATCTCCTCGGTTTTCGCCTTGGCGGCGGCGAGGGTCTCCGCGTTGCCGTCGGCGATGGCCTTCATCGCGGCGGTGCGGGCCTTCTCGGAATTCTTGTTGAGGCTGCGCTCGTCCTGCTGCGCGGTGTTCTTCTCCACCTCGGCGCCGGCGCGCAGCGTCCGCGCGTCGTTCATCTCCTTCTTGTACCGGCTGACCTGAGCGAGGTAATTCGTGTTGTACTTGTGCGCCGCGGCGTTCCAGTCCAGTTCCTTGCGCGCCTCCTCGATGGATTTCTTGAGCGCCTCGCGGTCCTTGTCGTAGCCCTCGCCGGTGAACTTGCCGCCCTCGACGAACTTGGTCGGGTCGGCGGGGTCCACGACCTCGGCGCGGGAGATCTTCCACTGTTCGTAATCGCTGCTCTTGTCGTCCTGGAGAACGGCGTCGCCGACCATGGCGCGGAATTCGAGGATCTGGAAGCGGAGCCACTCCTCCACCTTCTTGGCGGACTTCTCCTTGACCTCGGCCCGGCGGAGGGTGTCGGTCGCCTTGTGCTGTTCGTTCATCATGGAGTAGGCCCAGCCGCCCAGGCCGAAGGTCGCCAGGATGAACAGGACCAGGAAGACGACGAGGACGCGGTTGGGGCTGCCATCACCGCGGTTGGGGGTCGCGCGTTTGCGGGCCATGAGAGAACCTCTTAGAAGAAGGGAGCAGGGAATAGGGGCGGAGAACGGTGTTGCCTGTCCCTTGAATTCCCGATTCCTTATTCCAGTGTAAAGGATGGGGAAACGCTGTCAATGAAATTGGCCGGACAAACTGGGTCGCAAGCGCCCGGACCGCCCGACGCGCCGCCTGTACCGGGAGTGCCGGGGCCGGAGCGTCGGGAACCGACCTTCCCCCTCGGGCCGGTCTGTCCTACAATGACCTATCTCTACGACCCCGACTCTGACGGACGAGGACACCCATGAAAGAAGGCATTCATCCCAAGTACGAAGAGACGACCGTGACGTGCGGCTGCGGCAACAAGTTCACCACGCGCAGCACGCGCAAGAACATCACCGTCGAAATCTGCTCCGCCTGCCACCCCTTCTATACCGGCAAGATGAAGTTCGTGGACGCCACCGGGCGCGTCGAGAAGTTCCAGCGCAAGTACAACTGGGACAAGCGCAAGGCGGCCGCCCAGGGAGAGCCCGCCCAGGCCAAGTAGAAGGTTCGCCCTGCCGGCGAGCCGGGGGCGTCGCGAAGGAGGGAATAGGCACGCAAGCCCACGGGTTGCAACCCGTGGGCTTTCCCCGTCATACCCATGTGGCCCGCGTTTGAACAAGCCGTCGTGCGCTCGCAGGAACTGGAGCGGCAGCTCGCCGACCCGGTCATCATCGCCGATCGCACCCGCTACACCCAGGCCGCCAAGGAGCACGGCGCGCTGTCCCGGATGGTCAAGCCTTACCTGGAGTTCCAGAAGGTGGCCGCGGACATCGCCCAGGCCGAGTCCCTCCTCGTCGGCGCCGACCCCGACATGCACGCCCTCATCGACGAGGAGCTGGCCGCGCTCCGCCCGCGCCACGACGCCCTGCGCAACCGCCTCGAAGATCTCCTCCTGATCGAGGGCGAGGACTTCGACAGCATCATCGTCGAGATCCGCGCCGGCACCGGCGGCGACGAGGCGGCGCTCTTCGCCGGCGACCTCTACAACATGTACACCCACTACGCCCGCGACCAGGGCTGGAAGGTGGAGGACATCGCCTTCAGCCCCGGCGAGCATGGCGGCTTCAAGGAAGTCGTCTTCAGCGTCAGCGGCGCGGACGCCTACCAGCAGCTGCGCTACGAGAGCGGCGGCCACCGCGTGCAGCGCGTGCCCAAGACCGAACAGCAGGGCCGCATCCACACCTCCGCCGCCACCGTCGCCATCCTCGCCGAGCCGGACGAGGTGGAGGTCGAGATCGAGCAGGAAGACATCGAGTGGGAGCGCATGCGCGCCGGCGGCGCCGGCGGCCAGCACGTCAACAAGACCGAAAGCGCCGTGCGGCTGTGGTACAAGAAGGACACGCCCGAACAGCTCGAAGTGAAGTGCCAGGACGAGCGCAGCCAGCACAAGAACTACGAGCGCGCCATGCGCCGGCTGCGCAGCATGCTGTACGAACGGCAGCGGGCGAAGCTGCACAGCGCGCGGGCCGAGCAGCGCCGCACCCTGATCGGCTCGGGCGACCGCAGTGAGCGCATCCGCACGTACAACTTCCCGCAGAACCGCCTCAGCGACCACCGCATAAACCTGACGCTCTACAAGCTCGACGCGATCGTCGCCGGCGACATGGGCGAGCTGATCGGGGCCCTCAAGGACTTCGACAAGAAACAGCGGCTGGAGCAGGCCAAGAAATGAGTACCGCGGGTCACCCCGCCGGGGCCGAGCAGGCCTGGACGGTGGGCGGTTTGCTCGAATGGACCGGGCGCTACCTGGCCCAGAAGGGCGTGGAGTGTCCACGCCTGGACGCGCAGGTGCTGCTCGCCCACGTGGTGGGCTGCAAGCACATCGACCTGTACGGCCTGCGCCACGCCGAGCCGGCCACCGACGACATGCGCCAGCGCTACCGCGAACTGATCCGGCGGCGCGTCGAGGGCTGCCCCGTGGCGTACCTCGTCGGCCGCAAGGACTTCTTCTCGCTGGAGCTGGAGGTCGGGCCGGACGTGCTGATCCCGCGGCCCGACAGCGAGTTGGCGGTGACGGAGTGTCTCGCGCTGGCGAAGTCGTTGGCGGAGCCGCGCGTCCTCGACATCGGCACCGGGTCGGGCAACCTCGCCATCGCCATCGCCAAGAACCACAAGACCGCGCGGGTGACGGCGGTGGACCTCAGCCCCGCGGCGCTCGAGGTGGCCCGGCGTAACGCGGGGAAGTACGGCGTCGCGGAGCGGATGCAGTTCCTTGGCGGCGATCTGTTCCAGCCCGTCCCGCCGGGCGAGCGCTTCGACTTCATCGTCAGCAACCCGCCCTACATCCCGAAGGGCGACATCCAGGGGCTCGCCCCCGGCGTGCGCGATTACGAGCCCCACCTGGCCCTTGATGGCGGCCCCGACGGTTACGCCGTGTTCGAGCGCCTGGTCGGCGGCGCCGGCGATTACCTGGTGCCGGGCGGGTATCTCCTCGTCGAGATCGGTTCGCCGCAGGAAGGGCCGGCCCGGCAGCGCCTCGCCGCCCACGCCGGTTACGAGCTGGCGCCGACGGTCCACGACTACTCCGGCCACCCGCGCGTTTTGCGCGCCCGCTGGCGCGGGCAATA
>JBBRPS010000359.1:0-9939 GCA_038227745.1 Gemmatales bacterium | reverse complement strand
TGACGATGGCCTTCTTCCAGTTCGAGAGGCGGCCGACCTTGAAGCGGTGGCGGCGCTTCTTGCCGACGCGCATCTGCGTCCGCACCTTTTCGACGCGGACGTCGAACAGTTCCTCGATCGCGTGCTTGATCTGCGTCTTGGTCGCCCAGAGGTTGACCTCGAACGAGTAGGCGTTGTGGTGCTCGTTGGTGGACTGGTGCGTCCCCTTCTCGGTCACCAGCGGCGCGAGGATGATCTGGTGCGGCGCGAGCTTCGGCCCGCGCGGCCGGCTCAGGATCTTGGCTTTCGATTTCATCGTCATGGCTTGACCCCTCTCTCTTCTCGCGGTCCGCCCTCACGCCGTCGGCGCCGGCTGACCGGCAGGCGCGGTCACGTTCCACTTCGCCCCGTGGCACAGTTCCTCAAGGGCCGCCCGGGTCAGCAGCAGGCGCTTGGGCCGCAGCACGGCGTAGGCGTTGAACTGCGACGCGGGATGGACCTCAAGCCCCTGGATGTTGCGGGCCGACAGGTACACCGTCTTGCCCTCATCGACCTCGCGGGCGCCGAGGCCGACCAGGCAACTCGTCTTGTCGAGGTGCAGCGCTTCCAGCACTTCCACCATCTGCTTCGTCCGGATCCCCGGGAACTTCAACTCGTCCACGACCACGGTTTCCTGGTCCTGGAGTTTGCTGAGGATGGCCATGCGCGTGGCGGCGCGGACGGCCTTTTTCGGCAGATGGTACTCGTAGTCGCGCGGCTTGGGGCCCTTGGTGGTGCCGCCGCCCTTACGCTTGTTGGTGCGGCGGGTGCCGACGCGGGCGTTGCCGGTGCCCTTCTGGCGGAACAGCTTCTTGGTGCTGCCGGCCACCTCGCCGCGGCGCAGCGTCGAGTGCGTCCCGGCGCGCTGGTTGGCGAGGTACATCAGCACCACCTCGTGGAGGAGCTGCTTGTTCACCGCGCCGCCGAATTCTTCGGGGTCCACCTCGACGGTGCCGACCGACTGGCCCTGCGTGTTAAGGACGGTCAGCGTCAGTTTCCCGCCGGCGGATGTCGTCTCGGAAGTAGCCACAGCAAGAACCTCTCACCGTAAACGAAAGCATGGCCGGTGGACCACTCCTGACGCCCACCCGACCATTTAGTTAGCCCCCCGTGAATACACGGGGGGCTCAATCCTTCAGCTACCGCTCGCCATCACGCGGATTTTGATATCGACGCCGGGCGGCAGGCTCAAGCCCTTGTTGAGGGCCTCAATGGTTTTGCCGGTCGGCTGCAGGATGTCGATCAGGCGCTTGTGCGTCCGGATCTCGAACTGTTCCCGCGACTTGCGGTCGATGTGCGGGCTGCGCAGCACCGTGTAGCGCTCGATCCGCGTGGGCAGCGGGATGGGGCCGTTCACCGTGGCGCCGGTGCGCTTGGCGGTATCGACGATCTCGTGCGCGGTGCGGTCGAGAACCTCGTAGTCGTAGGCCTCCATCCGGATACGAATACGCTCGTTTGCAAAGCCTGCCAAGGAAATCTCCTTGCGAACTCGCTGCTCGGGGCTTGCGGGGCGAAAGTAGTACCTTAGTTGTGCCTTCGGAGGGTGTCAAGGGGCGATTCGCCGAGTTTGCTGTTTGTGCATGCTTTTCGTGTTTTTCGTGCGGCGAGCCACGCCGCTCGCCGCGCCCGTCACTGCGTCTTCTCCTCGCGCAGCGCCCGCCGCTGGTACTCCGAGCCGCTGAAGGCCTGATCTGTCCGCAACAGGTCGAGGCACTCGCGCGAGCGGTCGCCCTCCCCGAGCCGCGCAAAAATCTCCGACAGGTAGTAGAGCGCCTTGGCGTGCTCGTACTTGTCCTGGTTGTAAATCATGTCCACCCACAGGAACTCCCAGCGGGCGTCCTGCCATTGCTTGTTCGCGAAGTAGCAATAGCCCAGCGTGTTGTAGGCCAGCGTCCGCAGCCCCTTGTCCTTGGTCTCGTCCAGGACGCCCTTGACAAGGGCCTTGGCCTCCGGCGTCTTCTTCGCCACGCCCAGGCACTCTGCCAGGGCCAGCCGCGCCCGGAACTGTTGCCGGCTGCTCTTCGGCAGCTCCTTCATCAGCCCTTGCAGTTTCCCCTCGGCCACCCCGAACCGCTTCTGCGCCTCCGCGAACTTCGCCTTGGCCTCCTCGCCCTTGCCCTCGGAGTCGAGTTTCTCCCCTTCGCTTTGCAAGCTGCTGCCGGCCTGCACGCTCACCAGCAGCGCCTGCACCTGCGCGTCCTGCTTGACCTCGTCCTCGACGTCCGCCTTCGCCAACTCCTCGTATGTCTTCTCCGCCTCGGCGTACTGCTTCAGGTCGAGCTGGACCTGCGCCAGCGTTTGCAGCGTCCGCGACCGCTGCCACGCTTTGGGGTGCTTCTGCGCGAAGTCCTGCAGTTTGGCGGCGGCCGCCTTGAGGTCGTCCTCCTTGCCGGTGGCCTGGGCTTGCAGATAGCGGAGGTAGGCGATCTTGTACGCGATGTGACTTTTGGCGAACGGCTGCCCCTCCTTGAGGCCGGGCAGAGCCTCCTCGTACTTCGACAGCGCCTCCTGCAGGGCCTTGGTGCGCTCGGCCTCCTTCGTGGACGTCAGGGCGGTCTTCTCCGCGAGGGTGGCCGGCCGGTACGCATTGATGCGCACGCCGATCGGCTCGACCTGGAAGAAAATGTCGGTGATGTCGTCGGCGGGGACGAGGGTTTTCATGCCCTGCAGGACGATGCCGCGCGGCGACTCCTTCGTGATGAAGGCGCGGTAGGCCGCCTTGCCCGGCTTGCTGGTCTTGGTGAAGATGTCCTCGGGGTCCTTCGCCTGGGCGGCGGCCCGCGGCGCCGCCAGCGCCGCGGTCAGGCACACCAGGGCCGGAATGAGCAGTCGTTTCATCGGTGCGTCTCTTTCATTTAGGGGACCCGAGCCGGGGCGATCTTCTCCTTGCCGCCCTGCTCCCGGAACGCCGCCAGCAGCAGCGGCTCGGCACGCAGCAGCGCGCGGAAGTCGCCGCCGACCAGCTCCCACGCCTCGGGGTTGCTGCTCTCCAGGTTGACGATCTTGCCGGCCGCCCGGTTGATGTACTCCTTCTGCTTCGACGCCAGCTTGTGGTTCTTGCCGTACATGAAATTGCAGTAGACGTAGTGGTAGAAGCAGTCGAAGTACAGTTCCTTGATCTTGCGCTGCTCGTCGGGCGCCTTGCCCCCCATGCCCTTCAGGGCCGCCTTCATCGTCGGGTGGTTCATGAACTGGCCCCACGACGTGATGCCCTTGCCGTACAGACCCTGGTCCTCGTACATGTGCAGCAGCTCCTTCTCCGCCAGGAACTTGCCGTGGCCGCGCGGGTCGTCCACAATCCGCTGCAGCACCTTCCGCGCCTCGACGAACTGCTTCTCCAGCCGCAGCGCCCGGTTCTCCAGCCGCAGCGCCCGGCCGTAGTTCACCTGCCCCAGCCAGTAGTCCTGCAGCTCCTTGGTCTCCTCAGGCGTGTAAGTTTTCTTCACCGCGATCTTCGGCTCGGGGATTTGGGCGTAGAGCTTGGCCGCCTCCCCGTACTTCTCCAGACTGGAGTACGACGCGGCCAGGAACATGAGGTCGTCGCGGCTCGGATTCTTGCTGAACTGCCTGGCCATCTCGTCGAGGAACGCCGAGAAGTTCTTGACCGTCGCGTCGAGCTGCTTCGTCTGCTGCTTCGCCTTCAGGTCGCGCACCTGGGACTTCAGCTCCAGCACGAGCGTCTTGAGCACGGCGCCCGCGGAGGTCGCCTCGGCCGCGTCGTCCGGACCGCTCAGACGGCGCAGCAGCGCGAGGACCTCCTTGGCCTCGGCGATCTTGCCCTTCTGCACGTCGGCCCGCATCGCCAGGCCGAGGATCTCGCCGGTGAGCTGGTAGTCCCGGAGCTTGATGGCGCCCTTCTCGGCCTGGCCGAGCTTCTTCACCTCCGCGACGACGTCGCCGGTCGCCGACGGCGCGAGCACCTTGTCGTACTCGCCGGCGCGGTACTCGGCCTGGGCCATGCCGTAGCGCGCCAGGTTGCGCATCTGGCGCATGGCGCCGCCGAAATCGACCTGGGCCTCCTCCGGGAAGCGTTTGGAGTGCTTGTCGTACTGCTGCCGCAGCTGCGTCTGGAAGGCGTCCAGCTCCGCGTACTTCTTGACCGCACTGGCGACATCGCCCTTGCGCGCAAAGGCGAAAGCGCCGGCGTAGAACAGGTTGCCCTGCTCGAGCTGGGCGGCAAAGTACATCTGGGCGGTGGCGGTGTCGGCGCTGTCGGGCAGCTTCGGCATGCGCTGCAGCGCCTCGATCACCTTGGCCTTGAAGGCCTCCTTTTGCTTGGGGTCCTCCGCCTCGCGGCGAGCGGCGTTGGCGGCCAGGATGAGCTGCGCCTGGGTGTAGATGTACGCGCTGTAGTCGGGTGTGATCTTCTCCAGGTAGTCGATGGCTTCGCCGTACTTCTTCTCGCGCAGGGCGGCCATCGCGAGCTGGAACCGGGCCACGTGCGTGACCGGCTCGCCCTTCCACGCCGTCGCGTTGTCCACCAGGACGTACTTCGCCAGGTCGCGCAGCCGTTCGCGGTCGCCGGGCCTCTTGGTCGCGCCGGCGATGTCGGCGTAGGCCTGCAGGGCGTAGCCGGCGGCCGCCGCCGAGCGGGGGGTGGGCGGCCGGCTCCGCGCCAGGTCCTCGCCGACGATCGCGGCGCGGTACAGGTCGCCCGCGAGGAGATAGATGTAGGCGAGGTAGAAGCGCGCCTCGGACAGTTTCTGGAACGGCGCCTTGGCGTCGGCGAGGGCCAGGCCGCGCCGGAAGGCCGCGATCGCCGCTTTGAGGTGCTCCTGGCGCGCCTCCGGGCCGCCCTTCTTGCCCGCGTCCTGCATGCGGTACATCTCGTAGCGGGCCTTGAGGTAGCACTGCTCGAAGTCCTTGAGCTGACTGAGGGGCGTCTTCTCGCCCAGCACCTGGAAGCTGAGAGCGAGGTTCATCTGCGACGCCTTCTCGGCGAAGTCGTTGTCGGTGGCGGCCAGTGACGCCAGTTCCTTCTGGGCGAGCTTGGAGACGGCGGCCGCCTTGGTGCCCGCCTTGGCGCCCGTCTTGGTGCCCTTGTTCAGTTCCTGGGCTTCGTTCGCGTAGGCAGTGGCCAGGTCGAAGCGGACGGCGTAGCCCTCGGGCGTGTTGCGGGCGCTCGGAAAGGCCTTGAGCCAGGCCAGCGCCTCCTTCTGGATCAGGCGGGCCTTGCCGAGCGGCGTCTCCTTGACCTTGAGGTCCTTGGGGAGGAAGTGGATGTGGAAGTACCAGCCCCAGCGTTGGCCGGGCCGGGCCTCGGACACGGTCTCCCTCAGGAGCGCCTTGAAGTAGCGGGCGGCCTTGTCGGGCTCGTCGCCCTCCTGGTAGCACTTGACGAGCCAGCCGCGGGCGAGGTGCAGGGCGGGGTTGGTGTTGTCCTCGAGGGCGTCCTTCTCGACCTTTTCGAGCACCTTGATCGCCTCGCCGACCAGTTTGGCGCGCGTGCTGTCGGGCGGATGGGTATGGGCCTGGTCGAGGAAGTTTTTGCCGCGCTCGAAGTCGATCTGGACGCGGTCCTCGGGCTTCGTCAGGGCCTTGCCGGCGGCCTCCAGCTCCTGGCCGGCCTGGATGAAGTACGCCTCGGCCTTGGCCGCCAGAGCGTTGGACTCCTTGGCGTCCTCGGTGCGGACGGCCTGGCTGACGAGGGCCTGGCCCTGGTAGGCGACGAGGCGGGCGACCTCGACGCGGGCGTTGGCGATCTCGGGGCTCTTGGGGTTCTTGGCGATGAAGGCCTCGAGTTCCTTGCGGGCCTCGTCGAACAGGGCGGCGCGCGAGGCCGGCTCCTTCTGGCGGGCGAGGCTGACGCGGGTGCGGGCCAACTCCATCGGCAGTACGTCGGCCAGGCCGGGCGTTGGGTTTTTCTGGAGTTTTTCGAGGTACTCCAGGGCGAGCGAAGCGTAGCCCTTCTCGCGCATCTTGCGGACGAACTCGAGCTGTAATTCGGCGGGCTCGTCGGCGGATACCCGGACGGTGGGAAGGAGGAGTGTCGCGGATGTCAGCAGCAGGAGGAGGGTTCGTTTCATGGTGCGGCTCCGGATCGGCGGCTGCCGGGAAGGGAAGGGCTCGCTCGAAAAGTAGGCCCTGGGGTCGATCGTGAGTCGTGCGCGCGGCGCTCAGTTTTTTCAGTATAATAAATGCTGTCACGAGCAGGTCGAGAATTTCCTTTTCTCCCGGCGATGCCCGCGCGGAATCCGCGATCCGGGCTGACCCTCTTCCCATCGGCGGCCCTCTCCTGGTGCAGGGCTCGGGGTGTTGCTGGCGAACGGCCGGCGTACGCCGGCCGTTCGCCAGCAACCGAACCGAAAGAACAACCGCCATGAGCACGCCGACGCCGTTGTCCGCCGCGGAGGCTCGCCGCCTCCTGGAGGCCGCCCGTGCGGCCCGGGAGAACGCGCACGCGCCGTTCTCGAAGTTCAAGGTGGGCGCGGCCCTCTTGACCGAGGACGGGCAGATCATCACGGGCTGTAACGTGGAGAACGCGACGTACGGCCTGACGGTGTGTGCGGAGCGGGTGGCGGTGTTCAAGGCAGTGTCGGAGGGCCGGCGCCGTTTCACGCACCTGGCGGTCGTCGCGGACACCGCGACGCCGACACCGCCGTGCGGGGCGTGCCGGCAGATCCTCTGGGAATTCGGCGGCGACGTGGAGGTGATCCTGGGCAACCGGACGGCGGAGGCGGCGCGGCACCGCCTCAGCGACTTGCTGCCTTTTCCGTTCGACGCTCGGCTGCTGAACGAGTCGCCCGGGGGCTGAACGGGGGGCGTCGCGCGGGGCGCTTGCGGGCGATGGCCGCCAGCGCCAGAGTCGTACCGACGAGCAGCCCGCACGCCATCCCCAGCGTCGTCCCGAGGCGCGGGCCGAACTGCCTCATGCCGACGGTGCGCCCGGCGAGCGCGCCGAGCGCGGACCCGACCCACCCTCCCAGGGCCGTGGTGGCGCAGACGGCCAGTACGCCAAGGAAAGTCCTCAGCCGGCGGGGGCGCGTCTTCCGGGGCTCGTTCGGTTCTTCGGGAGGACGGCCCGGAGACCTACTGGGCATGTTTGTGGTCCTTACGGCGCAGCGCGCGCGGCAGGTGCGGGTGCGGGAGGGTGGCCGCCGCGTCCAGACGGAGCAGTCGGCGCGCGGGCCGGGCCGGGGTAGTGCCGTCGGGCGGTGGCACGAACGGCAGCAGGACAGGAGCGTCGTCGCCGGCGGTCACGGCGGCGGTGGCGCGGCGGTCGGCCTCCTGGGCGGCGCGGGCCTCGCGGAAGCGGAGATCATCCCACAGGCGGCGGAGGCGCGGCGCGCGCGGGTTGCGGAACAGGGCGGCGTGCAGCACGCGCCGGGCCTCGCGGTAGCGCCCGCGCTGGCCGAGCCCCTCCACCGCCTTGCCGACGATGGCCGCGTTGTCCGGAGCCAGTTCCAGGGCGCGCCGCAGCGAGCGCAGGCCCTCGCGCGGCCGACCCGCGCGGAGGGCGGCGAGGCCGAGGTCGGCGAGGCAGCGCGGCCGGTCGGGGGCGAGCGCCAGCGCCTGGCGGTAGTGGGCGACGGCCTTCTTCGGGTCGGCCTTCGCGTCCTTCGCGACGGCCCGGGCCATGAGGTGGTGGTAGCCGGGGCAGTCGGGCCGACGGAGCAGGAGAGCGGCGAGGTGATGGCGCGCCCGGGCATACTTGCGCTGCCGGAGGAGGATGGCGGCGAGGCGGCGCTGGACCTCCTCGGCGACTTGCGCAGGCAGGTCGCGGAAGCTGGAGAGCTTGCTCAGGAGGAGGAGGGCCTCATGATTGAACCCGAGTTTATGTAGGTTGCGTCCCTTCGCCAGAAGGCGCCGGACGAGGTTGAGCGTCCTGCTCATTTACTCTGCCTCCGTGCAGTATGGTTGAGGCGTGTCGTTCCGCGGGGCCGATTATAGCCTGAGGGAGAGGCCTCACAAGAGCGAATTCGCACACCTGCCGCGTGAGCGTCTTCCGCCGCGGAATTTGCTGGGTTTTCGCGCGCCGGCGGCTCGCCGGGCGGCTCCACCTCGGCCACCCGCGCCGCCAGGGCGGCGGCGAGCGGCTTGCCCTCCAGGACGCCGGCGACCAGCCCCGCTCGCCCAGGCCGATGATCTCAACGGGTTCAGGTGGCATGCGCCGGCATGCTCCCTACCGGCGCAGTGACTGGCGGGCGGTCAGCACCTCGGCCTCGCTCCAGCGCGGGCGGTTGCGGCACGCGGCGTCCGCCAGGCAGGCGGCGCAGTCGCGCGAGTTCATCACCAGGAAATGTAGCGACCGCAGGTGGATCACCGGGACGCCCTGCTGCTGCAGGTCGGGCGTCCACTGGCAGCGGGACGACACCGCCACGTCGCCGCGGCCCGCCCCGGTCCCCATGACACAGACCCACTGTACCGTCTTCGGCACGTTCTTGCGGACACGGTCCTTGAGCGCCTTCTCCCGCGCCTTCACGGTCAACGAGGCCAGGAACGGGCGCTGGCTCGGGGCGCACACGGGCAGCTCGGCCCACACGCTGCCGCCATTGGGCGTACACACCTGCACCACGCGCGTCACGCCGGCGTCGGGGTGGTCCTCCGCGAACTGCCGGGCGATGATGCCGCCCGCGCTGTGCCCGAGCAGCACGATGTCGCCGTAGCCCAGTTTCTTCAGGCTCAGGATGCGCTCGCGCAGGGCCGGCAGCTCGGCGATGCGGTCCACCGGGACGTTCTGCCCATAAGCGAACGAGAATACGTCCGCCTGGCCGGCGAGGGCCTGGATGACCGGGCTGCCGGGGTACTGCCAGATCTGCATCCCCGGTTCGGCCACGGTGTCTTCCTCCCGCGCCAGCGACAGGCCGGGGATCAGCACGACGGCGCGCTGCTGTCCGGGGGTGCGGCGCAGCTCCGCCTGCGCCCTGCGGGACGGGTGGACCTGAACGAACTTCGTCTGCACCTCGCCGGGGTCGGTCGAGATACAGAGGCAGAGCAGGGGCAGGGAGAGGAGCATGGCGGGACCCTCTGGAGGGCAGCGTTACTGGGCGGCCTTCAGCCACCAGTCCAGCAGCGTGCGGGCGTCGCCCTGGTCGAGGAGCTGGCCCAGTTGATCGTTGTCGCGGGCGCCGCTGCTCGTCATGTTGCTCTGCAGCCGGCCCTTGAGCCAGCCGACGACGAAGTTGGCGGCGGTGAACGGCCGGACCCAGGCGTTCGTCGCGCCGGCGGCGCAACGGTCGAGGCCGCCGTTCGCGTAGAAGTGGAACTGCATCTTCGAGTAGAACGAGGTTCCATACCACGACCGGAAGCGGAAGGTGTAGTCGAGGGTGAAGTCGCCGTTGTCGAGTGTGGCGGTGCGGTCGCACGCCATCGACTTGAGCGTGGCCGTCGGGTGCATGATGAACGCGACCGTTCCCTGCTGCCCGTCCACCAGCTGCTGCGCCCGGGTGAGGGCCTCCGCGGCATCGCTGCCGGCCCGTGCCGGGGCGGCGTTGAGGGCCAGCACGAGGCAGACCGCCAGGGCGAGGACGGCGGCCCGGGGGTTCGTCACGTTTTTCATGGGCAGGTTTCCTTTATGGAGAAGGTCATTGTTGGCCCCGATTCGCCCGGTCCGCCGGGCGGGCTTCCACTTCCATCCTACGCTGACGCAGGTCGGCTAGGCAACTTATCCGGTCGCCGGCCGAGTTCCGCCTGTTTAGCCGCAATACCGTTTGCTATGTTATAACTACTGCTTCTGCAAAGGTTTTCAGCAACGGGGGCAGGTGGCGATGCTCGGGGCGCTTCTTCTTGTACTTCGACATCTTCACCTTCACCACGCGCGGGTTGATCCGGTTACGCCGCACCGCGTCGTCCGTCCGCGCCGCCGCCATCTCCTCCAACAACGCCCGATGCCACTCCGCCAACTCCTCTAGGGTCCGCGCCTGGCACTCCGGCAACCGGCACCGCAGGATCTGCAAGCATCCCAAAAACGACAGCCGGTCG
>JBBRPS010000358.1:0-9939 GCA_038227745.1 Gemmatales bacterium | reverse complement strand
CTCGCCCCCCGCGCAGCGGGATCTGGCTCACCGCTCGCGGCTAAACGGGAAAGGACTGTTGCGGCGCCACCCCGAGGGATCGTCGATGCTGACCCCCGCCGAAGAACTGGGACTGAGCGGCCTGAGCCTGGCCGGACAGGTCCGCAAGGCGTTCCACAAGCTCCCCGAGGCGCAGGTCGTCGAGTTGCTCCACGCCATCCGCGGCGAGGCGACCCGCCGTCACCTCGTCTACCTGCGCGACGGCGAGCCCGACACCGTCCGCGTCCTGCCGTGCCCGATCACCGCCCTGCCCGAGCAGCTCGCCTACATCCACTTCGTCACCCTGACGATCCACAACGCCCTCAAGCGCCTGCCGGATCTGTACCAGCAGGACTTCGCGGTCCGCGACGTCCTGAAACTCTCGCCGGACGAGGAACGATGGCTGTGGGAGTGCTGGGGCCCGGGCGTGCGCGAGAACAACCCCATCTTCGGCCGGCACGATGCCGTCATCGATTTTGTCAGTCCGATGTGGAAGGACTCGCTGCGCTTCCTGGAGCCAAACATGAGCGGCATCGGCGGCCTGCACCTGGTGCCGACCGCCGAGCGGATCGTCGCCGACATCGTCCTGCCCGCCCTCAGGGAGCACGACGACCGGCTGCAGTTGCAGATCGGCCAGGACATCCGCGACCTGCTGATGCAGGAGGTGCTCGACCACCTGGAGGCGCTGAAGCGGCCGGCGCGGAACGTCTGTTTTATCGAGCCGAAGTACGCCGGCAGTGGCCCCGACGAACAGGAGGCGCTGGCGGCCTACTTCCACGACCGCTACGGCCTGCGGCTGATGCACGCCGACCCGGCCGAGCTGACGCTGCGCGACGGCGAGGTCTACTACGACGGGGCGGCGGTCGATCTGGCGTACCGCGATTACGCCGTCAGCGACCTGCTCGACCTGGAGCGGTCGGGCGTGGACGTCGAGCCGATGCGGGCGCTGTTCCGCCAGAACCGCATCATCTCGTCGATCGCGGCGGAGCTGGACCAGAAGAGCTGCTGGGAGGTCCTGACCGACCCGGCGTTCGCGCAGAAGTATTTCAGCGCCGAGGAGCGCCAGGTGTTCCGCCGTCACGTCCTGTGGACGCGGCTGCTGTCGGACCGCCAGACGGTACTGCCGGACGGCGACAGCGGCGACCTGCTGAAGTATGTCCGCGAGGAGTACGAGACGCTGGTGCTGAAGCCGAACCGGGCGTACGGCGGCCAGGGCGTGGTGGTCGGCCTGGGGCTGGAACGGCGCGCGTGGGAGTCGGAGGTGGAGAAGGCGCTGGCCGACGGCGAGCGCTGGGTGGTGCAGCAACTGGCGAGCATCCCGGTGCGCGAATTCCCGGTGCTGGACGCGGAGAACCGGGTGCATCTGGAGCCGTTCTACACGGTGATGGGCTTCGCGCCGAGCAAGTACGGGCTGGCGATTCTGGGGCGGGCGTCACAGAAGCAGGTGGTGAACGTGGCGCAGCGCGGCGGCATGTGCGTGGTGATGGTCGGGCGGCCGTCGGGCGGGCTGCACGGGCCGCGGGAGCACGTGGGTTAATGCAGTTCCCAGGCACCCGGGGCGGGCGTTCCTTCGACAGCGGAGCGGTGACTGGCGTGGACAAGAACGGTGCGCATGCCCATGATCGGCAAAACCGGAGTGGCGTTCTCCCCGCGAGTGCATGGGAGGCGGCGAAGGCGGGCCGCCGCTCTCTGAGCCACGCCGAGGCCGTGCGGGAAAGCGCCCGGATCACCAGCATCCAATGCACACTCATGAAGAAGAAGGTATCACCGGACGTCGCCCTCACGAAAATCGTCCGGGCCCTGAACGAGAAGCGAATCCCTTTCGTATTGACGGGCGCCCATGCCATCGGAGGTTATACCGGCAGGCCGAGGGCAACGAAGGACGTGGACATCCTCGTGAAAAGCGGCCGGAACCACGCGCGGGCCGTGAAGGCGATTCGCGAGCTGTACCCCGCTTTGGAGGTAAGGAAGTTCGGCGGCGTCACCGCGTTTTTCGTCCCGGGGGAAACAGACGCCGTGATCGACGTGATTTATCCCCACCGCGCGGACATCGAGGAAACCCTGGCCCACCCGGTGCTGGTGAAGGCCGGAGGCCTGGAATACCGTATCCCGACCCTGGAGGCCGCCCTCGCCAACAAGTACGGGGCGATGCTAACCTCCAGCCGCGACGTCAAGAAGAGGCTGCAAGACGCCCTCGACTTTTCCTGGATGGTGGCACACTCGACGGACAAGGACCAGGAGTCGATCGACCTCGGAAGACTGGAGGCCCTGGGAGAAAAAGTCTGGCCCGAAGGGGGAGGTGATGAGATTCTCCGCCTCGTGGAACAGGTCAAGCAAGGCGGTATCGTGGACCTGGTGGCTCTCCTGAAGAATGGCCGAAATGCCTGACGAAGTGGCTGCCGGGCTGTGGCCCGAGCCGGCGAGCGATCACCGGCCCCAGCGGGCCCTTGTTTCGCTCAACCTCCCGGCCCTTCCAGGATCGTCCGATAGTAAGCGCTGCCTCCCGCTTCAGGGATGCGGTGAGTCCGTTCAGGACAGGATGACCGGCTGACCGACGACGGGCACCGGCGCCGTCTCCCGCCACGTCGGGCGGCCCGTGTGCCACGGTTCCTTGAGCTGCTGGTGGCGGCGGTACTTGCGCATCCCGCAGCAAAACATGCCGAATCCCAGGAGCACGATGCCCACCGCGATCCCCGCGTGGACGTAGCCGTGGGGGCACTTCAGGCCGGGCTCCAGCACCGACACCGAGGGCGCCCCGGGTTTGTAGTACACCCACACCTCGGCGTCGCGCGGGAAGCGGCGGACCGTGTCCTCCGTGGCGGACGACGGCCCGAACCACAGGTTGCTGGACGTGTAGGTCCGGCCGTCGAGGGTGAACGAGTAGCGGATGTCGGCGTACACGGTCTCGCTCGCCGGGGTCACCCGGTAGCGGACGAGCGTGGTCGTGCTGCTCACCGGTGTCGAGGAGAGAATGGTCTTCTTCTCCGGCGTGCGCCGCACGTCGTAGTACGACACGACCATCCGGCCCTTCGCCGTCGGCCAGGTGCGGCTGTCGGCCGCGTCGAGCATCTGGTCGCCGGCGCGGAACCCAGCCGTTCCGCCCGCGATCAGGACGCCCACGCCGACCACCCACCAGAACCGAGCGGCATTCAGCAGCGCGGAGCCGACCTCCCAGGGGCTCGTCGCGGCGGGCCGGCGCTGCCGGTCCAGGGCGAGTCGGTTCGCGTCGATCGGGCGGTACGCGCGAGCGCTGCCGAGTTCTTGGCACTGCTCCCGGTCGCCCGCGTTGGGGTCGTAGCGGGCGGCCAGCACTCCCCGCAGCACCAGCAGCACTCCCCCGAGGCCCGCCAGGGCGGCCGCGACGACCGGCATGTTCTCCGGGTTGTAGTCCCTCCCCACGAGCAGGCCGCCCAGCACGAAGCTCGCCAGCAGCGCGGGCACGCCGAGCCAGAGCATCCAGCGCAGGTACTTCCGCTTGAGGTAAGCGACCATGTCCGGCTGGTAGGCGCCGCACGTCGGACAGGGGACGAGATCGATCGCGGTCTGCAACTGCAGCTGCACTTCCTGGTGGGCGCGTTCCGAGGCCCGGTACGCGGCCCCGCTGTCCGTGTGCGTGCTGCTGGTTTCCGACTCCGCCGCGTCGCGCCGGACGTCGTAGAGGTAGTCCTCCCCGCAGTGAGCGCAGCGGACGCCACGGGCGGCGTACGCGGTGACCGTCGAGGTGTGAATGACGCGGTAGCCCATGCCTGCTCCTCTCCCGCAGATCTCGTCGCCCGGATCGGATATTAGCCGGTACTTGCATTTAGGTCAGGAAGGGAGGCGGGTCAAGGAGACCGCGACGGGACTCGTTCCAAGTTTTTCGCGATCCGGTGGAGCGCGCGGCTTCTCTCCTGTATCCTGGGAAGTTGGAAGGGCGGAACGCTCATGACCTCGTCGGCTGTCTGGTTGCCGCCGCCGCCGATACGCCGCGCTGTGAAGGGTCGTGGGTCAGGATTCCAATCCTGACAAGGAGCAGCCGAGATGGAAGGCACCACACGACAGCCCATCACCGAGAAGGTCGCGGACGGCGGCATCCTCATCTATTACCCGCACTTCTTCCCCACGGCTGAGGCCGACGAACTCTTCGAGTGTCTGAAGCGGGACGTCGCATGGAAGCAGGAGCGCGGCCGCTTCAACCGCCTGTTCCCGCGCCTGACGGCACTCTACGCCGACGAGAGCGTGGTCTATACCTACTCCGGGGTCACCTACCCTTCGCTCGTCTGGACGCCGGAGTTGGACCCCGTGCGCCGCCGCGTCGAGCAGGCCGCGAAGGCGCCCTTCAACAGCGTCCTCCTTAACCGCTACCGCGACGGGAGCGACAGCATCGGTTTTCACGCCGACGACGAGCCGGAACTGGGCACCGACCCTGTCGTGCCGTCGATCTCGCTCGGCTCGGAGCGGCGCTTCGTGCTGCGCCACAAGAAGAGCGGCGCGCGGATCGAGTACGAGCTGAAGCACGGCAGCCTGCTCGTCATGGCGGGCACACTGCAGCACCACTGGCACCATGCCATCCCCAAGACCGCGAAGCCCGTCGACGAACGCATCAACCTCACCTTCCGCAACCTCATCGGGTGAGTGGGGACAGTACGGCTGCAAAGCCCACCCGTTGCAACGGGTGGGCTTTCCCCTCCTCCGCTCCCGAGTTGCCCCCGCCGCGGGCGCGCGGTAGAGTACCTGCCCACCTGGATCGCCCTTCCCGCACGAGGTCGCAGCATGGACCTGTTCGCGCTCGCCGCCGATGGCTTCAAGACCAGCAACGCGGGCCCCGCGATCGAGGAACAGGCCCGCAAATACCTCCGCCAGTGGCTCACCGAGCCGGAGTTCTCCCCCTACCGGCCGCAGCTCGAATGGCTCATCGCACAGAAGCAGTGGGCCGGCCTGCTCGACCGCTTCTGCCAGATCCTCCCGTTCGGCACCGGCGGCTGCCGCGGCGCCGTCGGCATCGGCCCCAACCGCATGAACCTGTGGACGCTCGGCGCCTCCGTCCAGGGCCACTGCGAGTACCTCAAGGAAGGCTTCCCCGAGGTCGAGTCACTGCGCGTCGTCGTCGCCTACGACGTCCGCCAGTTCGAGGACCGCCGCAAGAACTACAACCCGGCCCTGCCGAACCCCGTCCTGCACCTGCGCTCGAAGGATTTCGCGCAGTACGCGGCCGGCGTCTACGCGGCCAACGGCATTCACGTCCACATCCTGCCGGAGAACAGTCCGCGCTACCTCGCCACGCCCGAGCTGTCGTTCGCCATCCGCCGCCTTGAGGCGCACGGCGGCCTCAATATCTCGGCGTCGCACAACCCGCCCGACGACAACGGCGGCAAGTTCTACGACGAGCGCGGCGGCCAGCCCGTGCCGCCCGACGACCAGATCATGGCCGACCTCGTCGAGCAGGTGAAGGCGATCCGCCACCTCCCCTGGGCCAACGCCGTCCGCTCCGGCCGCGTCCACTTCCTCGACGACTCCACGCACGACGCCTACATCGAGCTGTGCCGACGCCAGTCGCTGGTGGCGCCGCCGCGCGGCGAGGAGGTCAAGATCGTCTTCACGCCGCTGCACGGCGTCGGCGCGATGACGGCGATGGAGGTGCTCGTCAAGCAGGGCTTCAGCGTCCTGCCGGTCCCGGAGCAGATGAAGCCGGACGGCCAGTTCCCGAACGTGACGCAGACGCCGAACCCCGAGGTGCCGGCGTCGCTGGACCGCGCCGAGGAGCTGGCCCGCTCGACCCGCGCCGACCTGGTGCTGGCGACCGACCCCGACGCCGACCGCCTGGGCGCCGTGGCCGCGACCTCGCTCAAGGGCGGCCCCGCGGGCGACTGGCCGCTGACGTTCCTCAACGGCAACAGCATCGCGGCGCTGCTGGTCCACTTCAAGCTGGAGCGCCTCGCGGACCAGGGGCGCATGCCGGCCTCGCCGATCGTCGTCAAAACCCTCGTAACGACGGGCATGGTGACGCGGATCGCCCGCCACTTCAAGGCGCAGGTGGTGGAAAACCTCCTTGTCGGCTTCAAATACATTGCGGAGGTCCTCTGGCAGTTGGAGCAGCACGGCGCCTACGAGGACGTGCGCGGCACGCCGGAGGACTTCGTGATCGGCTGCGAGGAGAGCCACGGCATCCTGGTGACGCCGCACCTCCGCGACAAGGACGCGGGGGCGTCGGCCCTCCTGCTGGCCGAGCTGGCGCTGGATCAGAAGCGGCGCGGCCGGTCGGTGGTGGACTACCTGCACGCGCTGGAGCGGCGCTTCGGCTACTTCCGCACGGACCTGCAGACGATCGTGATGACGGGCATCGAGGGCAAGCAGCAGATGGCGCGGATGCTCGACCAGTTGCGGCGCTCACCGCCGCGCGAGGTCGCCGGCCTGCGGGTGACGGCGTTCGATGACCTGCGCAGCGAGGACTCGTGGATGGGGCCTCTCAAGGGGGCGACGGACGCGGCGGCCCGGAATTTCCTGATCTTCCGCTTCGGCGAGCGGGCGCGGCTGGCGCTGCGGCCCAGCGGCACCGAGCCCAAGGCGAAGGCGTACATCGAGGTGTGCTCGGCCCCGTGTCCGCCGGGGACGCCGGCTGCGGAGTGGGAGCGGACGCGCCGCGAGACGGACGAGCTGGCGCGGAAGCTGGCGGACGACTTCCTGCGGCTGGCGCTCGGGACGGTCGGATTGAAGCCGCCGGAGCGGGCGTGACCGTGTCCTGTCATGTCCGGCAGCAGATGACGACAGGCCCTTTTCGGGAACAGGCCCCACGGCGGTGGCGGAGCAACCCCGGCGGTGTTCGGGCGAGTTCGATCACGGCTCGCCCCGGAGGTTTTTCAGGGCCTTGGCCGCGTAGGTACGGACCTGGGTGTCGGCGTCGTGCTGCTGAAGCTCCACGAGGGCCGGAACCGCTTGCCGGGCACCGAAGCCGCACTTCAGCAAGCCCAGGATCGCCTCGCGGCGGACCCCGGCGTCGTGGTCCTTCAGTGCCCCGATCAGGGCGGGGAGGGCGGCCGGGTCGGCGGGGCCGACGTTGCCCAGCTTGAACGCCGCCTGCTTCCGCAGCTTGGCGTTGGGGTCCCGCAACGCCTGGACCCAGTAGCTCACCGGCTTGCCGCCGGACAGCGTCGGCTGCTCCTTGCCGCAACCGCTGACGACCACCGCCGACAGCACGACCAGACCGATCAACAGGAAGTACCTCACCTGCTCCCCCTCCTCCTGGTGCCTGTTAGTAGTCCAGGCCCTGAACGACCTCGCCGTTGGCCCGGGTCCCCAGAGCCTGGAAGACCAGGCCATCCGGCGTGTAGCTGCCGTCCGGGTTGTCGCTGGGGACGCTGCGGAGGAAGGCGACGTGGCCGTCGGCGAAGACGAAGTTCGAGCCGCCGGTGTGCCGGCTGGAGAAGTCGTCCAGCCCGCCGTCGGTGTCCGTGGTCGTGTTGTTCAGGTGGCTGTGGGCCTGGACGAGGACGGAGGCGGGGTAGGAGCCCGCCCCGCTCCCCGGACAAGGGTTCAGCTGGCCCCGCTTGCAGACAGCGCCCGCGATGGCCCCGGCCCAGATGCCGTTGGCGTTGGACCAGGCCCGCTCGCCGACCAGGATGGTGCTGCTCGTCCCATCCGTGATGTCGGCCAGCCGCGTCCGGCTGTTGCGGTAGAGGACGCCCAGGCCGTCCGGGCCTGTCGTGTCGGACTCATCACCCCCCACGCAGGCGGCGTAGCTAGAGGGGGCCGCCTGGGCGAGGGCGTTCCCGAAGGCGTCGGGGACAGGGAAGGCCCCGGGCGGGTAGACGTCGGCGGGGCAGAGGTACGCCGCGACCACGGTCCGGATGGCCGGCGAGTTCTGGACGGGCTGGTTGAGGTTCAGCTGGCGGAAGAGGTTACCCTGCTCCAAGTAGGGGAGGAGGAACGCCCCCCAGCCCCAGCCGGGGGCCGTGTCGCTGGCCCCGTCGAAGTACCGCCCTGCGGCGAGGTAGCTCGGCGGGAAGGAGCGGTTGGCATTGTGGTAGTTCTGGAGCGCCAGGCCGATCTGCTTGAGATTGTTCTGGCACTGGGCGCGGGCCGCGGCCGCGCGGACCTTCTGGACGGCGGGGAGAAGCAGGCCGATGAGGATGGCGATGATGGCGATCACCACCAGCAGCTCAATGAGGGTAAAGGCATGACGGTTCGTTCGCGCGCGCACGGCAACGCCCTCCTTTGGAGTGGGGAAAAGTAGAGAGGCGCGTTGCGAACGGATGTGAGGGAGGCGATCAGCGCCCTCACTGCGGTAGCGGAGCGTCCTCGGCAGGATGTCTCAGATCTCAAGTGGACTATTGAGATTGAGTCTCAACATCAATCGTAGCGGCTGCTGGACCTGCGGCAAGAGCATTTCCGGAAAATGGAGCCCGTTGTGGAGACGGTGTACTCAACGCGGTGGCGAAGGACCCGGTGCCCCTTCACGCCTCCCCGCGCCGGAAGCGGTGGCTGTACGCTCGGTCGTACAGGCGGCTATTCCGTGCGCGATCCGGCTCCAGCATCGGGCCGACGAGGATCAGCGCCGTCAGCCGGATCTTCGCCTCGGCCAGCGTCTCTTGCAGCGTGGCCAGCGTGCAGCGCAGGATCGCCTGGTCCGGCCACGAGACGCGGTACGCGATCACCACCGGCGCATCGGGTCCGTAGTGCGGCGTCAGCGCCTCGACCACCGCGGGGGTCTGCGCGGCGCTGAGGAACAGTACCAGGCCGGTCCGATGGCGCGCCAGCTCGGCCAGCGACTCGTTCTCCGGGACACCGGTCCGGCCCGCGGCGCGCGTCAGGATCACGGTCTGATTCGCGCCCGCCGGGGTCAGCTCCAGGCCCAGCGCCGCCGCCGCGGCAGTGAACGACGACACGCCCGGCACCACCTCGTAAGGAACCCCCAGTTCGTCCAGGCGGCGCATCTGCTCGGCGATGGCCCCGTAAATGGCCGGGTCGCCGCTGTGGACGCGGGCCACGTCCCGGCCGGCTCCGTGCGCCTCCGCCATGCGCGCGATAATCTCATCAAGGTGAAGCGGGGCCGTGTCGATCACGGTCGCGCCCGGCGGGGCGCAGGCGACGACCTCGGCGGGGACGAGCGAGCCGGCGTACAGGCACACCGGGCAGCGCTCGATCAGGCGCCGCCCGCGGATCGTCAACAGGTCCGGGTCGCCGGGGCCGGCGCCGATGAAGTAGACCGTCATGCCTCCCTCCGCGCCAGCGCCATCGTGACGCGCCGCCCGCGCCTCTTGGGCATCAGCAGGGTGGGCGTCCCCGCGGCCAGCATCGCCGCCGGCTCCGCGACTCCGGGCACACCCATCCGCGCGCGCACCGCCTCGCTCGGCGTCGGCAGCGGCCCGGCGGTGGCCAACTCCGCCGCGGTGAAGGTGCGCAGCGGCACGCCGTGTTTCGCCGCGAACTCGATCAGGCCCGGTTCGTCCGCCTTCAGGTCGGCCGTCGCCACCACCGCGAGGCTCAGGGGCGAGAACCGCTCCGACCGGCACACCTCCACAAACAGCTCCTCGATCTCCGCACACGGGACGCCGCGCCGGCAGCCGACTCCGAGCACCAGCGTCGGCGGCCGGTAGACGACCACCGGCCCCGATTCCTCCACCGGCATGAGGCGGTCAGAGATCACCAGCAGCGCCGGCCACGGGCGGTTCGGCGGCCAGGCATCGAGGTGGACGAACGAGGCGGGCCAGGGGCCGAAACCCGCGTACCAGTCGCGCCGACCCGCGTCCTGCCAGACGCCGACCGCTTCGCCGCGCACGACCGCGGCGGCGACGGCCGTCAGGTGCTCGTCGCCCTCGCGCCGCCACCCCCAGTCGCGGCCGAGCAGATCGACGGCCGGCAGCCCGAGCGACTCGCTGGCGGTGGTCATCACGGCCATCGCGCCGAGCGCCTGGGCCAGGGTGGCGGCCAGGGCGTTGGCCCCGG
>JBBRPS010000357.1:0-9953 GCA_038227745.1 Gemmatales bacterium | reverse complement strand
CGGCGCTCGGCGCCGCTTTCTGTCTTTCTTTTTTTCGGGCCTCGGGGGGCAGAAAAGAAAGAGCGAAAGCGGCGCCGAGCGCCGCACTCCAAAGCGCCCGCTCCACCCGAACGCAAACGGATCTAACCGACGCCGATTTTGAGATATGAGGGATGGCATCATGCGTATCTTCTGGCTGACGCTCGGCGTCGTCGTGCTCCTCGTCGTGGCCCGCATGTCGGTCTTCACGGTGGACCCGACGGAGTTCGTCTACGTCACGCAGTTCGGCGCCCCCGTGGCGACCTACGACGGCGGGGCGCAGGACAGCGATGCCGGGCTGCACTTCCGCTGGCCGTGGCCCGTCCAGTCCGTCCAGCGCCTCGACCGCCGCCTGCAGCACTTCGACCTGCCCGCCACCGAACTGCTCACCCACGACCCCGACGGCAAGACCATCGACAAGACGCTGACCGTCGAGGCGTACGTCTGCTGGCGCATCGTCGGCAAGGACGCGGACGCCGGCGCCGTCGATCGCTTCATCCGCCGCATGGGCACGCCCGACCGCGCCCGCACCATCCTCGGCCAGCGCCTCAACAGCCAACTCGGCGCCCTCGTCGGCCAGATGCGCATGGACGACCTCATCACCACGGAAACCGAGAAGGGCGAGCACCGCGTCGATCGCACGATGGAGAGCCTGCGCCAGCGCCTGATGGCCGGCCTGCAGACGCAGGCGCGCGACGAGTACGGCGTCGAACTGGTGGACGTCCGCCTGCGCCGTTTCAACCACCCGCAGCAGGTGCGCGAGTCGATCTTCGCCCGCATCAAGAGTGAGCGCGATCGCAAGGCCGCCTACTACGCCAGCGAGGGCTCGAAGAAGGCGGCGGACATCAAGACCGAGGCCGACGAGAAGGTGCGCGACCTCCTCGCCAAGGCCCGCGCCCAGGAGAAGATCCTCAAGGGTCAGGCCGACACCGACGCCGACCTGATCCGCAACCGGGCGCACAGCCAGGATCCCGAGTTCTACGTCTTCCTCAAGAAGATGGAGAAGATGCAGAGCATCCTCGGCGAGAACAAGGCGCTGCTGCTGCTCTCGACGCACCGCCCCATCTTCGACCTGTTGTTCTCGCCGCCGGTGCCCAACGGCACCCCCGGCGCCATGCCGCCGGGGATTACCGGCGCGCCGACCGCGGCCGGCCTGGCCCCCGCCGCGCCGCCCGCCCCGGGGAAGAAGGAACGCGGGCCGCAAGGCCCGTCCCAGCCCGGCGGAGGGCAGTGACATGCGCTACCTCCTCGCCGCCGTGGTTCTCGCCGTGCTCGTGTCGCTGCTGACCGCCTTCACCTCGGTGCAGCCGGGGGAGATCGCCGTCGTGCGCCGCCTCGGCCGCGTACTCGATGACCGCCCGGGGCCGGGGCTGTACATCGGCCTGCCGTGGGGCCTCGACCGGGTGGACCGCGTCGCGGTGGATCTGGTGCGGCGCGTCACCCTCGGCTACGCCAGGTCCGACCGCGACGAGCCCGACGGCGCGACGCCGCCGGGACAACTCCTGACCGGCGACCACAACCTGGTGAACGCGCAGATCGTGATCGACTACAAGATCAACGTGGACGAGGTGGTCGATTACGTGCTGCACGCCGACCGCGCCGATACGCTCATCGCCCGCGCCGCCGAGGCCGCCCTCACCGAGTGGGTCGCGGGGCGGACGGTCGATGAGGTGCTGCTGCGCGGCAAGGCCGACCTGCCGCAGTGGCTCGTCGCCCAGGCGCAGGAGCGGATCGCGCCCTACCGCCTGGGCGTGAAGGTCCAGGACGCGGGCGTCACGTCGCTGTCGCCGCCGGCCGAGGTCAAGGACGCCTTCGAGAACGTGACGCGCGCGGAGACGGGCATCGAGCGCCGCGTCCATGAGGCGTCGCAGGAGGCCGACGCGAAGTGGCGCGCGGCCCAGGCCGAGAAGTTCCGTACCGAGAGAATGACGGCCGCCTATGTCCACGAACAGCGCGTGATGGCCGAGGCCGAGGCGCACAACTTCGAGGCCCGCCTGGCGCAGTACCGGCGGCTGCGGAAGGACAACCCGTACTACCTCAACGCGCTGTGGTGGGACGAGATGGGCCGGCTGTACGCGCGACTGCGGCAGAACGGGCGGATCGACCTGCTCGACAACCGCCTGGGCGCCGGCGGCCTGGACATCACCCAGATGCCCGTCCTGCCGAAGAAGAAGTGAACGGGCGGGGCGGCTGCTTGCGGCGGCGCGCGCGCTGGTGTAGAGTGCCGGGATACATTCGACGCGGGAAAGAAGGACACAAGCCCGAAGCGCAAGCGAGGGGATCCCTCGCTTGCGCTTCGGGCTTGTGTGGACTCATCCCGGCGCGAGGATCGTTTGTCCGACCCGCCCCTTTTCCCTCGATGGAGTCTCTCCCATGACCATTGAACCCCTGGCCATCGGCGTGTGCAGCTGGTCGCTGCAGGTCAAGAGCATCCCCGAACTGCAGCGACTGCTGGGCCGTCTGGGCATCGACGTGGTGCAGATCGCGTGCGGCGACCCACACCACGCGGCCTGGGACGAGGGCGACCACCTGCCGGAGGCCGCCCGCGCCGCCGGCTTCCGCCTGACCGGTGCCATGCTCGGCTTCCCCGGCGAGGACTACACGACCCCGCAGACGATTCAGAAGACGGGCGGCTTCGGCGACCCGAAACTCCGCCCCGAGCGGCTGGAGCGGCTGCAGTGGGCGCTGGACCGTACGCGCGCCCTGGGCGTGAACGACCTGATGCTGCACGCCGGCTTCCTGCCCGAGCCGGGCGACCCCGACCGCAAGCCCTTCCTCGACACGCTGGCGAAGGTGAGCGACCTGGCGAAAGCCAGGGGCGTGACGGTCGCCTTCGAGACGGGCCAGGAGACGGCGGACCTGCTGCGGCGGACCCTCGATGACCTGAAGTGCCCGAACCTGAAGGTGAACTTCGACCCGGCGAACATGCTCCTGTACGACAAGGGCGACCCGATAAGGGCGGTGGAGATCCTGGCGCCGGACATCCGCAGCGTCCACGTCAAGGACGCGATCCGGACGAAGGTGCCGGGGACGTGGGGCGAGGAGGTGCCGCTGGGCAAGGGTGAGGTGGACATCCGCCGTTGGGTGCAGACGCTGAAGAAGGTCGGCTACCGCGGGCCGCTGTGCATCGAGCGCGAGGTCGGCGACCAGGAGCAGCGCGTGGCCGACATCGCGCACGGCATCCGCTTCCTGCGCGAGTGCCTCGCCGAGTAAGGTCGTCCCTGAAAAGCCCGACGCGCCGGCGAGGGATCCCTCGCCGGCGCGTCGGGCCTGCAGGACGTCCGGGCTGGTCCATGCCAGCGACCCCGGTCACCGCACCCGCGTCTGGAAACTCACGACCCCGCTCTGCCCCGGCGGCAGCGTGCCGTTGATCTCCCAGCGCAGGATGAGCGAACCGGCTTCGTTCGCCTGCGTGGTGAAGTTCGCGTTGCGGTCCGAGCGGGCGCTGCCGGGCACGTACTCCAGCCGCGTCGTCAGACTGTCCGACACGGCCACGTCCGTGATCGGCCGACCCCCGTGATTGGTGTACTTCAGGAAGAACGTCACCACGTCGCCGACGCGGACGTCACAGCGGTCCGGCCACTTGATCAGCTTCAACGGCTTCTCCGGCACCGCCACCTCGGGCTTCGGACACGTCCCGGTCACCGCGCCCGTCTCGACCGCCTGACTGACAATGCGCACCCCCTCCACCTTGCCGAGCACCGCCGCCTCGAAGGTGTTCAGGATGCCGCCCGGCCGCTGCCGGCTCGCCACCAGGACCGGCTGCTCGCGCTGATCCTGCTCCAGGGTGATGAAGCGGCCGCGGAACAGCGTCGGCGCCAGCGGGGCGGTCGTCTGGCCCGGCGCGATGCGGGCGAAGTTGCTCACCGGCACCGACTCGCCGCGCGTCACCACGAAGCGCGGCACGCACAGGCACACGCGGTTGGAGATCGCGAGACGGCGACGGCCCTGGCTGTCGGCGTACTCCGCGACGGTGTCCGACGGGTCCAGGCCCGTCAACCGGCCCTGGCGGTCGAAGCCCGCGCGCGGGCCGACGTCGCCGCCGTCGTGGAAACAGATCTCGGACGTCGGCGGGATCGGCCCGAGGCGCGGGTCGGACACCGGCGCGCACGTCCACGGCACCCACGGCAGGTCGCGCGGCGGGGGCAGGAACCGCTCGTTCGGCAAGAGGACCGTGCCGGGCACGCCCTGCGACGTCAATTCCGCGAGACTGAGCTGGCGCTGGCCGACGCGCATCACCAGCAGCGTACGGCCGTGCCGCCGCGCCTCCTCGAGCGCCTCCTGCCCCGGCGGCGCACTGAACTCCAGCGGGCGGTCGGGCCGGGTCGCCTCCGGGTAGGCGTCGCCGGGTGGCTCGACGGTGATGACGCGCGTGACCAGCGCCCCCGCCCGGACGGCGGCGAAGTCGTCCGCGGTCAGCGGCAGGGTCGCGGGGTTGTCGCGCGCCATCTTGACCGGCATCGGCACCGAGCCGCGTACCTCCAACGTCGGGGCGAGGACCAGGCTGGGGTCAGCGGGGAGGTTCGCGACCTGGAGGCGGTAGACGTAGCCGGGCCGCAGCCCGACCGTGAAGGGCGCGACGAGCGTCTCGGGCCTGCCGCCGCCGCGGTAGAAGGTGACGCGCATGCCGTCCGGCCCGGGGAAGCGCACGTACAGGAGGGGCGCCAGGGCGGGGAAACCCGGGGCCGCCGGCCGCTGCGGGTACTGGGCGCCGAGGGGGGCGCCGGTGACCGCCAGCCAGCCGTGCAGCACCGCCAGGAAAAGGCGGACAAAGGAACTCGCTCTTCGCCGCATGGGAGCGCCTCCGAACGGAGAGGGGCCAGGGGGCCAGGGGCCAAGAAAAAGCCCACGGGCGGTCGCCCGTGGGCCTGGGATTTCGCCTGCCCGTGTCCACTACCACTTCGCCCCCGCGTCCTGGATCGCCAGGGCGGCGGGCGTCAGCAGCGGCGTGTTGCTCGCGGCCCGCGGGGCGGCGGGCGCCGACGGAGCGGACGCCGACAGGGTGCTGGTGGCCGACGCCTGGCGCACCGCGCTGCTCTCCGGAGCCTTCGACACCGGCGCCGGGTCGGCGGGCGTCGGCGGCAGGGGACGCATCGACTGACCCGGGGCTGCGCCGGGCGGCGCCGGGATGCCGGTCGGCTGGCCGCCCATCGGCCCCATCGGCCCCATCGGCCCCATCGGCCCCATGCCCATGCCGGGCGGCGGCATCATCGGATTCATCGGAGCGCCCATCGGGCCCATCGGCCCGCCCATCGCGCCCATTGGCCCCATCGGGCCGCCCATCGGACCGGCGCCCATCATCATGCCCATGCCGCCGGGACCACCGGGGCCGCCCTGGCCCATACCCGGCATCGGGATGAACATCGGGCCGTTCGGGCCGTAGGGCACCATCGAGGCGGGGCCGGCAGGGCCGGCGGGGCCCATGCCCGGGGCGAACATCGGCATACCGGGGGGAGGGCCGTGCGGCGCGCCGCCGGGCGGCGGGGCGTCGATGGGCGGCGTGTTCGGCGCCTCCTGATCCATGTTACCCATGCGGATCACCAGCAGGATGCTGCCGCGCCGCAGCGCCTCCTTGATCGGGTCGGCCCCCGGCTCCAGTCGCGTCGAGACGATCTCGTCGGTCCCCGTCGCCGCCAGTTCCTGGAACTGCGGATCGGGCAAGTAGACGACCTTCACGAGATAATTCCCCTCGGCGACCTGCTGGAAGTCGTCCGCGGTGAACTCGACGGGGACGGCGTTGTGGGCGAGGAACGCCTCGGTCTTGGGGTTGGTCGGCACCACCTCGAGCGTCGGGTACAGCTCCAGGCCGGGCCGGCCCTCGATGCCGCTCAACTTCAGGCGGTAGACGGCGGCCTGGAGGAAGTTGTAGCGCCCGGGCACTTCCAGAGGTGTGGCCGGGTAGCTCGGCTTGCCGTCGGCGCCGACGCTGGACCAGGAGATGCGCATGCCGGAGGGGCGGCCGAAGCGGACCTGGGTGCGGGCGATGGCGAAGCGCTTCGGGCCGACGCCGGGGAAGGCGCCGGGGGGCGGGGGCGGTCCGACGGCGGCCATCATGTTGCCGGGGCCGGCGCCGGGCGGTCCGCCCACGCCGGGCGGCATGAACCCCGGCAGCGGCGGCATTCCCGGGGGCGACATCATGCCGCCCGGGGGCACCGGCAGGTTGGGGATGTTGGCGCTGGCCTGGACGAGGCCGGACGGGTTGCGCGCGCCGGCGAGGGCGGTGAGCTGGGCGGGACTCAGGGGCACGCTCTGGTTCATCATGTACTGAGCGACCTGGGCGTTCATCGGGGGGGCGTAGGGGCCTGTGACGGGCACCTCCTGTCCCCACGGCCCCTTGACGCCGGGGATCGCGGCCGGCGCGAAGCCCTGGCCGCAGCCGCCGCTGCACATTGGCCCGGCCGTCTCCGGCCCTTTCTCGACCGACATGCAGCCGCCCAGGGCAACCACCATCAAGAACGCACCCGCCGTCCGCTTCATGAGATCCTCCCCCTGCGACCGCGCTTCCCCGGGACGGGCGGAAACCCCCCGGCCCCATTCGGCTTTATCGCCAGGTCGTCTGCGGTTATACTCGACACCCGGCCTGGCCGAACTTTCGTCAAAACCGGAACAGTCTCCCATGGCGCGGTATCCGTTCTTCCTGGTTGTGGGGCTGGTGGCGGCGGCACTGCTGCTGACCGGGGCCGTGTCGCGGCCGACCGCCCCCTCGCCTCCCCTCGCCCGGCCCGCCTCCGCCGCGGAGAGCGCCGAGGCCGCCCGCCTCCTCGCCGCTGCCGCCGAGGCCTACTCGCCGCCGCGCCTGGTGTGGGCCGAGATGGCCCTCTGGCAGAAGGTCTGGGACGACGGGGAAATCTACGAGGTCCGCGGGCGCTATTTGGGCGCCCCCGGCCACCGCCTGCGCCTGGAACTGAAGACACGCGCGGGCCGGACCGACGGGCAACTGACCGTCATCTCGGACGGGGCCGTCCTCTCGATAGCCCGCCGTTTCGGGAACGACGCGCCGCCGATCGGCCGGCTGGCGCTGCCGGTGCCGGAGCCGCCCGCGGGGGTGGAGACGGTCGCCGCGGCGCGCGACGAGATGCTGCGCGACCAGGCGCTCCTCGGGGTCGGGCCGCTGGTCAAGGCGCTGCGGGAGCGGCTGCGGGCGCCGGCCCGCGAAAACGTGCGCTGGAACGGCCTGGAGGTGATCCGCATCACGGGCGCCTGGCCGGAGGACCCGGGCAAGCTGGCCCGCGTGCCGGACTGGCAGCGGCCGCGCTACCCGGCGCGGCTGTGCAGCATCTATCTCGACGCGAAGACGCTGTGGCCGCACCGCATCGAGTGGTGGGGTGGGGAGAAGGCGCAGGACCGGGCGGTGCTGCTGCTGGAGATGGAGTTCCGCGACCCGATCCTCAACCGTCCGCTGACACCCGAGCAGTGTACCCGCGAGTTCACCCCTGACTGAGCCGCATAGAGCTTCACCCGTCCCTCACAAAACTCCCTTTGTGCCTCTTGATACCCCTCGATCTCGGTGGTATCGTAAACGTTTGAATAGGTGTGGGCCGAGTGGCCGTCGCCCCCTTCCCAGCCGGCGACGTCCCGCACAACCGCCGGCGTGTACCGGCGAGACAGGCCTCGATGCACGGTGACCCTCTCCGCGGCCGCGGCGCCGCCGCCAATCCGGCGAATCGCTTCGAGCGCATCCACTGCGAACCCGATCCCGACGCCATCGACCCCGACGACCCCGCGCCGACGACGCAGTTCTTCCGCGACACCGCCCGTTCTCTGATCGTCACGAATGACAGCCCCGACGTCGGCTTCGAGGCCAGCATAAACCCCTACAGGGGATGTGAACACGGCTGCATTTATTGCTACGCGCGCCCCACGCACGAGTACCTCGGCCTGTCGGCCGGGCTCGACTTCGAGACGAAGATCTTCGTCAAGGAGGAAGCCCCTGCCCTGCTGCGGCGCGAGCTGAACGCGAAGGGCTGGCGGCCGCGGCCCCTGGGCGTCTGCGGCGTCACCGATGCCTACCAGCCCATCGAGCGCCGTCTGCGCCTGACGCGCCGCTGCCTGGAAGTCCTCGCCGACTACCGGAATCCCGCCGTGATCGTTACCAAGAGTCGTCTCGTCACGCGCGACCTGGACGTGCTCGCCGAGTTGGCCCGTCACAACGCCGTCGCCGTGTTCCTCTCCATCACGACCCTCGACGGCGGCCTGGCCCGCGTCATGGAACCGCGCGCCGCCCAGCCCGCCGCGCGCCTCGCCGCCGTCCGCGAAGTCGCCGCCGCGGGCGTGCCGGTCGGCGTCCTCGTCGCGCCGGTCATCCCGGGCCTCAACGACCACGAGATCCCCGCGATCCTCGCCGCCGCCGCCGAGGCGGGCGCACGCTTCGCCGGCTACGTCGTACTGCGGCTGCCGCACGGCCTGGCGGATCTGTTCGAGCAGTGGCTGACGCAGCACTTCCCCGAGCAGAAGACGAAGGTCCTCGGCCGCATCCGCGACCTGCGCGGCGGCCAACTCAACGATGCCCGTTTCGGCAGCCGTATGCGCGGCGAGGGTGTCCTGGCCGAGGCCATTCGCCGGCTGTTCGCCCTGGCGCGGCGCAAGGTCGGCATGAACGGGCGCGGCCCCGAGTTGTCCGCCGCCGCCTTCCGCCGTCCCGCCGAGACCCCGACGACCCTGTTCGACCTCGCCGACGGGTGACCAGGCGCGCTCCGTCGGCGGAGCGCGCCTGGCTTGCCGTTTCGCGCTGGCTGCGGGAAATTGGGACAATTGGCATCAATTGCCCCCAATTCCCCCCTGCGGCATGAGAGGCTGCCCCCAATTTCCCCCTGAGCGGAAGCCTGTTCGTAGTGTACCGTCGCGCGTCGAGACCGTGAAGCGGGAGTGGCCGGACTGGCGGAGTTGTGCGGCCGGGTTCCTTGAAGGAGGGTGAGAAAGCGGCGTCAAGGCACGGGAGGCACGATCGCGCCGAGTTTCAGCTCCCGCACCAGCGCAGGCAGGGCCTCGGTGAAGACTTGACGTTGGACAGTGCCGCCGAGGATGCGCAGCGGACCGAGGATCCGCAAGAGCGCTGGCGATTCTGCGAGTTTCTCGGAAAGTTCAGCCGGCCGGAGGCCGACCTCACTCACGGCGGTTGCGAGGTCAACTTCCTTCTCGAAGTGTGCGACAAGGCCTGTGATCGACTCCGTTTTCGTCAGCTTCCCTCCCGCTTGCGCCACGGCCTTCTGGAAACGGTCGTTATCCTTCGCGAACCAGGCACTCAGCTTGTCCTCCGGCGGATAGAGAGCCGCGATCGTCTCTCGTTCCGGAGCTGAAAAAGAGGCGGGGTTCTTCTCGATGTGGAGACGAACTTGATCTTTTGCGGGGATGAAGCCGCCGGTATGGCAGGACATGCACGAGATGCCGTTCTCGACCGCACGGTCCGGGAGCCGCGGGACATCTACCCGCGATACCAACCCCGACCCGCGAATTCCGCCCGCCAACAACACCGCAGCACACCAGCCCGCGACCCCACACGACACCCGCGAACTCGGCCCGCCGCCGACCACACCGCCGCGACCGAGGTGGCCGGAGGCGAAAGCACACTCGGCCCGGCGAGAGCCCTCACCGAAGCGCACAACCCGCGACTCCACCGGACACGAGGCACACTCCGCCCGGCGAGAGCCAACACCGACCGCGACGCCGACCGACCGTGGCACACTCGGCCCGGCGAGAGCATGAACACTCCCACCTGGTCCCGACTCGTCTGACGCGCGGCCGTTCGTCTCCCGGCCGGTTCCGATTCGTCCGACGCGTGGCGGTTCGACTTCCGCCCCGGTCGGGTAGCGGGGAGGCATTGCTGCCTCCCCGCCCCCCAAGAACTGTACGGGCGCCTTTCGACGCATACAGCTCAAGCATTGGCCAACGCACCTCGCGGCACGCGGTCCCCCGCATTGGCCTTGCGGTCAACCTGT
>JBBRPS010000356.1:0-9964 GCA_038227745.1 Gemmatales bacterium | reverse complement strand
GGGTGACGCAGCGTCTTCCACAGATGTTCCGCAGAGGCCGCCGCAGGGCGGGGGCGTCCGGATTGCGCGCCGGGCAGTGCCGAGGCGCCCGCGCAGCTGCGCTGCCCGGCGCCTGCCACGGCGGTTCCTCAACCCTGCGGATAGGAGGACGCGGTTGTCAACGCCGGGCCGGCGTGCTACGCTGGTTCTGCCCCAATGGAGAACCGAATCCTATCACCATGACGGACACCTCTCTCACCGCATCCCTCCGCCTCACCCCCGACCTGCACCCCGGCTATCGCCTGCGCCGGCTGCGCGGCCGTGGGTCCTTCGGCGAGGTCTGGGAGGCCGAGGCCGACGACGGCAGCCCGGTCGCCCTCAAGTTTCTGGTCTGCCCCGGCGGCCAGGGCGCCCCCCAGGAGCTGCGCTCCATCCAGATGGTGCGCCAGCTCCCCCACCCCCACCTGGCGCGCGTGGACCGCGTCTGGTGCGCGTCCGGCTTCGTGGTCGTGGCGATGGAGCTGGCCGACGGCAGCCTGGCCGACCTGCTGGAGGTCTACCGCGCCGACCTGGGGACGGCGATCCCACCGGACCACCTCTGCCCGCTGCTGGCGCAGGCGGCCCAGGCCCTCGACTTCCTGAACGTCCGCCAGCACCTCGTCCACGGGCAGTGGGTCACGGTCCAGCACTGCGACGTGACGCCCTCGAACCTGCTGCTGTTCGGCCAGGCGGTCAAGCTGAGCGACTTCGGCCTGACGACCACGCTGGCGTTCCGCGAGAAGGCCCACACGCGCGCCGGGGCGCCAGCCTACGCGGCGCCGGAGGTGTTCCAGGGCCGGGTGAGCGACCGCACTGACCAGTACGCCCTGGCCGTCTGCTACTGCGTGCTGCGCGGCGGGCGGCTGCCGTTCCCCGACACCGCGGCCGCGTTCCCGCCCGGCCACGTGCGCCCCGCACCGGACTTGGGCATGCTCGGGGCGGCGGAGCAACCGGCGGTGGCCCGTGCCCTGGCGCCGGTGCCGCAGGACCGCTGGCCGTCGAGCGGCGAGCTGATCGCGGGGCTGGTGCGCCAGACCTCCCCGCAGTCGCCCGGCGGCTGGGTGGAGCGCCGCGGCGGTCCGCGCTACCCGGCCGGCTCGGCGGTGGCGTGCGAGGTGCTGGCGACGCTGGGCAACGGCGCCTGGCAGGCGGCGGTGCTGAACCTGTCGGCGGGGGGCGCCCGGCTGCGGATCGCCCGGCCGGGCTGTCCGCTGCGGCCCGGGCGCGTGCTGGAAGTCGCCCTGCTCAACGGGGCACGCGGCCTGCGCGTGGTGGCGCGGCTGCGGCTGACGCACGGCGCGGAGCTGGCGGGTGGCGATTACGAGGTGGGTGGCAGCTTCGATCGGCCGCTGCAGGCGGACGAGCTGGAGGGGCTCTCGAGCGCGGGCACGGCGTGAAGTCGCCAAAGGCAGGGGCACGGCGTTTTGCTCGATAGTGGTTAATTGCAGCCGGCCTGGGCGAGGTTGTAGACCTTGCCGTTGTTGACGATGACGATCGTGTACTCCTGCTCCTCATCGGGCGTCCAGCGGCAGATGCAGATGTCCGAGCCGCGCTCGGCCGGATCGACGTCCTTCACGACGACCTTGCCCTTGGCGTCCAGGACGACGAGGTCCAGGTCGGTGTCGCCGTCGCCGATGACACAGAACTCGGCCAGCTCCTTCGCCTTGAAGACGATCTTGAGGACCGCCGTGCCCTCCTTCTTCTCCTGGGCAGGCGGCACCTTGATCGCCGGCTTGCCGTTCTGAATGTCCTTGTTACTCGACCAGCGGATCTTGCCGCCCTTGGCCCCCGCGTCGGCCGTGCTGTAGCCGGCCAGGGCCACGGCCACCACGGTCGTCGCCGCCAGTACGTATCGCATTCCGGTAACTCCCTTCTCCTGCTGTCGGCCGCCCGGCTGCCGGGCTTCACGCTGCCGCCCGGAGGCTGCGGGCACGGCCTCATCGCTCCTTAGAGTAGCCGCGCCGGCGCGCCTCGGCCAGCGCCGGCCTCGGACCGGGCCTGCACGGGTATACTGCAAGAGGGGGGTACCGTCCCTGGAATTCGCCCGATCGAGGGTGCCAAGGTGGACTTTGCGGGCAAGGTCACGCGCGGTCCCGACGAGCTGCGCCGCCTCCTGGCGGAGCAGACGCTCGACCTGCGCGGCCTCGACCTGCAGGGCTTTCGCCGCTGGCTGGCGGGCCAACTCGCCCGCTGGGAGAAGGACCCGGTGTTCGTTCAGCGCGTGCGGATGCGTGACCTGCGCCGGGCGCACCCCGACCTGCGGCGCCTGGAGAGAGCGTGGCGGCGTGCGGCGGCCGCCGACGCCGCCACGCCGGAGTTCGCCCGCCTCTGCCGGCTGGAGCGCGAGCTGCTCGGCACGGGCAAGGCCGTCTCCGGGCTGACCGCGGCGCTGGAACGGGCCGCGCCCGAGGACCGGCCGACGCTGCGAGAGAAGCGGGATACGTTCCAGGCCCGGCGACGCGCCCTGGAGGACGAGCAGGCGCGACTTGTCGGCGCCTGCCTCCCGCGACAAGCCTTCCTCCGGCTCGACGCGGAGTTACAACAATGCCGCTCTGTAATTGGGCTGGAGCAGGAGGAGGGCCGCCTGGCCGACCTCCTCAAACAGCAGGGACGCCGTTCCGGGCAGTCCGGCGAGGCCTTCGAGGAACTCGCGCTGCGGCTGACCCGGGAGTGCATCGTACCCGACCTGGTCCCGGGTGGGGCGGAGGGCGGCACCGAACAGGGCGTGCGTGTTCTGCAGGGCGTGACCCTCGGCGCGGCCCGCACCGAGTTCGACCTTTTGGTCGTCCGGCCGCCGTTCGGCCTTGGCGACCCGGTCGAGGTGCTGGCGGTGGTCGAGGCCAAGCGGAACCCCAACGACCTGGGGCACGGCTTCCGCGGGCGACAGGAAAACCTGGCCTGGCTGACCGTCGCGGCGGACCAATACGACCCCGCCCATTACCGGACACGGCGTTTCCCCTCGGGCCACTTCGACCGCCCGGCGGTCCACCGCCAGGACGGCGACGCCTTCGTTCTCACCCGCGACTCGTTCCGCCATTTCTGCCCTGAGCCGGACGAGGGTGTGTTCCTCGAGCGCCTGTACTTCATCACGCGGGACGGTCCGCTGTGGGGGCTCGCGACGGCCGCGCTGAGCCGCGTCGCTTTCCGCGTCGCCACCGACGTGTCCTGGGATCCGGACCGTGAGGCGTACCTCGCCCGGCTACTGGACTGGTGCCGCACCCTCGCGGGGCCGGTCGAAGCCCCCGACGTCCTGCGCCTCTACGCCGGGGCGCCGGCGCGGGCGGGCCAACTCCTGGTCGTGGGCCGGGAAGGCTACGCCGGCGCCGGCCCGCCCTCCGCCTGCCCGCGGAGCGAGTAGTGCTCGCCCGCGGCGCCGACCGCCTTCACGAGAGTGTTCTCCTCTACGAGCCTGTCCACCAGGCGCACCGTGACGCCCGTGGGGAAGGGACAGGCAGACACCAGCCCGTCCACGCCGAGCGGGCCGGCCGCCAGCGCCTCGAGGACGAAGCGGGTGCGGGCGCGGCGGAGGGCGGCCTCGACGTCGAGTTCCCGGGGGGCCGGCCCCGGCACTCCCTCGGGCGTCGGCATTTCCCGGGCCGTCCCGACGAGGATGGCGCGGACGTCGTCGGCCCTCAGCCTACGGTCGGTCGCCCAGACCAGGACCGCCGCGGTCAGCACGTGCAGGGCGGCGAGGGCAGGCCCCTGCCGCTGGGGGTCGTGGACGACCGACGCGAGCGGGGTGCCGGCGACGGACTCCGGGGCGAACAGGTCCGGCTTGCCCGCCCCCGGATCCCAGTGCGTGCCCGGGGCGACCCGGCCGTCCCGCGCGGGGCCGGCGGCGAGGACCTCCGGCAGCCACCCCGGGTAGACTGGCGCGGCGGAGCCGCACCCGAGCACGAGGACCCCTTGCGCGGCCGCCGCCCGGGCGACCCTCCGCCAGAGGAGATCGACCACCGTGTTGGCCCCGGCGGAGGCGAAGTCGAGCAGGACGACATCGGCCATGGCGCCGAGGGCTTCATTGAGCCACCCGAGCACCTTGCCGTCCGGGGCGGTTTTTCGGTCGGCGAAGGGGGAGGGCAGGTCGAGCAGGCGGCCGAGGCCGGCCGACACGTCCCCCGCCGCGGCCCCGACCACGCGGCCGCCGACGCCGTGCAGGCCGGCCTGCACCGTCAGGGCGTCGGCGAACTCTTTCTGCCGCCCCTCAATGTCCGGCCCCGCGCACGCGACCCGGAGGGGGGCGAGGCCGCCCGGCGGCGTCTTCGCCTCGGGCCCCCCCGAAATAGGCCCCGCCCCGGCACGGCGGAGCGCCTTCTCGACCAGCATGGAAATCTTGGCGTTCCGGTCGAGGTCGGCCTCTTCCGCCAGGGCGCTCCAGTGCTCCAGGTGGGGGCCGAGCTCGCGGAATTTCGCCGCCAGGGCGGGGCTGTCGAACCGGCCGTCCAGCAGCGCGGGGCGGTTCCGCCCGACCCAGCGCAGGACGTCGTCCGGATCGTACGGCTTCAGCTTGACCAGCTCGACCCGGCCGGCGAGGCCGTCCCACGGCGGCGGGTCGTGCGTCGGGGGGTTCAGCACCACCAGGCGCGCGTTTTGCCGCTGGGCCAGGGTGCGCAGGGCGGCCGCCAGCCGCTCCAGGTCCGCGGGGGACGCCGCGCGGCTGGCGTCGAGGACCACGGCGAACGGCTTGCACACCACCTCATCGACCAGGCGGACCCACCAGTCGGCCGGCCCCCAGTCGTCCTGCTTCCGCCGGGCCTTGCCGTCGCGGCGCCCCAGCAACTCGGCGACCAGCCCGCACAGGTACAGGACCGGGTCGGGCTTGCCGAGGAGGTGGCCGACCGGGACGAAGAGGAGGTAGTCGATCGCCTCGCCGACGTCCTCCAGGGCCCGGTCGATGAGGCGCGTCTTCTCCCCGCCGACCGGCTCGCAGATCCACAGCACGCGCTTGCCCGGGGTGCGCCCCGTCAGGAAGTCCACCGCGGTGCGCAGGTCGATGTGCCGGGCGAAGAACTCGCGCTCGCCCTCATCCACGTCGATCTTCAGCTGTTCGCGCGGCCGCCGCGGGGCCGGGGGCGGCGGCGGGCGGCCGTCGAGCAAGCGCCCGGGCGGCTCGCCGCCGAAGAAGAGCGAGGGGACGGCCCAGGCGAGCTGGCCGCGGCCGGCGTGCGGGTCGTCGTGGGCGGCGGCGCGGGCGAGGGAGAGGGCCTCGGCGACGCTGCGGCCGCCCGCCAGGCCCCGGTAGAAGAAGCGCGTGAAGAGGCGCTCGGCGGGGAACGGCAGCCGGGCCTGCATGCCCACGACCACGGGGCAGGCGTCGCGGACGCACAGGTCGGCGAGGCTCAGCGCGTCGCGCCAGCGCCCGGGGTCGGTGGCGGCCGGGGCCTGCGCCGTCTCGCAGCCGGCGAAGAAGACCAGCCGCAGCTGGGGGCAGGAGCGCAGCAGGTCGTTGAAGGCGTCCCGCGGGACCCACTCGCCGCGGCCGCGGCCCGCCTCCAGCCGAACCGCGTCGGGCCGGGCATGGCCGGTGTAGTGGACCAGGTGGTAGCCGCGCTGCCGCTGGATAACCCGGTGGCGCAGGTTCTCCAGCGTCGGCCGGTCCTCGACATCGACCTCGAGCAGCCCCGCGTCCACGAGCGGCTGCAGTTCGGCGAGCAGGTTGCGCTTCTCCTCGTAGACGTCGAAGGACGGGGCGTCGGCGTCATCGCCCAGGGGTGGGCTGGACAGGATGAGCAGCAGCCGCAGCGGCGGGGGCAGCGGCTCGGCGCGCACGGTGTAGGTGCGGACGCGGGCCAGCCGGGCCACGTGCGTGTTGGGGGCGAGTGTCAGGTAGCGGTTCGGGCCGGCCTCCGGGTCGGGCAGCAGCTCCCAGGGGAGGTCGGCGAGGGACTGCGGCGCCGCCTGCACGCGCACGACGAGCGAGCAGCCGCGGTCGGCGGCCACGCCGCGGGTGCGCTGGAGCAGGGCGCGGACCTCCTCGACACGGAAGGCGAGCTCCCCCAGCACGCGGGCGATGGCGCGCCCCAGGTCGGGGTCCCGCCGGCCGAACTCCACGGCCCGGCGGAACTGCTCGACGCACTCCCGCAGCCCTCCGGGGGACAGGTCGAAGCCGCCGGGCGGCGCGGCGCCTTCCACCCCGACAGGGACCCCGTGGACGGCGCCGATGCGGGAGAGGGCCGAGACCCAGACCTCACTCGTGGCGGCGTAGGTGATCCCCAGGTCGAGGATCTCGAACTGGGCGGCGTTCTCCATCAATCCATGCGCCCCTTGTTTGGGTCAGGGCAGGCGGACGGTGGTGACGACCGGCTCCGTCTCGATGCGCACCGGCCGCCGGAACCAGCGCGGGATGACCGCGAACGCCTTCAGGGTGTACTTCACCGACTCGAACCCCTTGGGGACCAGGAGCGTCTGCACCATAACCTGGTCGCCGACCAGCGGGTGGTCGTCCTGGTTGAACTGCCAGGCGATCGTCGAACTGGCGTTGCCGATAGTCTGGACCTTGGGCGTCTGGATGGAGAACGTCAGGTTGCCCAGCGCCTCCGCCTTCGTGCTGAGGCGGATCTCGGCGCCGCCGCCGAGCTTGACGACGTCGTTGCCGAGGCTGCCGGAAACCTGTGGCACTTCGGCGAAGCCGTCGGCCGAGATGCCGGCCTCGAAGCGGAGCTTGGCCGTGAAGTATTCCTTGAAGCGCGTGTTGGGGAACAACTCGACGGTCGTCCCCTCGCCCTCGAAGGAGGCCTCGTAGCCGACCATGTCGATCCAGCCGGCGTGCTCCTTGGCGATGAGGCCGACGGCGTGGGTCACCAGGTAGACGTCGCCCTTGAGGGCGGCGATGTTCGGGGGCAGGTCGCGCTTGTTGAGCTTGTACAGCTCCTTGAGGCTGCGCACCACGGGGCGGTTCGCGACCTGCAGCTTGAAGAGGCCCGCCAGGGCGTCGGCCGGCTCCCCCCCGCCGGCGAAGGCCGGGATCTGCTCCAGCAGCCAGGGCTGTGCGACCCGGATGGCTGGCTGGGCCATCGAGAGGGTGTCCGCGGAGGAATTGTCTGCCATCGTGTTCCCCTTTCTCGGGTGAGGTGCGGCCAGGGACGTGAAGAGACACTCTCGCAATACAGCCCGCGGGTCGCAACCCATGGGCTCTGGTGGTCGCGTTCAAGGGGCCTGGACGAGGCCCCGGCCGACGTCCCGCGGGATGTCCCGCAGCGGGCGGGCCGATTCCCGTAGCGCGCGCAGGAGGTCCATGCCCGTCAGGTCTCGGGCCGCGCTGAGCAAGGCGGCGACCCCCGCCGTATGGGCGGCCGCCAGACTCGTGCCGCTGAGGCGCGTGTAGAGCGAGCCGGGGGCCGGCGGAAGGATGCGGGCCGTCCGCGACGCGGCCGTGAGGACGGCCACGCCGGGGGCCGCCAGGTCGATCGCGCCGGCCGGGGGGTAGAGTCCCGCGTTGGAGAAGTCGGCCGCCTGGTGGGTCCAATCGACGGCAGCGACGGCACAGACCCCGCTGCTGTTCGCCGGCACCTCGACGGGCCGGAGGATCCCCTGGGAGCGCCGGCTCGTCTGGCCGGCCCCCGCGATCAGGATCACTTGCCGCTCGAGGGCGCGCCGCCAGGCCCGTTCGTACTGGGGCCGCGGGATCCACCCGTCCGCCGGCGCGCCGGCCGCGATGCAAATTACGTGGCAGGTGTGCTGCAGCGCCCACTCGATGCCTTCCAGGAGGGATCCCTCGGTGCCGACCCCGGCGTCCGACAGTACCTTGCCGACGTAGAGCTCCGCTTCCGGGGCGACGCCGTAGCGGGGGCCGCTGCTCGGGCTGAGCGGCCCGCACACGATGCCGCAGACGGCGGTGCCGTGGCCGTGCCGGTCTTGCACGTCCTCCCCCGGGACGAAGGATCTCTTCTTGGTCACACGCTTCTCCAAATCGGGATGATCGAGATCGACTCCCGTGTCGAGGACGGCGACGCGCGCCCTCTCCCCGAGGAAGTTTGATTTGTCGGCCCCGATGGCCTGCAGGCCCCAGGTGAAGCGCGATTCGTCGATGTCGGGCGGGACGTTGACCGGGACGAACGGCTGCCCCCCGGCGCCGGGCGCGGTCAGGCCCGCCGCGCCCAGGAGGGACTCGACCAACTGCCTCACGCCCTCCCGGTAGCCGCGCAGGTAATCGGCCGGGATGCCCGAAGGCCCGGGCCGCCACGGCAGATCGGGGCCGCCGTCCGCCAGCGGGGAGAGCCAGCCCTCCGGGAAGACGCCGAGGCACCAGTCCGGGGGGGCGAAGCCGAGGGCCTCGATCTGCTCGGGCGTGAGTTCCACGACGACGATCTGCAACTCCTCCAGCAGGACGTTGCGGCCCTCCTCCGACCTGTGCCCGCCACCAGGATGGACGACCTGGATGCCGAACTTGTCCCGCAGTTCCCGCACCGCCTCCGACCCCGACCCGCTCTCCTCGCGCAGGATGAGGATGTACCGCCCCGTGGTCGCAGGTTGCCTGCCACCCGGTTCGGCCGCGGCCGCCTTCAATTCTGTACCGTGCTGGAACATGGCTCACCCGGTCCGGCCTTGTTGGCTGTGATCCGCCTCCATGAACTCGCTTCTACCCCCTGTCGCGCCTCTCCGCAAGAAAAAACCGGCGGGGTGGAAGATTGATTGACGCGGCTCCACCCGCCCCTTAGCATGACCGCAGTCCCGGCCGTGCCGGCGACCCTCTTGCCCGCCACCGCATCACCGCTTTTCGAGGTACGCACCTCCATGCACTCACGGTTGCTCCGTCCGCGTTCCTGGCTGGCCGCCGCCCTCCTGGGCGCCGCCCTCCTGGTGACCGCCCGCTCCTCCGCACAGGGCGACAGGCCGGAGCGGGACATTTACGACTACGAGGCCCAGAAGGCCGCGAAGGGCGTGAAGAAGATCGTCTTCATCGCCGACACGGCCCCGCACGGGGGCCGCGGCAACCACGAGTTCCTCGCCGGCGCGATCTACCTGGCCCGCACGATCAACGCGAACTACCCCGACGCCTACGCCGTCGTCCACACGCGCAACAAGTGGCCGAAGGACCTCAAGCACGCCGACGCGGTCATCGTGCTGCTCAACCACGGCGGCTCGGCGGTCAACCCCGCGGTCAAGGAGGCGGCCGAGCGCGGCGCCGGCTTCATGGCCATCCACTTCGGCGTCGAGGTGGACAAGGGCGAACAGGGCAAGGCATTCCTGAAATGGCTGGGCGGCTACTTCGAGCCGTTCTGGTCGGTCAACCCGTGGTGGACGCCCGAGTTCAAGGACATCCCGAAGCACGAGGTGACGCGCGGCGTCAAGCCGTTCAGCGTCCGCGACGAGTGGTACTATCACATGCGCTTCGTGGAGGGGATGAAGGGCGTGACGCCGATCCTCGCCGCCGTGCCGCCGCTGAACACGATTCAGGCCAAGGGCCAGAAGCCCAGTCCGCGCGGCGGCAACCCGGACGTGTGGGAGGCGGTATCGGCGGGCAAGAAGCAGGTGATGGCCTGGGCGTACGAGCGGCCGGGCGGCGGCCGTGGTTTCGGCTTCACCGGCCTGCACAGGCACGACAACCTGGCCGACCGCAGCTTCCGCACGCTGCTGCTGAACGCAGTCGCGTGGGTGTCGCAGCTGCCGGTGCCGGCCGCCGGCGTCCCTTCCAGTGACCTGAGCCGCAGTGACCTGGAAGGGCTCATCGACGCGGGGAAGCTGGCGGTCAAGCGCCGCGGGATCTAGGCGCCCACGACGCAAGCCCACCCGTTGCACCGGGTGGGCCTGTTCACGCAGGCGAACGGCCGGCGTAAGCCGGCTGGTCCTGCACCAAGGTGAGTGCAGGACCAGCCGGCTTACGAGATCGTCCAGCTTTCAGGGGTTATAGGCTAAGGGGTTACGGCGAGGCAGCTTACGCCGAAAAGGAGGGGGCTACGGCAGAGTTCGCTAGGCCCTCTTGCCTGCCCTCCGTGCCGTTCCCCTCGCC
>JBBRPS010000355.1:0-9971 GCA_038227745.1 Gemmatales bacterium | reverse complement strand
GGAAGGATTGTACCACGCCGCGCGGCGACGTGCGAGAGGAATGCGGCGGCGCGCGCAACCCCTCCCGGGGAAGGGCGACAGGAGGAGTGTGACTTGACTCAGACGGGCCCGGCAAGTTGGAGGATTCGAGTCGCGCCCCCGGTTGCGGATCTCGCCCCGCTGGTGCAAGGGAACAGGGCAGTCGTCGCTGCCTCCTCCCCGACCCGCGCGGCGATGCGGTAGTCGCCGCAGAAGCCGCGGAACCGAAACAGGCCGTCTGCGTCCGTCTCCCCGCCGGCGCGCGTGTGCCAGACCGTGTCGATCAACTTGCGCAGGAAGTGAAAGGCCGGACGCGGCGCCAGGTCACACCGCAGCAAACCGTCGCCCGCGACCCCCTCCTCTCCGTCCCAGCACCCGCTCCAGAAGATCCCACGGACGGCCGGGTGGGCGAAACAAAGGGTGTACAACTCCGCCACGCGCTCGGCGGCCGCCCGCTCACGCGAGCCCGCCTCTCTGGGGCCGCCACTGGGGCCGACGGACCGCCCCCGGACGTGGACTTCCACCGGCAGGCCAGTAACTGCGAGCCGGTCGAGTTCAACGCGGACACGCCCCAGGCGGGCGCCCTCCGGGACGTCGTAGCGGCTCACGCCCGGATCGACCGGCCGGCCGGCGGCCACGATCCGGTTGAACACCTCGGCGAGGCGGGCGCCGCAGCGCTGCCGGTCAAACGCGGGGAGCGCTCCCAGGTCGGGCGCAACGCACCCGAACCCAAACGCATGGGTCTCCTGCTCAGCCCACACCGCGACGCCGGCACAGGGGCCGCCGGCGCGATCGCGGACCTGGATACACAGCGTCCCTTTGCGGTGTGCTTCGATCTGCCGCTGGGTCCGGGTCACGGCTCCCCCTCGGGCGGGCCGACCCAGATCCAGCCGCCCTCCTCCTTGGCCGGGTAGAGCGGCAGCGGCTCCAGGCGGGCGGCCAGGTCGGCGGGGAAGACGTTGCGCGGATAGAGGTTGACGCCGGTGCGCAGGTCGTAGAGATAATGATGCGCCGGGCAATCGATCGCGCCCATGTATACCCGGCCCCCGGACAGGTCCTCGCTCCGGTGCGGGCAGACGGGGGACGCCGCTGCCACGGCCCCGTCCTCCCGTCGGGCGAGCAGCACGGGCCGGCCCGCGACGAGGACCTTCGTCAGCCCCCCAGGGGCCAGGGCCTCGCCGGGAAGGACTCGCTCCCACGGGCCGGCCGTGTCGCCGGACGGATGGGCCTGCTCAACCGGATCCACGCCTCTCTCCCGCGGGGCTCGGGTCAGTGGCCAAAGAAGACATCCGCCCTCTCTGGCCACTGACAATCGGCCGGGTTACTTATGGTCCGCCGTCATGAACGGAGCGACGTGCGGCGAGGCGCCGGGCTTGCCGCGGCGGAAGTGGCCCGACGGCCCTTCGCCCAGGAACTCCGAGAACCACGCCTCGTGCTCGATCTCCTCGTTGAGGATGGCCGCGCTGATGGCGTACGTGCGCGGGTCCTTGAGCTGGGTGAACTGGCAGATGTCCGAGTAGGTGCGGATGGCGCAGCGCTCCGCCTCGACGAGGACGTTCAGCAGATCCTTGAGCGACGAGCCGGTGGGCGACTTGCCGCCCTTGAGGCTGTCGGGCAGGTAAGCGTCGGGGCAGCCGGCCACGTCCGCGAAGCCGCGGATGTCGCGGGGCAGCTCGCCGCCCAGCTCGTAGATGCGCGGCAGGAGCGCCTCGAAGTGGTTGCGGTCCTCGATGCGCGCGTCCTCGATGATCTCCTTCAGCCCTTCCCCCTCCATGCCGATAGCTGCCACCCGCAGGATGGTGTAGTAGTAAAAGGTCGTGAACTCGGCCCCCGCCGCGGCGATCAGCTTCTTGAGCAGCTGTTCCACATTGATGCCGGCCTTCTCGACCATCTCTCGCGCCACTTTCCCCATCGTTGAGTCTCCTCGGGCGAAAACCTCCTGGTGCGGATCTGAACGACGCCTGTCCTCTGTGTCCTTGCCATCCCCATGTTATACTGTCGCCGCAAACCTCAAGAAGTGCTCGAACACCTGCGCGCTGCCACCACAACGAGACGACCCACCCGCCAACAGACGAGAGCCGTTACACGCTGCGCCGCAGCAGCCGCAGCTCGTTGTCGCGGAGAACACGGCGGCGCAGCGCCGCGGTCTGGTCGTAGAGGCCGAATAGATAATCGGTGTAAGCGGCGCCCATCGTGCAGCCGCGCCGCCGCATCACCATCGCGGCCGTCGCGAACATCTGTTTCAGGTCCCAGCGCTCCTGCAGCTGCCCCTGGGTACACGTGCAGAACGAGGGGATGACGGGTGTCAGCAGGCCGCCGGCGGGCAGCAGGTTGCAGAACACGCCCGCCACCGTCCCCGTGTTGAGCAGCGTGCCCAGCCCCGTCTTGGTGTGGTCGCCCAGGAACGAGCCGACCTTGGTCAGGCCGGTGTGTACGCGCTCGCCGTTCACCGCGACGCGGATCACGCCGTAGTCGTTGCGCAGGTCGCTCACCTGCGTCCCCGCCCCGAGGTTGACCCACTCACCGACGTAGCTGTGGCCCAGGAAGCCGTCGTGGTACTTGTTGCTGTGGCCCTGGAGGATGCTCGCCTCGAACTCGCCGCCGACGCGGCAGCATGGCCCGACAGTACCGCCGCTCAGCTTCGCCCCAAGGATCCAGCTCTCCGGTCCGACGTAGCACGGCCCCTCCAGCCGGCTGAACGATTGCACCACCGCCCCGCGGTCGATCAGCACCGGGCCATAGCGCGTATCGACGACGACGAACGGCTCGACGGTCGCGCCGGCGTGGACGGCGAGCCCCTCTTCCGGACCGAGGATCGCCACACCCGCCGGCCGCTGCCCGCCCTGAAGCCGGTCGCGGAACCAGCCGAGGTCCTCGCACAGGGCGCGTGGGTTGTGGTCCACGAGGTCCCAGAGGTGGCGCGCCAGCACGCCGTCCGCCGCCGTGCGCGGCAGGGTATCCTTCCAGGTGTCGGCCCACTCGTCGAGGTTGTCCCCCGTGCATTCCGGGACGCCGGGCGGCGGCAGGACAACGTAGGCGACCTCGCTGCCGACGAGGGCGACGCGCGGCGACGTGAGGTCCACGACCGGCTGCACCGGCGCGACCCAGCGGGCGTTGACGAGCAGGGTGGTGCCGGCCCGCAGCCAGTCGGCGTCGTTGACCGGCAGGCCCGGGTGCGCCTCGCGGCAGAGGCCGGCCAGTTCCGGCCGCACCAGCACGCCGATCTCGTCCGCGCCGAACGCGCGCCGGTGGCGCTCGAGGAGAGTCGCGGCGCCGCACCTCAGGTCGAAGGCGGGCCGCGTCAGGCTCAACGGCTCCAGGGCCGCGACGCCCCGGTCCTCGAAGATGCAGATGCGCATGTGCGGACTCCTGCAGGCGTTTAGCCGCGGTTCGTAGAACCGCGCGGTTCTGCGAACCGCGGCTAAACAGGAGAATCTGGAGGTTACTCGACGGTGACACTCTTCGCCAGGTTGCGCGGCTTGTCGATGTCGCAGCCGCGGAGCAGGGCGATGTGGTACGCCAGTAACTGCAGCGGCACCACCGTCACGAGCGGCTGCAGGTGGTCGGGCGCCTCCGGGATATGGATGATGTGATCCGCCTTGGCCGCGATGTGCTCGTCGCCCTCACACGCCACCGCGATCACCGGGCCGCGCCGCGCCTTGATCTCCTCCAGGTTGCTCATCACCTTGTCGTACAGGGCACAGCGCGGGACGAGGAAGACCGACGGCGTGTCCTCGTCCACCAGGGCGATCGGGCCGTGCTTCATCTCCGCCGCCGGGTAGCCCTCGGCGTGGATGTAACTGATTTCCTTCAGCTTCAGCGCCCCCTCCAGCGCCACCGGGAACAGGTATTGCCGGCCCAGGTAGAGGCAGTTGCGGACGTGGTGGTAGCGCGCGGCGATCTCCTTGACGTTGTCGTGGCACCGCAGCGTCTGACGGATCAGGTCGGGCAGGGCACGCATCTCGCTGATGATCCGCGCCCCCGCGAGGCTCGACAGGTGCCGCATCCGCCCCAGGTACAGGGCCAGCAGGTTCAGCACGGTCACCTGGGCGGTGAACGCCTTGGTCGAGGCGACGCCGACCTCGGGACCGGCGTGCAGGTAGACGCCGCCGTCGGCCTCGCGGGCGATCGTGCTGCCGACCACGTTGCACAGCGCCAGCGTCGGCACGCCCTTGCGCTTGCACTCGCGCAGGGCGGCCAGCGTGTCCGCGGTCTCGCCCGACTGCGTGATGCCGATGACGATCGTGTTGCGGTCCATCGGCGGGTTGCGGTAGCGGAACTCCGAGGCGTACTCCACCTCCACGGGGATGCGCGCCAGCGTCTCGAACAGGTACTCGCCGATCAGGCCGGCGTGGTAGCTGGTGCCGCAGCCGGTCAGGATGATGCGATCCACCTGGCGCAGCTGCGCCGGCGTCAGGTTCAGGCCGCCGAAGTGTGCGGTGGACTCGGCCTCGTCGAGCCGGCCCGCCATGGCGCGCTCGATCACCTCGGGCTGCTCGTAGATCTCCTTGAGCATGTGGTGGGCGTACTCGCCCTTGTCGGTGTCGCCCGGGTCCCAGTCGAGTTGGTGGATCTCGACCTGGGGCGCACCGCAGCCGTTGCTGGTGACCTTCCACTCCTCGGGGGTAAGCACACACAGCTGGTGGTCGTTGAGATAGACCACGCGGTCGGTGTGGCCGAGCAGGGCGCTGGGGTCGCTCGCCAGGAAGTTCTCCCCCTGGCCGACGCCGAGAACGAGCGGGCTGCCGAGGCGGGCGCCGACGACCACGCCCGGGAAGCGCGGGCTGACGACGGCGAGGCCGTAGGTGCCCTTGAGGTGGGCGATGGCCTTGCGGACCGCCTCCAGCAGGTCGCCATTGAGGTACGAGGCGATCAGGTGGGCGATGACCTCGCTGTCGGTGTCGCTGCGGAAGAGGTAGCCCTCGGCCTGCAGTTGCTTCTTGAGGACGGTATAGTTCTCGATAACGCCGTTGTGGACGATGGCGACGACGCCGTCGCCGCCGAGGTGGGGGTGGGCGTTGTAGTCGGTGGCGGCGCCGTGGGTGGCCCAGCGCGTGTGGCTGATGCCGTGCGTCCCTGGGGCTGGCTGGCGCGCCAGCAGGGCGGCCAGTTCGGCGATGCGGCCGGCGCTCTTGCGAACGCGCAGGCGCTCGCCGGCCACGGTCGCCACGCCGGCGCTGTCGTAACCGCGGTATTCCAGGCGCCGCAGCCCTTCGAGCAGCAGCGGTTCGGCCTCACGATGGCCGGTGTATCCGACGATCCCACACATGACGGTGCCCCTCCGGTCCCGAGAATCGAAGCTGCACAACTAGTATAGAATGTTTCCCGGGCATTGGTCCGGCGCGAGAGGAATTCGCGCCGGCGCGGAAACGCGCACGGCTGGCGTGGGCGCCGCCGCGGTCTCCGTCGGAGAAAAACGAGTACCCGCGCGCTCAACCGGAGCGCGGACGGCGGCTATTGCTGTAGGGGTGCAGTCATGGAGCACGGGACCGAGGACCTGGCGGTGGAGAAATTCCGCGACTACCTGCTCCTGCTGGCGCGGCTGCAGCTGGGCGAGCAGGCCCGCGGCAGGGTTGAGGCGTCCGACGTCGTGCAGCAAACGCTGCTCGACGCCCACCGGCAGCGCGGGCAGTTCCGCGGCGCCACCGCCGCCGAGATGGCCGCCTGGCTGCGGCGCATGCTCGCGTGCAACCTCGCCGACGCCCTGCGCGCCCTCGGCCGGCAAAAGCGCGACGCCGCCCGCGAGCGCTCCCTGGAGGCGGCGCTCGACGAATCCTCCAGCCGCCTGGAGGCCTGGCTGGTCTCCGAAGGCTCCTCGCCCAGCCAGCACGCCCAGCGCGGCGAGGACCTGCTGCGTTTGGCCGACGCCCTGACGACCCTGCCCGAGGCCCAGCGCGAGGCCCTGGTGCTGCACTACTGGCAGGGGCTGACCCTCGCCGAGGCGGCCGCCCGCATGGGCCGCACCGCCGCCTCGGTCGCCGGCCTGCTCCAGCGCGGACTCAAGGCCCTGCGCGGCCTCCTCAACGAATCGGAGTAACCCATGCCTCTCGAACCCGCCTCTGCCGCGAACGACGGGCGCCTGCACGAGGTCATCGCCTCCTACCTGGAGGCCGACGCGGCCGGGCGGCCGCCCGACCGCGCCGAGCTGCTCCGCGCCCACCCCGACCTGGCGGACGGCCTGCGCGAATTCTTCGCCGACCACGACCGCATGCTCCGCGCGGCGGCCCCCTTCCGCTCAGGAGCTGAGACGCTCGCCACTACCCCAGCTCAATCCGCCGGCCACGCCGCCTCCGGCACCTTCGGCGACTACGAGATCCTCGGCGAGATCGCCCGCGGCGGCATGGGCGTCGTCTACCGGGCCCGGCAGATCCGTCTGAACCGGGTCGTGGCCCTCAAGATGATCCTCGCCGGACAACTCGCCTCCCCGGGTGACGTGGCCCGCTTCCGCGCCGAGGCGGAGGCGGCCGCGAACCTCGACCACCCGAACATCGTGCCGATCTACGAGGTCGGCCACCACGACGGCCAGCACTACTTCAGCATGAAGCTCATCGAGGGGGGCGGCCTGAAGGCCCACGGGCCGCGCCCCGTGGGGCGGGAGGACCAGCGGCGGGTGGCCGAGCTGGTGGCGCAGGTGGCGCGGGCGGTCCACTACGCGCACCAGCGCGGCATCCTGCACCGCGACCTCAAGCCCGCCAACATCCTCCTCGACGCCCAGGGACACCCCCACGTCACCGACTTCGGCCTCGCCAAGCGCGTGGCCGCCGCCGGGGCGCAGCCCGGGGCGAACCCCCTGACCCAGACTGGGGCCGCCGTCGGCACTCCCAGCTACATGGCCCCCGAGCAGGCGCAGGGCCGGGCCGGCCTGACCACCGCCGCCGACGTCTACTCGGTCGGCGCCATCCTGTACGAGCTGCTCACCGGCCAACCGCCCTTCAAGGCCGACTCCTCGCTCGACACGCTCCTCCTCGTGCTCGACAAGGAGCCGGAGCGGCCGCGCAAGCACAACCCCCATGTGGAGGCCGATATGGAAACCATCTGCCTGAAATGTCTGGAAAAAGACCCGAGGCGGCGCTACGGCTCGGCCGAGGAGCTGGCGCGCGACCTGGAGCGCTGGCGGGCCGGCGACGCCATCCACGCCCGGCCGAGCAGCGCCTGGGAGCGGGCCGTCAAGTGGGCGCGGCGTCGGCCGGCGGCGTCGGCGCTGGCCGCGGTCAGCAGCGTCTCGGTGCTGACGCTCCTGGTGCTGGCCGGCTTCCTGTGGCACAACGCCGAGATGCGGGCCGAGACCGCCCAGGACCTGGAGAAAGCCCAGGGTGAGCTGCGGGCGGCCCAGCAGCAGAAGCAGCAGGCGGCGGACGAGACCCGGAAAAAACTCTTCGAGCTGCGCCAGTACGAGAAGCAGGCCGAGGTCGAACGCCTCAAGGCGCACGCCGCACAGGAGACGGCGCGGCGCGTGCTGTACGCGGCGGACATGCAGCTGGCCCACGTCGCCTGGCAGACCGACAACGTCGCCCGCCAGGCCGGCCTGATGGAGCGGCACCGGCCGCGCCCCGGCCAGCCGGACCTGCGCGGCTTCGAGTGGCACTACCTCGACCGGCTGGCGCACGGCGACCGCCTCACCCTGCGCTGGCACCCGCAGCGCCGGCCGCGGGGGAATCAGGCGGAGCCGGACCACCTCGTGGTGATGGCCGTCTCGGGGGACGGCAAGACGCTGGCCACGGCGAGCCTGGCGAAGCCACTCGTCCTCTGGGACCGGGCCACGGGCAAGCAGCTGCGCACCCTCGCCGCCCCGGCCGGGGCCGTCGTCTCGCTGTCCTTCGCGGAGGGCGACCGCGAACTGCGGCTGATCGCCGTCCGGCCGGCGGACAAGGAACCCGAGTTCGACCCGCAGCCCCTGGTCCCCGCCGCCGAGGGGAGAGCGAAGCCGTCACTGCAGAGCCTGTCGAAGGTGCTGCTGGCGCAGCGGCTGCCCGTGGACGGGGGTAAGGCGAGCCCGGCCGCCCCCCTGGTCCCGGAAAAGCTCGACGTGACGGTCAACGTCCTTCACGGGGGCGAAAAGGAGTCCATGGCGGTCTCGGTGACGGGGAGCTTCGCCGTCAAGGGCTACATGGTCAGCCCCCTGGTGCTGGCCCCCTCCCCGGACGGCAAGACGCTGGCGGTCGCCGCCGTGCTCACCCCTCACCCCTACCGCCCGCCCGTCAGCCAGCAGGAGGCCGGGGTCCTCCTCTGGGACCGGGAGAAGGGGCAGGTGCGCGCCGTGCTCAAGGGGCACACCACGATCGTCACGTCCCTGGCCTACTCCCCGGACGGCAAGACGCTGGCCACCGGCTCACTGGACCGGACGGTCCGCCTGTGGGAGGCGGCCACGGCGAAGGAGCGGGCGGTGCTGAGCGGGCACAGCGCGGTCGTCCTGGAGGTCGCGTTCGCGCCCGACGGCAAGACGCTCGCCTCCGGGGCGGCCGACGGCACAGTCAAACTCTGGGACCCGGGCACGGGGCGGCCGCGCGGCGAGTGCAAGGGGCACGTGGACGCCATCAAGTCCCTCGCGTTCACGCCCGACGGCCGGGAGGTGGTCACCGCCAGCGTGGACGGCACGGTGAAATTCTGGGACCCCGCCCGCGCCGCCGGGCCGCGGACGATCAAGGACTACGGTGGGGCGGTGCGGGCGCTGGCCTTCAGCCCCGACGGGGCCACCGTCACGACGGTCGATCAGACCGGCAGGCTGCGGGTGTGCGACGCCGCGACGGGGCGCGAGCGCCTCCGCGGCCCCGACGGCGGCAAGTTGGTACGGTCCGCCTGCGCGGCCCTTTCCCCGGATGCCAAGACCGCGGCGGCGGGCACGCTGCTCGGGAACGTCGAACTCCTCGACGGGCGGACGGGCAAGACGACGGCGGGGCTGAAGTGCGAGCCGGGGGTCGCCCAGGCCCTGGCGTTCTCGCCGGACGGCCGGCGCCTGGCCGCCGGCATCGGCGAGCTGGAGAAGAAGGGGCAGGTCAAGGTGTGGGACGTGGCGACGCGCAAGGAAGTCCTCACGCTGGAGGGGCCGGCGGACGAGGTGGCCGGCGTGGCGTTCTCCCCGGACGGCAGGTGGCTGGCCGCGGGCTCCAAGGACCGCACGCTCCGCGTCTGGGACGCGGTCACGGGCAAGGAGAAGTTCGTCCGCAAGTTGAGCGCCCCCGTGACGTGCGTCGCCTTCTCTCCGGACGGCCGGCGCCTCGCCGCGGCGGCCGTCGATACGCTGACCTTGCACGACCTGCTGACGGGCCAGGAGATGCTGACGATCGAGGCCTACTCGCACGAGCCGGTGGCGCTGGCGTTCGCGCCGGACGGGTCGCGGCTGGCGACGGCGGGCGGAGCGGCGGCGACGGGCCGCGGCGGCGGCGTGAAGGTGTGGGACCTGGTGACGGGGCAGGAACTGCTGTCGCTGGGGGGCCCCGCCGAGGCGGTGTCAGCGGTGGCGTTCAGCCCGGACGGGACGCGGCTTGCCGCCGGGGTGGCGGACGAGGAGCAGGCGTTCACGCTGTTCCGGACGGTGACCGGCGAGGTGCGGATCTGGGACGCGACGCCGGTCCGGCGGGCGCCGTGATTCACGGTCCGACTTCCGCTGGCCGGTTGATGGCGGCGCAAACAAGCCCGACGCGCCAGCGAGGGGTCCCTCGCTGGCGCGTCGGGCTTGGATCGGCAGACGGCGGGGAGTGTCAGGTTACAGCGTCCAGCCCTTGCGGTACTGACGGCGGATGTGCTGATTGGCCGCCTGGACGTTCGTGACGCGCAGGTTCTCGGAATCCCAGGCCAGGCGCTGGCCGGGCAGGCGCATGGCGACGTTCCCCAGCAGCACCGTCTCGGTGAACGGCCCGGCGTAGTCGAAGTTCGACATCGCGACCGGCCCGCCCTTGCAGGCACGGAGCCACTCGGCGTGGTGGCCCGGCGAGCGCGGCAGCGTCGGCTTGGGC
>JBBRPS010000354.1:0-9988 GCA_038227745.1 Gemmatales bacterium | reverse complement strand
CCTGAAAGCTGGACGATCTCTTAAGCCGGCTGGTACGTCACCCCACGCGGAGTGCCGTACCAGCCGGCGACCTGAGAGACACGGCGAACGGCCGGCGTAAGCCGGCTGGTACGTCACCCCACGCGGAGTGACGTACCAGCCGGCTTACGCCGGCCGTTCGCCGTCAACGCCCCTGGAAGCTCTGCATGGCCCCGCCGGCCGAGCCGGGCACGCGCTTGGCGGCCGGCAGCAGGTTCGGGAAGATCTCGAACGTGAAGCCGAAATTCGACAGGATCGAATTGTAGTTGATGCCGATGCTCACCTGCACGTCGGTGCCGACCCGCGTCAGCACGAACGAGTTGATCTGGATGTTGTTGCCGAAGTCGTAGCCGGACGTCGCCATCATCGAGTACTTCGAGCTGAACGGGAACACCAGCGCCGCGGTGACCTGGCGCGTCCGCAGCGGGTCGAGGTGCGTGTAGCCCAGCAGCAGCAAGGCGTTGTCGGGCCGGGCGATCTGGCCGGCGAACGTGAAGGTGCGCGGCCCGTGGTCGAGCGGCTCGTACCAGCCGTCGCTCAGCAGCGAGAAGCGGTCGCCGACGTGCCACACCCAGTCGTACTTCAGCAGGCCGAAGTCCTCGCCGAAGTTGTCGCGGGCGCGGCTCGGGAAGTACGAGCCGTTCAGGTCGAGCGTCATCCAGTCCACGATGTGCTGCGCCCCCGGGTAGCCGCGCTTCGTCTGCCACCGCTGCCGGACGTCGCCCTGCAGCACCTCGATCGTGTCGATCGTGTCGATGCGGTTGTCCACGAGGTTGCGGATGGCGAAGGCCTGCGGCTGGAAGATCCCCGAGGTGTTGAGGAACACGCCGTTGCCGGGGAGGAAGATCGGCGAGTAGGGCCGGAAGTCACGCAGGGCCTGGTCGGTCGTGTCGTCGTTGAGGCGGTCGAGCTGCGGCAGCCGCGTGTAGCGCGTGTCACTGTGCGCGTTGTAGTAGTTGCTGCTGAACACGATCTTGTGGTAGATGCCGTTGACGTTGAAGAACTCGCTCTCCACGTCGGGGAAGAGGCGCGACAGCGGCAGGCTGCTGCGCATGCCGAGGCCGCCGTACGCCCGACCGCGCGACTTGCGGTTCAGGTCCTCGGAGTAATACGTCAGGTCGCCGGTGACGTAGGGGACGATGCGCACCGGCCCCAGCGTGAACGGCAGGCTCACCTCGTTGCCCCAGTCGAGGCGGGCGGTGGCCACGTTCTGGTCGGTGATCGAGATGGGCGGCGGCGGCTGGTGCGCCGGCATCAGGTGGGCGTAGCCGGCCTCGGCGCGGCCGTTGTAGGTGAACAGGTCGAAGAACTTCTGGCCGATCAGGTAGCCGTCCACCTTCGGCATCCACTCCGTCTCGGTGATCCAGTTGCGCAGGTGCGCCTGCCCGAACAGGGTCCACGCCCAGTTGGCGTTCTGCTGCTTGAGGTAGGCGATCGTTTCCTGGTTCAGGTCGTTGTTCCACTCGGCGTTGAAGTACTGCTCCAGGAAGTTGCGGTCGGAGATGGCATGCAGCCGCCCCTGGAACGTGAAGCCGGCGGGCAGCTCCTGCACGTTCAGGTCGGTGGTGAACCGGCCGCGGTAAGGAGGGTGCGTGACCGGAATGGTGCGGTACGGGGGGCCGACCAGGTTCGCGTTGCCGCGGTCGCCGCCGAGGAGGTCGGCTTTGCGGTCATACATGCCGTAGGCGTTGATGTCGCCGTTGTAGCGGTTGGGCACGCCGAACAGGTCCTTGCCGGCAAAGAGGTAGTCGGTGCCCAGGGCCGGGCCGCGGGCGCTCAGGTAGTCCACGTTGAAGCGCCAGCGCTCGCCCGGGACCGGGGTGATGCCGAACAGGTTGAAGGCGTCGAGGGTGAGGTAGCTCGCCACGCCGAACGGGCGGCTGTAGTTGAACGCGATGCTCTGCACCGGGCCGAGCGGGTCGTGTGGGTCGCCCTGGACGTAGGGCAGGTAGAAGACCGGGACGGGGCCGAGCCAGATGAGCACGTTGCTGCCGCGGAACAGCTTCTGTTTCTCACTGATCGGCTGGCCGGTCTTGGGGTCGATGCGCTGGGGGCCGAGGCCAAACAGGCCGCGCTTGGGCACGTCGATCTCTTCCAGACTGGCCTTGGAGAGCGTCAGCTTGAGCTGCGGGTCGTAGGGCAGCTTGCTGGCGTTGACGCTCGTCTTGCCGAGCTGGAACAGTTTCGGATTGAGCTGGAGCAGCCGGGGCGTCTGCAGGTGGAGCGGGTCGGGCAGGGCGGGCTGCTTGACCTCGAGGTCGGCGTCGGTGGCGATGGCGACGCCGCGGTTGACGTCGTAGTAGACCTCGTCGGCGCGGAGCAGTCGGCTGTCGGGGCCGCTCTGCTCGCGGATCTCGACGTGGCCGGACAGGAAGAACTCCAGCGGCCGCTTGCCGGCGGTCGCCTCCGGGGCCGGGGCCTCCTTGAAGATCTGCTGGAAGTTGCCGCGCGTCCAGGTGACGAGGCGGTCGGCCTCGATGTCGATGACGCCCTTGTTCTCCGGGTCGAGGATGGTGACGATGACGCCGTTGCTGACGACGACGGCCGTCTCGCCGTTGGCGAGCGCGTAGTTGCAGGCCTTGATCGGCTCGGAGGAGCGGGGCCGGATGATGACCTGCCGCAGCGTCGGGTCGGGCGCTTCGACCTCCGGCCCGAGGAGGCGGGGCGCCGGCAATTCGATCAGGCCGTCGGGCCCCTGGGCAGGGGCCGGCGCGGGCGCGGGGCCTGGCGGCGGGCCGAGGCCGGGCGGGGCCGGCGGGACGGGCGGCAGCGGCAGCGGGTTGCCCCCGGGGGGCACGCCCTGGACGGGCTGGGCGCGCAGGGGTGCCGGGGCGGGCGCCTCCTCCTGCGCCGAGACGCGCTGGATGAACGACGGCGGTGCCGGCGCCGCCGGCAGCGGTACCGCCGGTTGGGCCGCTGGCGCGGGCGCCGGGGCGGGCGGCTCCCAGGTGGGCGGCGCGACGACTGGCGGCGGCGCCGGTGCGGGCGCAGCCTGTTTGGCCGGTGCGGCCGACGCCGACGGAGCCGTCAATTCGGCCAGCGCGGTGAGGTACAGGCGGTCGCGCGGCAGCGCTTCCTGGGTCACCTTCTTGCTGTAGGTCTTGACGTTGATCTGGCCGCGCGTGTTGAGCCGGATCAGCGCCTTCGGCACGCTCGTCTCTCCGCTGATCGGCCTGACGCCGTCCGCGAGGGTGACGTTGCCTTCGGCGTACACGTCGAGGCGGTAGAGCCCCGAGGTTGTCTGACCGGCCTCTTCCACCCGGACGACTGCCCGCTCGGCCCGCGTCTGGATCTCGCCCTGTTCGATCCAGACGGTGCCCTTGAGGAGCAGGAGGCGCCGCCCCTGGTCCTTCCAGGTGGTGATTTCGTCCGCGTTCAGGGCGATCGGCTTGGCGCTGCCGCGGTCGTCGCTCGCCCAGCGCAGGGTCCCCTGGGCGGCGGCGCGGTCCCGGCCGAGCGCGAGCAGCGCGGCGGCGAGGGCGCCGGCGGCCAACAGGGTGTAGCCCAGTCTTCGTGTCCTGGATTGCGTGACCACGGCTCCTCCCGCTCTGCCTGGGAGAGCGACCGGGCGGCGGCAGCGGCCGTTCGGCCGTGGCCCCCCTCTCCGCCTCTCAGCCCGATCCCCGACCCAGAAGGCGCTTCCCCCGTGCCGCGGCCCTCCCGCGGTGCGGCAGGGCCGTCGCTCCCTCCCCCGCGACTCACACCCGGTCTCCTCCCGGCACGGGGCAAGTCCCCGGCAGAGAAAGGTGGGTGCGGCGGAAAAATGGCTGAGGAAGCGAGCGGCGGATTATAGAAACGGCCTTCGGGGTGTCAAGGGCAAGGTGTCGGCGCGCGCCGCCCGCGGGGGAGAAGGGAGGCAACCCCGGCAGACGCCAGGACCTGGGAAGCTCCGGCGGCGTGGGCCACGCCTCACGGTCCCTGCGACCTGTGCTTCGCCAGCAGGGCGTGAATCTCGTCCGCCGTCGCCGGCTTGACGAGGTACTGGTCGAAGCCCGCCTCCCGGCCGCGGCGCACGTCGGCCGTCAGCGGGTTGGCGCGCAGCGCGGCGGGTCCGCGAACGGCCTTGCTTCGTACTCGTTCATCGTTATCCTTTCCCTTGCTGGGGTTGACACGACACAGGTGGATGCTTCAAGGGGAGCAAGCCTCTTCCGCCCGGCGGCCACCCAGGAATTACTCGTTTAGCCGCGGTTCGGAGAACCGCGCTCGCCGAACGCGGTTCTGCGAACCGCGGCTAAACGAAGGGAGACATTGTCCGGGCTGGGCTCAGTAGATAGGTGGACGAGGGGAAAGGATTCAGATGTCGCCGGTTTTCGCCTTCTCTCGGTCCCCGGCTCGCCGCGCCCTGCGGAGTGCGTTCACAACATGACGGAGGAGGGTCCCATGCAGTTCCACGAGGGGGCGGTCGATGGCGTCATTGCCAGGCCGCTGAAGAAGTTTCCCGACGCGCGCGGCTGGCTGTGCGAGCTGTTCCGCCACGACGAGCTGCCCGCGGAGTTCCACCCCGTCATGGCGTACATCTCCGAGACCGAGCCGGGGGTAGCGCGCGGCCCACACGAGCACGTCGATCAGGCCGACGCCTTCTGCTTCCTCGGCCCGTCCGATTTCAAGGTCTACCTGTGGGACAACCGGCCGCAGTCGCCGACCTACCGGGCTCGTCAGGTCCTCGTCGCGGGGGCGTCGAAGCCGACGCTGCTGGTGATCCCGGCCGGCGTGGTCCACGCCTACCGGAACGTCGGGGGCGTGCCCGGGCTGGTGTTCAACTGCCCCAACCGCCTCTACCGCGGGCCGGGGAAGAAAGAGGCGGTGGACGAGGTGAGGCACGAAGACGACGCGCGGACGCCGTTTCGCCTGGACGCCGACTGACCGCGGCCCGGAAACCGGACGGAGGCGGGCCGGCCCCGCTCGCCTCCGTCCGCAGACCGCGCTAAAACAGATAATCGTTGTGGGGAATACACCTCTTGAAGTAAAGCCACATCAGCACCCAGTTGTAACCGACGGCGAGAAGGACGAACGCGGCCTGTCCCAGTCGCCACCCGCGCCGGGGCTGCGCCCAGGCGTCTTCGAGGGCGAACGCCAGCCCGAGCACGAACAGGCTGGACAGTTCGACGAACGCGCGAGCGCCGAAGGCCGCGCCGAACCACCACATGTGCCAGGCGCTGTTGCAGTACCAGAGGATGGCGAAGGCCGCCAGGTAGCACAGGAGCAGCCGGTCCGGCCCGCGCCGCCACAGCCGGCCGGCGAACCCGGCGAGGGCCAGCAGCACCAGGGGCGACCAGAACAGCAGGCCGTGCCGCGACGAGAACAGCGTCTGCCACAGCGCGGGCCGCGACCAGACGAACCCCTCCTCGCGGTAGCTGTAGGAGAGCCAGTGTCCGGTGGTGTGCCGCCAGACCGCCATCTGCAGCAGCAGCGGCACCAGCCCAACCAGGGCCGACGGCAGCCGCGCGGCCAGCGCCCCGGCCATCCCCGTCTGCCAGGCGCGGAGAAGCACGCACACCAGGAACGGCAGCAGGAACACGTTCGTCGGGCGGCACAGGACGGCCATCATCGCGGCCAACGACAGCAGCGGCAGCGCCCACCGCGACAGGCGCCGCCCGTCCAGCTCGCCCAGGACGCGGTCGGCCAGGACGATGGCCAGGGTACACCAGAAGAGCGAGACGACGTGGACCATGAACGGCTCGCGGAAGCAGTACCAGGCGAGGTTGGTCCCGACCGAGGCGAGGCCGACGCCCGCCGCCGCGAACCGGCCGCGGACGCCGAAGCGGCGGACCAGCAGGCCGTCCATCAGGGCGAGGGCCGCCCAGCTCAGGGCCAGGATCTCGGCGAGGCAGCAGACCTGGTAGAGGAGCGAGTAGCCGTCGGGGGTGAACCAGCCGCTCCCCGTCAGGGCGTACAGGGCCAGGGACAGGCCGTGCGCGAGGAGGAACAGCGGCGCCAGGGTCAGCGGCATGCCGATCGGAAACTTGTTCTGCACGAAGCCGCGCTCGGTCCGCATGTCCAGGTATTCGGGGTGAAAGTCCTGTCCCCAGTGGTCGCGGATCTCGTTGGCGAAGTCCAGGTCGCCGTCGATGACCAGGCTGGTCAGGTAAGCGTAGTAACTGCGGCCGTCCGAGGTGACGAGGTTGAAGCGCATCCCTTCGCGCGGGCCATCGGCGCGCCCCAGGGCCACGGCCAGGAGGAAGAAGCCGACGGCCAGGACGGCGTAGAGCCGGAGGCGGACCTTCGCGGCGTCGAGGGGCACGGCGGCGCGCGACAAGGAATGGGCCATCATGACCGGATCCTCCGCTCCGTGAGAAAGCGTGGGGGGAAGTGAGGCGGGGCCTGCCCGGCGGGTCGCCTCCAGGCCGGTCAAGGCCGGAATCTTACGCCAGGAGGCAGATCGGGTCAACAGGGTTCCGGCGACCGCCCAGGCCCGGCGCGGAACGAGAAGCTCCCCATCGGGGTGGGTGGCGGCTGGACAGCGGCGATCGCCAAACCGCGAGAGCAAGAGTGAGGCGTATCGACCGTTTCAGGGGAGGATATCGCTCACGGGGATTCGGCAGACTTCGCGGCCATCGAGGACGAGCGGCACCGCATCCGCAGGGCCCAGGTCTTGACGCTGGCGGTAACCCGGGTTCGGATCGGGGCTGCTCGGATCGCTGTACAGCTCCAGGCGGCCGTCCTGGAGGTTGATGAGCCAGTAGAAAGGGACTCCAACGCGGCCGTAGAGCGCCCCCTTGAGATTGCGGTCGTCCTGTAAGCTGGAGTCCGCGACCTCGGCCACCAGGGCCACGTCACGCGGCCGGGGGTGGGCCGCGAGGTAGTCGCGCAGGACGCCCCGGACCACCGCGACGTCCGGTTCCGGTTCACTCACATCGGTCGTCATGGCGGACTGGCCGCGGCTGTGCCAGCCGCGCGGGAGCTTGGCAAACAAGAGCTGGAGCAGCAGCCCGACAACCACGTCATGAGGAGGATTGCGCGACATCTTCTGGACCAGCCAGCCCTCGAGAAGTTCGACCCGGTCGTCCTTGGTGAGAATACCGGCCGAGATCATTCGGTGGTACTCGCCCACCGTGAAGCGCCGGACCGGCAGCGTCGCGCCGGTGTTCCCGAAGGGGGCCGGGCGGACGGCAATGGCGGGGGCCAGCGTCGAATGGCCCTTGATGACAATCAGCCCCTCAAGCAGTTCCACCGGGTCATTGGCGGCGAGAACGCCCACGTCCACCAGGCGGTGATACTGCTCCACGGAAAAGCGGTAGATGGGCAAGGGCGGTAGCTCGGAGGAATACCCGACGGGTGAAGCGACGGCAATCATCACAGGTCCCCTCGCACTGAGGCCATGCCCTTCTTGGGGGCAATAGGTTTGCCCCTCACGTCCCCAGGATCTGTTTGTACGCCTCCTCATTGAACCCGACCAGCAGCGTGTCCCCCCGCCGCAGCGTCGGCGCCTTCAGGTTGCCCGTCGGCCCGAGCACCTGCGCCAGCAGCGTCTCGTCGTCGGGCGGGTCGGCCTTCATGTCGAAGACGACGACCTTCTTGCCGCGGCCCACCACGACCTTCCGCACGCTCTTCGCCAGCGCCAGCGCCTCGTCGCGGCCCTTGCGCTCCTTGCCCGCGTCCGTCACGTCCTTGACTTCCAGCGCCTGCGCCTCAAGGAACCCCTGGGCCTTCTTGCAGCTCATTCAACCCTTGCGGTGGTACATCCAGTCGATCCGTCCCGACATGGCCTCTCCCCTCCCGTGGCGCTCACTGCCCCTTGCGGAAAAAGTACGTCACGCCGACCAGTCCGCCCAGGGCGTTGACGCCGTAGTTGCGGTTGCTCGTGTTCGCATTCGAGATGTGCTGATAGTCGAACTCGGCGTTCAGCGCCAGGTGGTCGTTGACCAGGTAACGGCAGCCCACGCCGGCCTGCAGGAGGAACTCGAAGGCGCCGCCGATCGCGCGCTGCGTGTGGTCCCTCGCGGCGTCGGTGAAGACGAAGCCGGCGCCGCCCTGCACGTAGGGCACGAACCGGCAGTCCGGCTGCACGAAGTTCCGGCGCAGCAGCAGCGACGGCCCGCCGAAGACGTTGCCGAAGCCGTTGAACACGGTGCCGACGGTGAGGTCGATCAGGATCTCGTTGCTGCCCCGCAGACAACCGCCGCGGTCGGGCGTGTTCGCGATGACGCCCAGGCGCAGGCTCACCGGAGCGTAGTCGAACGTCGGGATGGTCGGCCCGATCCCCACCGGCGCGAAGAACGCGCCGGCCAGAGCCTCGAACGTCAGGCGCCCGCGGGTGAACAGCGGACAGTCGGGGGCGTGGTCCGGGTGAGCTGCGGACACTCCCAGGTCCAGCCCGGCCGGCGGGAAGGCAACGATCTCCTCGGGCGGATCGAACGGCACGGGCGACGGTGCCGGCGGCGGGCTGACTCCCACCGGGGGCTCGTCGGCGTTCGCGGGGCGCCCGATCAGGGCGCCCAGGAGAAACAGGGCCGTCATGGCGGGCCGTACGGAGAACGTCCTCACGGTGTTGTGCTCTCGGTTTACGTGCCTTCAGGGAACGCAGATCGACCCGCGCGGCGCGGGGCGCGCCGCGAGAACGAGTCGGGGCGGAAGGCAGACGGCTACTCTCTTTCTTCGTCGGGACCGGGGTCGCGTCTGAGAGCTTTGGCGCGGAATTGCCGGGGAGAACGCGCGGGGGCGGGCGCCTTGTGCGGGCGGGGGCGATTCTCGGGGTGGTGGCGGTGGTAGCGGGCCGGCTCAATACTTCGGCATTGACGGGTCGATCTGGTCCGCCCACGCGAGGATGCCGCCCTTGAGGTTCTTCAGCTTCGTGAAGCCCTGCTGCCGCAGGAAGTCGATCGCCTTGGCGCTGCGCATGCCGCTCTTGCAGTGGACCACCATCTCGCGGTTCGGGTCCAGCTCGCGGAAGCGCTGCGACAGCTCCGGCAGCGGCAGCAGCTTGCTGCCCGGGATGCGGGCGATGTCGTACTCCGGCGGGTTGCGCACGTCGAGGATGAACACCTCCTCGCCGCGGTCGAGACGACCCTTCAGCTCCTCGACGGTGGTTTCCGCCGGGCCGGCGGCGGTCGCGGGAGCGGGCGCCTCCTGGCCGCGGACGCCGCAGAACTGCTCGTAGTCGATGAGCTGCTCGATCGTCGGGTTGTCGCCGCACATCGGGCACTTCGGGTTGCGGCGCAGCTTGAACTCCTGAAAGCGCATCTCCAGGGCGTCGTACAGGAGCAAGCGGCCGATGAGCGGCCTGCCCTTGCCGAGGATCAGCTTGACCGCCTCGGTCGCCTGGATGCAGCCGACCAGGCCGGGCAGGATGCCCAGCACGCCGCCCTCGGCGCAGCTCGGCACCTCGCCGGGCGGGGGCGGCTCGGGGTAGAGGCAGCGGTAGCACGGCCCGGCCGGCGGCGCGAACACCGACGCCTGGCCATCGAAGCGAAAGATGCTGCCGTAGACGTTCGGCTTCTTTAGCAAGACGCAGGCATCGTTGACGAGGTAGCGCGTCGGGAAGTTGTCGGTGCCGTCGATGACGATGTCGTAGGGGGCGAAGAGCGACAGGGCGTTGGCGGAAGTCAGGCGCGTCTCGTACAGGTCGAGGCGCACCTCGGGGTTGATGGCGGTGAGGCGGTCCTTGGCGGACTGGAGCTTGGACCGGCCGACGTCCGGGGTGCCGTGCAGGATCTGCCGCTGTAGGTTGCTGAAATCGACGACGTCGAAATCGACGAGGCCGATGCGGCCGACGCCCGCCGCGGCGAGGTAGAGGCCGAGCGGCGAGCCGAGGCCGCCGGCGCCGATGAGCAGGACGCTCGCCGCCTTGAGGCGCTTCTGCCCCTCCATGCCGACCTCGGGCATGATGAGGTGACGGCTGTAACGGGCGACTTCGTTGGGGGACAGGGCCGCCGGAGCGTTCATGGTGTCGATCTCAGTGGAGAGAAGCCCATGTATCTTGTAGGAGGGGGCTCCGTCCCCCGACCGAGGCGCTTGTAGGAGGGGGCTCCGT
>JBBRPS010000353.1:0-9996 GCA_038227745.1 Gemmatales bacterium | reverse complement strand
CGGATTCGAGGCAGATGTTGCCCCCCTTACTATCATAAGGACGAGGGCAGGGGTTCCCGTGAGGATCCTTCGATTCGGATTGATCGGTAAACTCACTGTCCGTCCCGTCCCGGCACCGGATGCCGGCGGGGCGGCAGGCTTTTTCAAGGAGAAGAAACCGCATGACCGCCTTCGCAACCAGGACGCCCGTCGGAGGACGCAAGGGCAAGCCGGCCACCGACTACGTCGTCGCCGACCTCGGCCTCGCCGACTGGGGCCGCAAGGAAATTACCATTGCCGAGCACGAGATGCCCGGCCTGATGGCCATCCGCCGCAAGTACCAGCCCACGCAGCCGCTCAAGGGCGCCCGCATCGCCGGCAGCCTGCATATGACCATCCAGACGGCCGTCCTGATCGAGACGCTGCAGGCGCTCGGCGCCGACGTGCGCTGGGCGAGCTGCAACATCTACTCCACCCAGGACCAGGCCGCCGCCGCCATCGCCAAAGCCGGCACCCCCGTCTTCGCCAAGAAGGGCGAGACGCTCGAGGAGTACTGGGAGTACACCCACCGCATCCTGCAGTGGCACGACGGCGGCACCCCCAACTTGATCCTCGACGACGGTGGCGACGCCACCCAGCTCGTCCATCTGGGCACCGAGGCGGAGAAGAACCCCAAGATCCTCGACGTCGCGCCGGAGTCCGAGGAAGAGGTCATCCAGTACGGCTCGATCAAGCGCACTCTCCAGGACCACCCGAACTTCTACAGCCGGATCGGCAAGAACATCGTCGGCGTCAGCGAGGAGACGACGACCGGCGTCAAGCGCCTCATCAAGTTCGCGGCCGAGGGCAAGCTGATGTTCCCGGCCATCAACGTCAACGACTGCGTGACGAAGAGCAAGTTCGACAACCTGTACGGCTGCCGCGAGAGCCTGATCGACGGCATCAAGCGCGCCACCGACGTGATGATCAGCGGCAAGAAGGCGGTGGTGTGCGGCTACGGCGACGTCGGTAAGGGCTGCGCCCAGGCGTTCCGCGGCGCCGGCGCGACCGTCTTCATCACCGAGATCGACCCGATCTGCGCGCTGCAGGCGTGCATGGAGGGCTTCCAGGTCGTGACGATGGAAGAGGCGTGCAAGTGGGGCGACATCTTCGTCACCGCCACCGGCAACCTCGACGTCATCACGCGCCAGCACATGGACCAGATGAAGCACAACGCCATCGTGTGCAACATCGGCCACTTCGACAGCGAGGTCCAGGTCGCCGCCCTCGCGGACCTCAAATGGGAAGCGATCCAGGAGAAGATCCCGGTCGATCACGTGATCTGGCCGACCGGCAAGCGCATCATCGTGCTGGCCAAGGGCCGCCTGGTGAACCTCAGCTGCGCCACCGGCCACCCGAGCTTCGTGATGAGCAACAGCTTCAGCAACCAGACGTTGGCCCAGATGGAGTTGTGGCAGAACGGCAAGAACCTGGAGAAGAAGGTCTACCTGCTGCCCAAGCACCTCGACGAGGAGGTCGCCCGGCTGCATTTGGAGCAACTCGGCGCCAAACTGACGAAGCTGAACGACAAGCAGGCCCGCTACATCGGCGTCAAGTCCGAGGGGCCGTACAAGGCCGAGTCGTACCGCTATTAACCGACCGTTCAAGTCCCATACAAGCCCGACGCGCCAGCGAGGGATCCCTCGCTGGCGCGTCGGGCTTGTGTTCTCGCCTCTTCGCACTTTTTTTCACTATCCTCTGGCGTACGCGCTCTCTACCCGGTATCTTTACAAACATTCGATTGCATGGGCTTGGACCGCCCGCCGGGGAGACGTACCCACCGTGAAGAAGATCGCCATCATCCCGACCCTCTTGACGCTCGGCAACGGGGTGTGCGGTTTCGCCGCCATCCTCTGCGCCAGCCGAATCGGTACGACCGGCACGGTCGGCGCCGACCCGAACTTCGCCATGGCCGGCTGGCTCATCATCGCCGCCATGCTCTTCGACGCCCTCGACGGCTACGTCGCCCGGCTGTCGCGGACCGCGAGCAAGTTCGGCGGCGAGCTGGACAGCCTGTGCGACGCGATCAGTTTCGGCGTCGCGCCCGCGTTCCTCCTGCTGCGCCTCGGCCCCGGCTGGGAGCCACGGCCCATCCTGCACCAACTCCTGACCGGCATCGCGGTGCTCTACATGGTCTGCGCCATCCTGCGGCTGGCCCGCTTCAACGTCGAGAACACGCCGGACCCGTCTAGCCACAAGCGCTTCCGCGGCCTGCCCTCCCCCGGAGCCGCCGGCTGCCTCGCCTCGCTGGCCGTGGTCCGCGGCGAACTGCCCGGCAAACTGGCCATGCACTGGGGCGAGGTCGATCCGGAGATGTTCCGGCTGATGGTGCAGCGCTGGGTCGAGGTCTGGGCCCCCATCGGCGCCCTGATCGTCGCCCTGCTGATGGTCTCGCGCATCCCCTACCCGCACGTGACCAAGCAGGTGCTGCGCGGGCGGCGTCACTTCAGCCACCTCGTGCAGATCATCATGGCCGGGTTCATCATCATCCTGGTCCGCGAGCTGGCCCTGGCAGTTTTGTTCTGGGTCTACGCCATCGGCATCCCGGCCCGCTGGGCGCTCCTGCGCAACCTGCGGAAGAACGCCCTGCCCGCCCCGAGCCTGGATGAGGTCGTCCGACCGCACTGAAAAGAAGGCAGAAAGCAAGAAGAAGCAAAGCCCACGGGTGGCAACCCGTGGGCTTCCTGGCTGCTGACCCATGTTCACCGGACTCGTTGAAGCCCTGGGCACCGTCCACCGCCTCGAAAGCGACGGCGCCGGTCGTCACCTGTACGTCACCGAGCCGGCCATCGCCCCGCAGCTCACCCTCGGTGAAAGCGTCGCGGTCAACGGCGCCTGCCTGACCGTGGTCGGCCGCGACGGCGACACCTTCCACTTCCAGGCCGGACCGGAAACCCTGCAGCGCACGAACCTGGGCGAACTCCGGCCCGGCGACTGTGTCAATCTGGAACGCTCGCTGCGCGTCGGCGACCGCCTGGGCGGACACCTTGTGCAGGGCCACATCGACGGCCTCGGCCGCATCGCCGGCCGGCAGCGCGAGGGCGACTGGGAAGCCGTCTGGTTCCAGTGCCCCGCCGAGTTGGCGGCGCAGATGGTCAGCAAGGGCTCGGTCGCGGTGGACGGCATCAGCCTCACGCTGGTGGACGTGGCGCGCGACGGCTTCAGCGTCGCGCTTATCCCGCACACGCTGGCCGTCACCACTCTGGGCTTCAAAGGACCGGGCGCAACGGTTAACCTGGAAACAGACATCCTCGCCAAGTACGTCTGGAAGTGTTTGGCCTCCCGTGAAAACACGGATGGCGAAATCCCATGAACAGCGACGAGCGAACCGCCAGCACGAGCCAGCAGCACCCCCGGCAGACCCTCTCCTACCTGCGCACCCTCTTCGAGGAGCGCGGCATCAAGCCCAAGAACAAGCTCGGCCAGAATTTCCTCATCGACCTGAACCTCATCGACCTTCTGGTGCGCTCGGCCGACCTCACGCCGGAAGACCTCGTTGTCGAGATCGGCAGCGGCACCGGCGGGCTGACGGCGCGGTTCGTCGATCGGGCCGGGGCCGTGCTCAGCGTCGAGCTCGATCCCGCCTTCCACACGCTGGTGAGCGAGAGTCTGTACGGGCGCGAGAACCTCGTCCTGATCCACGGCGACGTGCTCGCCAACAAGAACCGCCTCAACCCCGACGTGCTGCAGGCGCTCGCCGAGCTGCGCGAGCGCTCGCGGGCTCCCTTCCTCAAACTCGTCTCGAACCTGCCCTTCTCCGTCGCCACGCCCGTCATCTCGAATTTCCTGCTGACCGACCTGCCGTTTGAGCGCATGGTCGTGACGGTCCAGTGGGAGATCGCCGAGCGGCTGCTGGCCACTCCGGAGCGCAAGGAGTACGGAGCGCTGGCAGTGCTGGTGCAGAGCCTCGCCGACGTGACCCTGGTGCGCAAGCTGGCGCCGGTAGTGTTCTGGCCGCGGCCGAAGGTCGAGTCGGCGATCGTCATGATCCGGCCGAACGCCGACAAGCGCGCCCACGTCGGCGACGTACATCGCTTCCGTGCCTTCCTGCGCGACCTGTACGCGCACCGCCGCAAGAACCTCCGCGGCGGTCTCATCGCCTTTCCGGGCAAGCGCTTCTCGAAGGAAGAAGTCGATCGCAAGTTGGCCGAGTTGGGCATCGATGGCGCCCTGCGGGCGGAGACGCTCGATTTGGAGCAGCACCTGCGCCTGAGCAACGCCTTCGGACTTTGAGACGCCCCCTCGGACGAAAGCCCACGGGTTGCAACCCGTGGGCTTACTACCGTCCTTCCTCCGGCGAGAGAAGCAAGGCATGCAGCACCGGCCGCAGCTTCTCCAGCGCCCGCGCCCGGTGGCTGAGGGCGTGCTTGACGCGCGGGCTGAGTTCCCCGAACGTGCGGTGGTACTCGGGGATCAGAAAAAGCGGGTCGTAACCGAAGCCGCCGGTGCCGCGGTAGTCGGGCACGATGATTCCGTGACAGCGGCCCTCGGTGACGGCGCGTACCTCGCCCGTCGGGTCGGCCACCGCCGCGGTGCAGACGTAGTAGGCGCCGCGACGGTCCTCGGGCAGCGGCGCCAGCTCAGCGAGGAGGCGGGTATTGTTGGCGTCGTCGTCGCCCTGCTTGCCGGCGTAGCGGGCTGAGTAAACGCCGGGCCGGCCGTTCAGCGCCGGCACCACCAGGCCGCTGTCCTCGCCCAGCACCCACTGCTTCAGCGCCCGCGCCAGCTCAGTCGCCTTCTTGCGGGCGTTCGCCTCGAAGGTGTCGCCGTCCTCGACGACCTCCGGCGCGTCCGGCCAGGCCGTCAGGTCCTGCAACTTCAGGCCCGGCCCTTCAAGGATTTCGGCGATCTCCTGACGCTTCTTGACGTTCCGCGTCCCCAGCACCAGCACGGCCATCGCTTCCCCCTCGACAATTCGCCCATTCGTCGCGATCCGGGTCGAAGTTTAGCCGCGGTTCGCAGAACCGCGTGCAGCACGACGTCCCGCACGCGGTTCTGCGAACCGCGGCTAAACGAAGCAGGCCTCACAGGTCCGGGAGCTGCCAGTCGATCTCCTCCGCGCCGAACTCCTTCAGCGCGGCGTTGACCGCCGAGAAGGGCCGGCTCCCGAAAAACTTCTTCGCCGACAGCGGCGACGGGTGGGCGCCCACGATGACGCGGTGCTTCTCCGTGTCGATCAGGCGCCCCTTCTTCTGGGCGTACGCCCCCCAGAGGACGAACACGACCGGCTCGGGACGGTCGTTGAGGGCGCGGATGACGGCGTCGGTGAATTTCTCCCAGCCTTGATCCTTGTGCGAGTTCGGGCTGTGGGCGCGCACGGTCAGCACCGCGTTGAGCAGCAGCACGCCCTGCTTCGCCCACGGCACGAGGTCGCCGTTGTTCGGCACCTTGCCGCCCAGGTCGTCGCGCCGCTCGCGGAAGATGTTCCCCAGCGAGGGCGGCGGTCGCACCCCGGGGCGGACCGAGAAGCACAGGCCGTGCGCCTGGCCGTCGCCGTGGTACGGGTCCTGCCCCAGGATCATGACCTTGACCTTGTCATACGGCGTCAGCTTCAGCGCGCTGAAGACGTCTTCCGCGGGGGGGAAGACCTTGTGCGCCTGGCGCTCGCCGTCCACGAACTCCGCGAGTTGCTTGAAGTATGGCTTCGTCAGCTCGTCCGCCAGCACCTTCTGCCAGCTCGGGGGGAGGCATACTTCCATCGCGCGAAACCCTCATCGCGGGGGAACGGGATCATCCCTCGGGCTCTGCCACAGGCGACAGGGAGTTCTACCCAGCGCGGGGAGATCTGACACAAGCCCGAAGCGCAAGCGAGGGATCCCTCGCTTGCGCTTCGGGCTTGTATCCAGTTATCCCGCGTCGAGTATATTCTACGCCACCGGGAGGCCGTCCGCAGTCTCAGTAAGTGGGCAGCGGTTTGACAGCTTGTGACGGGGCGTGCCGTCACCCCGGTCCCGGCGTGCGCGATGTTGGCGGACGCGGCGCCGGATTTTGCCTGACATTCGCCGTTGGTGTCGTATACTTTACACAAATCGGTCGAGGCCATTCCGTGCCGCGCATTCGCTTGCTACAGTGAAGGGGAGCCGGCCCCCCCTCCCGGGCCGCCGGCCGCAAATCCCGAAAGGTAGGCCGATGGTTGCACCAGCCACCACCAACGAGTTCCTCGACCTGGTGCGCAAGAGCGGGGTCCTGGACGAAAAGCGCCTGGACGCCCACGTGCAGAAGCTCCGCGCCGTCGGCGACGTGCCGAGCGAGCCCGGCAAGATGGCCGGCCTCCTCGTCCGCGACGGTCTGCTCACGCTCTTTCAGGCCGAGCAGATCTGCCAGGGGAAATGGCGCCGCTTCACCATCGGCAAGTACAAGGTCCTCGAGCGCCTCGGCTCCGGCGGCATGGGCAGCGTGTACCTGTGCGAGCACAAGCTGATGCGCCGCCGCGTCGCCGTCAAGGTCCTGCCGACCGCCAAGGCCGCCGACGAGTCCTCGCTGCAGCGCTTCTACCGCGAGGCCCGCGCCGCCGCCGCCCTCGACCACCCGAACATCGTCCACGCCTACGACATCGACCAGGACGACAAGCTGCACTTCCTCGTCATGGAGTACGTGGACGGGGCCAGCCTGCAGGAACTCGTCAAGCGGGGCGGCCCGCTCGAGCCGTTCCGGGCCGCCCACTACATCCGCCAGGCGGCCCTCGGCCTCGACCACGCCCACAAGGCCGGCCTGGTCCACCGCGACGTCAAGCCGGGCAACATCCTCGTCGATCGCACCGGCCTCGTGAAGGTCCTCGACATGGGCCTGGCGCGCTTCTTCAACGACGAAGAGGACATGCTGACCCGGAAGTTCGACGAGAACGTGCTGGGGACCGCCGACTACCTCGCCCCGGAGCAGGCGATCGACAGCCACACCGCGGACATCCGCGCCGACATCTACGGCCTGGGCGCAACCTTCTACTTCCTCCTGAGCGGCCGCCCCCCGTTCGGCGAGGGGACGACCGCCCAGAAGCTGATCTGGCATCAGACGCGTCAGCCCCGGCCGCTCGGCACCGTCCGCAACGACATCCCGGCGGCCATCGCCGCCGTCATCGAGAAGATGATGGCCAAGGACCCGAACGCGCGCTACCAGACGCCGAGCGAGGTCGGCGATGCCCTGGCGCCGTTCACCCAGTCCCCGATCGGACCGCCGTCCGACAAGGAGATGCCGAAGTTGAGCCTGGCGGCGACCGGCGTCCCGCCGGGCGGAGAGCAGACCCAGGTGACCAACCCGGCCGCCGCCGCGCCGTCGTCGGGGCCGCGCAAGAGCTGGCAGGTGACCGGCTCGCCGGCGCCCCGGCCGCCCGCCGCCCCGGCCGCGCGGGTCGATACGCGGCCGGTCGCCGAGGCGCCGACCCAGCCGACGCGCCCCGCGGTGCAGGTCCCGCCCGCCCCCGTGCCCGCCGCCCCGGCCCCCCGCCAGGCCGCCGCCCCGGCCCCCGCGACCACCGAGGAGGAGGAGAGCATCCCCTGGGATCGCGTCACCTCGGACACCGAAGACCCATCCGCGAAGGTCGATACGACCCCACGGTCGGACTCCCGCAAACGCGGCTCCGGGCGGCGGTCCGGCGTCTCCCTGCGCGGCGCCCCCCGCGAAGGGAAGCGCTTCTGGATCCTGACGATCGTGCTCTCCGTCCTGGCCATCGCGGGGCTGGTGACGGCCGGGTTCGTCTTCGGCCTGTTCGGCGGGCGCCAGGACCGTGCGGCCGCGCAGCGCGTGCTCAAGGTGGGCAAGGTGGGCGGCACTTACACGAGCGTCCGCGAGGCGCTCGCGAACGCCCGGAGCGGCGACCGCATCGTTCTGGTGGATGGGCAACACCGGGAACAGTTGCGCCTCCAAGACTTCAACGGCAGCGGCATCCGCATCGAGCCGGTCGAGGGCCGTGGGGTGGTCTGGCTGCCGCTCGCAAACCGCGACGAGAAAACGCCGCTGCTGCAACTCGTCAAGGTCAAGGGGCTGCACGTCCGCGGAATCCGGTTCGACGGCGAGGACAGGGTGCTGAAGCTGGTGGCGCTGAGCGGCCATTCGCCCGGCCTGATCCTGGAGAACGTCGGCCTGACCGGTTTCAAGACGGCGGGACTGACCGTGACGAACTGCGCCGGCGACCCGGGCCGGCCGGTGGAACTGCTGCGGCTGACCGCCACGCCGGCGCTAAACGAGAAGGCGGAGGCGGCCATCCTCTTCAACGCCAACCCCAAGATGGATCCGGAACAGAACGATCACATCGTCGTCCGCGATTGCACTTTCGGCGGGCAGTACGCCAAGGCTCCCGTCTGGGTCATGAAAAAAGGTGGGCCACACTTGCAGTTCGGGAACAACACGCCGGACGTGAAAGGCCCCTGAGTCGCGACCCGTCACGTTTAGCCGCGTAGCGGGATCTGGCTCACCGCTCGCGGCTAAACGTGACGGGTGTCTGGGCCCGGGTCAATCGGCGGCCCCGACGAGCGTCAAACCGATCCCGATCGCCGCCCCCTTCTGGCCCTTCACGTCCACATTCTCCTTCGCGTTCAGGACCCAGTGGTTCTTCTCCTTGGCGGCGAGCTGCGGCGCGTCGGCGGGCTTGTTGTTCGGGAACAGCATGAACACCGCCGGGTGCCCCGTCTCGATGCTCTTCTGGCTCATCTCGATCAGCTTCTTCGGCTCCATCGTCTCCGGGCTGGTGTCGCCGGCCGCCGAGGCGAGGAGGCAGAAGTCGGGGAACATCGACGAGCCCTGGTGGTCGCCGTCCATCGGCTGGAAGCCGAGCCGCAGCGTGTACACGCCCGCCTTGACCTTCTGCTTGCGGTAGTCGGTCCAGTCTTCGTCGAAGCGGACCGCCCCCAGGACCGTCGTCTCCTTCAATTCGCGGTAGGTCAGGCCGTTCTTGACCTGCTCCGGCGTGGCGTCGGTGGGGACGGAACTCCGCAGCCACACCTCGCAGACCCGCTTGCCCGAGCCGTCGAACAGCTGGACCGCCTCGGGCTTGAGGAGCTTCGCGATGAGAACCTTCAGCTCCTTGGGCGGCTCGCTCTTGACGACCTTGATGGAGTATTTGCCGCCCTGCGCAAGGGTACACGGCGACGTGAGGAGGAGCAGGCCGCAGGCCGTGGCGGTGAGGCCCATGAGGGCCAGCCGCCGCACGGGGAAGTGCATGAGAAAGGACCTCCGTAATGAGAAAAAGGACGGGGGAGCGGGGCAAGCCCCCGCTCCCCCGTCCGTGCGGGTGAACCGTCCGCTGTCAGCGGATCTCGAAGGTGCCGACGTAGGCGCCGCGGCGGTCGTAGTCGGTGTAGGTCTCGCGCAGGCCGGTGCCGCTGAAGACGTGCTCGACGGCGGCGGCGGGGCGGACGCGGACGCCGCTGGCGATCGGCGGGTAGAACGCGGTCTCGTTGCCGCACGCCTTGTCGTGCTCGGCGTCGATGCAGCGCGTCTTGAGGCGGGCGACACCGGCGTCCAGCTCGGTGCAGCTCTGGTTCTTGCACGCGCAGGTCGTCAGGCTGATCGGGGCGCTCTGAACGGCGGCGACGTCCTGGATCATCTTGCCGGCCTGCTGCTTCGCCAGGCGGACGAGGGCGTCGCGCTGGGCCGGGGTGGCGCGGCTATCGACGATGAGGACGGCGCGGGCGGGGCCGGTCTGCGGCAGGCCGATGGTGTTCCTGGCGGAGAGTACGGCGACCACGCTCAAGCCATCGAGCGAGACGTTATCGAGGGAACCCTTCTCGACGCGCCACGCCATGACGGCGTTCTTGCCGGTCAGGTTGAAGTCGGCGTTGGCGAAGCAAGGGCCGGTCCAGACGTCGCAGGTCCGCGCCTCGACGTACTGGCCGGTGATGCCGGCCGCGGCGGCGGGGGCGGCGGTGAGGGTCAAAGCGAGGGCGGCGACGGCAAGCGAGCGCATCATGAAAAATGACCGCCCGTGTTCTGAAGCGGTGTGGTGGTAGGAGGGGGCGTGCCCCCATCAGTCCATTGTCAAGTGCG
>JBBRPS010000352.1:0-10038 GCA_038227745.1 Gemmatales bacterium | reverse complement strand
GGAATTCTCACGTCCGAGGACAAATCCGGCGGGGTTATGCTATGCCATGAACTGAATCAAGGCAAGATGCACGGGTAACGGATGTACGGGTTTGTCCGGTCCAACAAGAATGCCAAGTAATACTTGCACAGATCCTTAGGTCGGGCAACACGGCGATGCTGCGCGCGTTGCGGACGCCAAAGGCGCTGTCCTGCCGGCCAAGGGTCAGCGGTGTATAGGTGACGTCCCAGGTGGTCCGGTCGTCGTTGGCCCGGATGACGCCGAGGCCCATGACACCGCGGCTGTTGGTGAAGGTGAGCACGTGCGGGTCGGACGAGGCCGTGATACCGCGCGGCAAGCGGTCCACCGTGATGTCGCCGACCTGCTGGCGGTAGCTCTTGAGTTGCGGGCCGTCCGTGTCCGCATCGATGTTGACCACCAGGATATGACCCGGCAGCACCCTGGCGTCATCGGCGACGATCCCGAACGAGGGGGCGGTGACGTACAGCCGTTTGTTGTCGGCATCCAGGGCGACCTGGCGCAGCCCGGCCGGGGCGTTGTTCACCGTGATCGTCTGGAACTTGTGGTAACTCGGCGAAGCCGGGTTGATGTCGATGACGTAGATCGTGCCGACGCCGTAGGGGCCCCTGTCGGTCACGTAGGCGTAGTTGCCCCGCGCGTCGATGGCGATGGCGAACGGCTGGGCTCCGTCGGGCAGGACAATCTGGTCCACGACGTTCGGCGTCGTGGGATCGACGTCGATCTCTTGGAGGGCCAGAGCGTCCACGACGGCGACGCGGTGCGAGTTGAGCAGCGGCACATAGGCCCGCGTGTTGTCCGGCGTCACGGCGATGGCCCGGGGGCCGTTGAAAACGCCGTCCACACCGACCGGGATGCGGGCCACGAGATGGTTGAAGTACGGGCTGTGCTCGTCGCCGTTGATGACCGCCACCGCCTCCTTGTAGGCCAGCGAGGCGAAGACATAGTGGCCGGAGACATCGAGCTGGGTGGTGTTGCTGAAGATGTCCTTCTTGACCCATTTCGCTTTGTTGGGGTTCGTTGACGTATTCACGTATTGCGGGCGGACGACCAAGATCTTGCCGGTGCCGACGGCCACGTCGTAGGGGACCAGGACGTGCAGCTCGCCAGGGGTGCTGGCCGGCGTCGGGTCGAGGAAGCGGTAGGTCCCGTCGGGAGTCGCAAAAATGACTTGCACCTTGTCGTCAGGCCCCAGTGCGGGCGCACCCGGCGGATTATTCCGATCAAAGCGATCGCCTTTGACCACCAGTTCGGGGGTGACCAACTGGCCGGCAGTGGCCAGCACCAACTCTACCGAGGTGATGTACGGCTCCGCCGCGGGGTTCGCGGGCTGCGCGGTTGGCGGCTCGGGCGGGAAGGTGACCTTGATGGTCGTGGTCCGCTCGGGCGCGAGATCGACGTTTAGATACTTGGTTTGGAAATGATCCGATTCGGGCAGGACGAAGCGCAGTGTGTTACCTCCAGGAAGCAAAGGCATGGTAAGGAAGGCGTCAATCGCGGCCTCGGCCACCAATAAGCCGCTGAACATAAGCGCATTAATGACGGCTAGCGCGCGCGTTTCGATCATCACAATCTTCAGCGTGGCTTCGACGACGACGTAGTAGCCGCTCCTCATCACCCCCGGATACGGCGGGGTGGTGGTCCGCGCCAAACCGTCGGCGCCGACCACACCCTTTTCAACGACCTCCCAGTACAGCCGCGGGTGGCCCTGCTCGTCGGGGAACTGACCGGCGCGGAAGAACCAAACCGGCGTGCCGACATCGATGCCGGACACCGGCACTTCGACCCGAACCGGCTGATTCAATCGGTCGGGTCCGACGTCGAGCTGGAAACCGGCGGCGAAGCTGAAACCTTGCGCAGTGGGCACCGGCAGCGGCAGGTTCGCCTCGGCGACCGGCATGATGCTGACGGTCGCGTTGCCGTTGAGGGCGCCCGGCGGCAATTCGATGATCGAGCCGTCGGAACCCTGGACGACACCGCCCTGCGGACCGAGGATCGACGGCCCGGCGTGGGGTGCCTCGACCTTGACGGGGATGGTCATCTCCGCGGGACCGTTGATGATCGTGACGGTGGTGTCGCCAACACTTTGGGCGGTGACCAAGCCATCGGCGCCAGCGGTGAGGATGCTGCTGTTGCCGACGAGGTAGCGCGTCCCGGTCGAGCCGGCATCCAGGTTCACCGTGTCCACCAGGTTGACGTGGAGCTGACGGTAGTCGCCAGTTGCAAGAGACAATGCCTGTGGGAACACGTTCAGGCCGATGGTGGACAGGACCACGTTATTGAGGGTCGACTGCTCACCCACGCGGACGACGGTCGCGGCCTGCAAGTTATCCCGCGCGATCACCACGGCGGTGTTGCCACGGGCCAAAGCATTGACCCGGCCGTCGGGCGCCACGGAAGCCACACCGAGCGCCGTGGACACGAAGGTCACGTAGGAGCCAGGCAGCACTACGCTCAGCTGGTCGGTGAAGTCGCCGACGGGAACGATTGTTCCCGCCTGGCCTGGGTCGAGCTGGAGAACCCGCTGTTGGAAGTCGAGGCGCACCAGCAGTGCGTTGCTCACGTTGATGACGAATGCCGCTGGGGCGGAGGTCCCGTACCCGTCGTCCGCCTGGAACTCGAAGCCGGCCGGGCCGCTGTAGCCGGCGTCGGGACCGAAGGTCACCGTGGTCGCGTCCAGGTTCAGCGCGATCTGGCCGTGCTGGCTGCCGACCACGTGGAAGTAGACGGGGTCGCCGTCCGGGTCGTGGGCGAGGTTCGCGAGGTTGATCGTCACGGGGACCGCGGTGTGGGTGAGCGCCTGGCCGGCATTGAGCTGCGGCGGACGATTGGCCGTGAAGCCGAAGTTGCGGCCCAGGAGCTGCACGTCGGTGGCGTCGAGAGTGCCGTCGCCATTGGCGTCAGCCGCGATGTTGTAGCCGTGCTGGCTGAGCAACTGCATCAGCAAGCCGCCGTCCACGCCGTCCACGTTGCCATCTTCGTTGACATCGCCGGCGATGAACAGGTGCAAGCCATAGGCCCCGGCGGTGACGGCGTCGGCCCCCGCGATCTCCAGCAGTTCCAAGCCCGCGCGGTTGACTGCGTAGAGAGCGAAGGCGCTACTGTTACTGGTGCGGCTGGCCAGGGGCGTGTGGCCCGCGAGCCGTGGCAGCGCTGGTGTCAGGCCGGTACCCGTTGCCTGCACGGAGATGCCCAGGTAGACGGTGCCGGTGGCGGTCGAGTGCAGCTCTTCCGGGCGCAGGCTGAAGGCGTAACGGTCGGTTCCCCCCGCCATGAGGTTGCCGCTGTGGTTCACACCGGCGAACTGACCGGGGCCGCCGAGATCGCCGGCGAGTGGCAGAGCTTGCGGAGTTGAAATATGGCGAATGACCGCGCTAGCGGCGTTGTCGGATGCGACGATCAGGTCGAGCAAGTGCGGATTATCCGCGTCGTAACCGTAGCGGCTGGAGCGACCCAGCGCAGGCTCGCGCACCGCGGTCAGGTTGCCGGCGGCGTCGTAGGTATAGATAACGCGGTTGCCGTCGGCCGCGGTCACCTGCGTCAGGCGCCCGGCGGCATCGTGGACGAAGGTCAGCGTTTCGCCGGTCGAGCTGACGATGCCGCTGTCGCTGAAGGTCAGCCGGTTGCCGTTCGGAAGGATCTCCTCCTCCACGCCGCGGGCGCCGCTCAGGTGGTAGACGGTGCCGTCCGGGGCCGTGAGCGTGTACTCCGCCCCGTGGAAGAGCGGGCTGGCCGGATGGTAGGCGCGGCCGCTGCTCAGGTCGTAGAGGCGGTTGCCCACCAGCGTGAGCATGGCGTCCGCCGAGGTCAGCGTGTACGCGACGCCGAGGTCCACCTGGAACGCGGGCGTGTAATAGGTCACGCTGCCGGTCTGGTGCTGCACCGGCGCGAAGGTGAAGCCGACGCGCTCGCCCTCGGGCAGGGTCAGGTAGACGCGCGTGCCGACGCGGAATGGGTTGAACACCCCCAGGGCCTCGCGGCCGGTGGCCGGCACGTTCGTCTGGATGGCGGTGTCGCGGTTGGCCAGCCGCCAGCCGAACCCGAAGGTCCCCGCGGTGTCCGCCGCCAGGGAGTCGTATTCGCGCACCAGGTCCACCGTCGCGCCGCCGAGCGACACCGACCGGTCGGTCTCGCGGCGCCGGTACTGGGCCGGCTTGGCGGCGGTGTTGACCTCGATAACGGCCTCGGTGCTGGTGCTGCGGCCGGAGATGTCCGTCGCGGTCAGGCGCAGGCGGTAGAAGCCGTTGGCCAGGGCGCCGGGGTCGAGGTGCGCCAGCGTGCCGCCGGCCACCGGCGCGTCGCCGGTCGCCACGGTGAGGAAGGCGTCGGAGTCGAACGTCGCCCGCTCCAGCACCCACGAGTCCAGGTTGCTGTCGCTGACGGTGCCGGTCACGTCGCGCGCCGCGGTCAGAGTCGCGGCGACCAGGTGCGGGTCGAGCGCCACGACCGGGGCGGCCTGGTCGTTGGGGTCGCGGACCTTGAGCACCGCGCTCGCGTGGCCGGTGAAGCCGTCGGCGTCCGTGGCCGTGGCTTCGACGGCGATGCGGCCCGGGCCGGTCGGCGTGTACGTGGCCCGCCCCTGGCCGTCCAGCGCCAGGACTTGCCCGCCGACCGTCACGGACAGGGCGGTGATGCCGGCGAGGCTGCTGGCCGCGGCGTGGACCAGGACCGGCTGGCCAGGGACCGCGGGGGCGCTGGGCGTCAGCTCGACGGTCACTTGCGGGGCCTGGGCGGCCAGCAGGGCGCGGAGCAGCACGGTCCGGCTGGCGCTGGCGGCACCGTCGGACACGGAGAACGTGACGACGTACTCGCCCGCCTGGCCGGGGCCCGGCGTCCAGGCGAAGCCGCCGGTGCCGATGTCGAGGGTCGCTCCCGCGGGCAGGTCGGCGCCCGTGAACGTCAGGCTCGTGCCGAGATCCGGGTCGCTGGCCGCGAGCTGGAACTGGAGCGGCATCCCCAGCACCACCGCATGGTCGGACGCCTGGAGCACGGGCGGCCGGTTGACGTTGGCGATGCGCAGGGTGACGTCGGCGGTGTCGCCCAGGCCGCTCGGGTCGGCGACGTGGAAGCGGACGGTGGTGTCGCCCGCCTGCACGAAGCCCGGCGTCCAGGTCAGGGTCCCGGTGTGCGTATCGAACTGCGCCCCCGCGGGCAGCCCCGCGAGGACGCTGAAGGTCAATTGGTCATTGTCCCTGTCGTTGGCCACGAGAGTGAACTTCACGGGCGCGCCTTCGCGGCCGAGCTGCAGGGCCGGCACCGTGAACACCGGGGCGTGATTGCCGGCGGTGACGGTGAAGGTGACCGTCTGCGTGGCCGACCGGCTGCCGTCGCTCGCGGCGAGGACGATGCCGGGGTAAGTGCCCGCCTGGCCGTCTTGCGGCGTCCAGGTCAGGACGCCCGTGGCCGGGTCGAGGGCGGCCCCCGCCGGCAGGTTGGACGCCGTGTAGGTCAGGGCGTCGCCGTCGGCGTCGGCGGCGGACAGCGTGAGCGCGAGCGTCTGGCCGACGGTCACGGTCTGGGCGGGGACTGCGGCCAGGACGGGCGTGCTGTCCGTCGCACGCGCCGACACGCGGAGGGTCAGCGCATCGCTCAGGGAGCCGGCATCGGTCACGCGGAAGGTCACCGAGCGCGTGCCGGCGTCGGCGGCCGTCGGCGCCCACGAGAACACCGCGGTCCCGTAAGCCGGCCCAGGCGTCAGGGTGGCGCCGGCGGGCAGGCCGGTGACGCTGAAGGTCAGCGCGTCCTGGTCCGCGTCCGTCGCCCGCAGCGTGAACTGCAAGGTCTCGCCGAGCACCGCGACCTTGTCGCCGGTGTACACCAACCGCGGAGCGTCGTTCGGCGCGTTCACGGTCAGGAGGAACGTGGTGTCGGCGTCGAGCACCGCGCTGCGGTCGCCGTCGCCGTGATCGCGGGCGCGGAGCGTGATCGGGAAGTCGCCGCGGTCGCCGGCGCCGGGGACGAAGTGCAGCAGCCCGGTGCCGTCGCCGTTGTCGGTGAACGTGGCGAAGTGCGGGATGGGGAAGCCGGGCAGTCCGCCGGCCGTGAGGACCAGCGGTTCGCCGTCGGGGTCGGTGGCCTGGACGGCCACGTCCAGCACGGTGCCGCGGGCCACCGTCTGGTTGACGATGGGGGTGAGCTGCGGGGGCCGGTTCACGTTGCCGACAGTGAGGAGGACGGTCTGGCTGCTGCTGCGCGGCGTGCCGGTGCCGTCGCCGTCGTCGGTCGCGGTGAAGGTGACTGCGTAGGTGCCGGCGGCGTTGAACCCGGGCGTCCAGGCGAACTCCGTGGTGTCGGCGTCGAACGTCGCCCCGGCGGGTAGCCCGCTGACCGTGTACGTGACGCTGGGGGGGCTACCCTCTAGCGGGGTCAGGCTGCCGTCCGCATTGCGGGTCGGTGGTGTGTAGCTCGGGTTGTCCGGGTCGAAGGCGAAGGCCTGGAAGGTGAGCTGCTGACCTTCCTGGACCTGGAAGCCGTCCAGGTTGTCGAACACCGGCGCCGCGTTGACGTTCAGGACCGTTATTGTCGTCTTCTGTGGCGTGGACTTGACGCCGTTGCTCACGGTGAACGGAATGACGAAGGTGCCGTGCTGGAAGAACGTGGGCGTCCAGCGGAACGCCCCGGTGTTCGGGTCGAGGGACGCGCCGGGCGGCAGCTGCGTGCTGGAGAACGTCAGCGGCTTGCCGTCGGGGTCGGCGGCCTGCAGGTCGATGCGGACCGGGTCGCCCTCGCGCACGGTGCGGTCGGACGGCCGCCTCAGCGTCGGCGCCAGGGCGGCCGGCGCGATCAGCAGCGTCGTGGCCTGGCTGACCTGGTGCAGTCCGTCGCTCACGACAAAGCGCACGTCCGCGTAGGTCCCCGCGGCGTGGTCGTCCGGAGTCCAGAGCAGCGCGTGCTGGGCGGTGTCGAAGACGGCGCCGCCGGGCAGGTGGTCGGCCCAGAACACGAGCGCGTCGCCATCGGGGTCGGTGGCCGCGATCGGGATCCGCAGCGGCTGGCCTTCCTTGCCCTGGATGGTCCCCGCCAACGCGGCCAGGACCGGCGCGCGGTTGGCGCCGGCGACCGCGACGGTGAACGTCTGGGTGGCATGGGCGCCGCGGCTGTCGTAGACCTGGAGGGCCACGTCCGCCTGCGCCGGGCTGGCTGTGGTCGGCGCCCAGCTCACCAGGCCGGTGGCGGCGTCCACCGTCATGCCCGCGGGGGCCTGGTAGAGGATGTACGTCAGGGCCTCGTGGTCGGAGTCCTGGGCGGCGGCCTGGTAGGCGTAGGCCTGGGCCGCGGCGGCGCCCGTCAGCGGCTGCGAGGTGAACGACGGGGCGCCGTTCGGCGTGGGGAGGCCGGACACAGTGGGGTCGAACGCCACGCGCTGGCCCGTGGGGTTGTAAACGGTGACGGTCTGGCCGGTCGTGGACTGGCCGGGGTGGAGGATGCCGCCCGGCAGACCCTGGCTCAGGTCGATCAGCCAGGAGCCATCCGCCGAGCGCCCGGCGGCGCCGACCGGCTCGCCGTCGTACTGGTGCAGGGGGCTGAGCTGCAGCACCACCGGCAGCAGCAGGTCGAAGGCGCTCTTGCTGGTCACGGTCACGTCGTAGGAAATCGTGTGGTGATCGCGGTCGGAGCGGGCGCGCGTGAAGCGGACATCCAGCAGCGAACTGAGATCGGTGACCGCCGTGAACTGGGTCGTGTACTCCACGGGCAGCGGCAGCCCGTCGCGGCCCGCGAGGGTGTCGTGTACCGCCAGGCGGTAGTGGTCGGCCTCCAGGCCGTCGAAGCGCAGCAGTGCGGTGTGCGTGGCGGCGTCGTAGGCGACGGCGCGGACCGGGACGTCGCCGACCGTCTCGCCGCGCAGCAGGTAGTTCGCCGGGTTCAGCACCGAGCCGCTCTCCGTCGCCTGGCCGACGTACATGGCCTGGTCGAAGGTCACGCTGACGGCATCGAGCGGCAGGGCCGCGATCGCGCCGTCGGGCGGGTTGGTGTCCGCGACGTGGGGCGGCGCGATCAGGTTCAGGACGTCGATCTCGTGCGACTGGCTGAGGAAGACGCGGCCGTCGGCCGTGGCCCGGACGTTGGCGCCGCGGCTGCCGCCGCTGGCCGCCGTCACGCGCCGCAGCGTCACCACGTCGATCAGCGTCAGCGCGCCGTTGTTGTTGGAGACGAACAGCAGCCCTTCGAGGCGCGAGCCGGGGACGCCGAACGCGATGGCATCAGCGGGGGTGTCGAGGTGGACCATCACCGACGCCTTGCCCTTGGCGTCGAAGCGGACGACGTTGCCGCGGTTGGGCCAGGTCGCCGCCCAGAGGGTGCCGTCGGGCGCGAACGCCAGGCTGTTGACGCGCACGTCGCTGAAGTGGCGGAAGGTCTGCGCCGCCGGGTCGAAGATCTCGATGCCCTTGCCCGAGGAGACGTAGATCAGGCCGGTGCCGGCCTGGACCGCCAACGTCTGCGTCAGGCCGTCGCCGAACCGGCCGAGGATCGCGCCGGTCTGCGCGTCGAGCCGGAGCAGCGGCCCGCCGCCCGTCGTGGCCCAGAGGTGCCCCGCCCCGTCGACAGCGAGGTCGTAAACGGGGAAGGGCAGCGTGGCCAGGGGCGCGCCGACAGGGCCGCCCTCGATATACTGGAGGCGTTCGATTTCCGACATCGTAGGGCAGGCGGCCTCGCCTGCTCTGGCAGGCGAGGCCGCCTGCCCTACGTCGGTTTTCCAATGGCTCCGGTATACCGATGTGGAAGAGCTGGTTGCGCCCAGGGCCGCCGCTGGCCAGGAGCGAGCCGTCGGCCAGCGGCGCCAGGGCCATCGGGCCGATGTCCGCGTAACTCTGGGCGATGCCGGTGGCGAAGGACCCCGCGGCGAACGGCAGGACGGTGGAGTGGAACTCCGAGGCCCGGTTGGCGGGCGGGGCCGACGGGATCTGATGCTGGGCCACGAGGAAGAGTAGGTTGGTCGAGGGCTGGGCGCTGGGGGCCGGCGGCGTGCCGAGGTCCGCGGTGGTCTCGGCCACGGTCGGCAGGGCGCCGAGGTCGGCGCCCGCGCCGTCGTCGGGCGCCTGCACGTCCACGGGCGGCCGTTCGCGGTTGCCGGCGTTGTCGGTCGCCAGCGCCAGGAAATGGTACGTATGCCCGGCCCGCCCCTGGTAGACGCCCGCGGTGTCGGTGGTCTGGCTCAGCCAGATCCGATAGTCGCCGCCGTCCTCGGCCACGTAGACCGTGACGGACTTGACGCCGGAGCCGCCGAGGTCATCCTGGGCCGTCCACTGCACGCGGTAGTCGGCACTGCCTGCGGCCAGGGGGGTGACGGTCAGGGCGGTCGTCGGCGCGACGCCGTCGATGGTCTGGGTGAGCCGGGCGGTGTCCTGGGGCGCCGCGGTGTCGAACAGCACGCGGGCACGGACGCCGATCGGGGTGCCGCTCGCCAGGCCGTCCTTCGCCTTGATGGTCCAGGTCACGAAGCCGCTGCCCGCCCCCTGGGAGTTGTTGGGCGGCAGCAGCCCCTTGAGAGCGTCCTGCAGGACCTCGCCGGTCTCCGGGTCGATGGCCTGGAGAAGCCAGGTCGGCGTAGCGCCGCACCCCCGTCAGCCGCCCCGCGTCGTCGTACGCCACGTCCAGCCGCAGCGTGGCGCCGCCGCCGTCGGTCAGCGTCCGCCGCACCAGCCGGCCGGCCTCGTCGTAGGCCGAGTCCACTTGCCCGCCCAGCGAGTCCGCCACTTGCGTACGGTCGCCGGCCGCGTCGTAGGCGAAGGCCAGCGTCAGCCCCGACGGCTCCTGCACGCGCGCCAGCTGGCCGGCCGCGTCGTAGGTGAACAGGTAGCTGCCCTGGGCGTTGCCCGCCGTCAGCACCCGGCCGGCCAGATCATAGCTGTACTGCAGCGTGTCGAGCACCGTCACGCCGTCCGCGGCGTACCACGTCTCTGTCAGCAGGCGCCCCGCCGCGTCGTAGGTCCGGTCGCGGCGGCGGCCGGCGGCGTCGGTGGCCGTGCTCAGGCGGCCGGCGGCGTCGGGCGCCTGCGTGGCCGTGTGGCCGTACGGGTC
>JBBRPS010000351.1:0-10060 GCA_038227745.1 Gemmatales bacterium | reverse complement strand
GATTCGTCTTCTCTTTTCCGGCGCCGCCGTCTATGGTCCGCCGCGGAGGGCAGCGGACATGCGCAGGCCGAACCCGAGCGAAACCTCACTCCCCGCGCGGCGCCGCGCCCCAGCCGTGGCGTGCCTCCTCCTTTTCCCACTAGCCTTTGTCCTTTTCGCGGCCCTCCCCGGCTGTCTGCCGCACGTCGATGAGCGCGCCCGCGAGTTCAGTGAGGACGGCGTCTCCCTGTTCCAGCGCGGCGAGCACGGCCACGCCTGCGAATGCTTCGAGGCGGCCCTGGCCTTGCAGCCGCGCGACGTCAACCTCCTCTACAACATCGGCCAGTGCCAGGACCGCCTGGGCAAGACGGCGAAGGCGGAAGAGGCGTACACGCAGTGCCTGCTCGCGTCCGCCAACCACGCCCCCTGCCGCCACGCCCTGGCCCTGCTGCTGCTGCGCAGCGGCCGCCGCGCCGACGCCGAGAAGATGATCCAGGCGTGGCTCGCCGCCGAGCCGAAACGCCCCGACGCTTACGCCGAGGAAGGCTGGCGCCTGCGCCAGGACGGCGACATCGACGCCGCCAAGGCGCGCCTGCAGCAGGCCCTCGCCCTCGACCCGCAGAACGTCCGCGCCAACGTCGAGCTGGGCGTCCTCTACGAGCACCTCGAACTGCCGGAGCGGGCGCTCGCCCTCTACGAGCGCGCCCTGGCCCGCGATCCGAAGCAGGACGAGCTGGTGGACCGCATCAACGCCCTCAAGGTGAAGGGCGTCCGCAAGCCCCGGCCCGATTCGTAACGCGGCGGCAGGGTTCTCCTAGAATCACCCCCGAATCCCTCACCACGATCGTCCCAGGGGGCCGTTCATGGAACCGCTCGGCATCGCGTTGCTCGGCTGCGGAAATTGGTGTCGGTTCATTTTCTCGCCGCCCAGCGGGCGGCGAGAAAATGAACCGACACCCATTTCCCCCGATAGGGTCAGTTCTTGGTATAGCCGCTGAAGTTGGCCGTGAACTCACTCCAGCTCAACGTGACGAGACCATCGCTGTTTCCGTCGAGAGTGCCGCCGTAGTTAATCGTACCGTCGGCCCGCTTGAAGCCGTCCGTCCCCCAGGGGTTGTACAGCCGCACCTGCCACGCGCCGTTGATTTGGAAAATGTCGTAGATCACGTAGGCGTGGTCGCCGATGACCTTGTTGCTGCTGGTCGTCTGGTTCGACGAGGCGATCTGGATATAGGGGTTACTGGCGTACATGTCCCGGCGAATGGCCGCGGGATCCATCGACCCGTTATCCACCCAGGCGGACGAATAGCCCGTCAGTGTCGTCAGGGCGACGCCGTTGTTCTGCCAGTTCTTGTCGGTTTTGGAGTACCACTGGGCATCGGGCCGGAAGGAGCCGTCCGCGTTCTGGTAAACCACGTCCATGGCCTTCAGGTAGGCCTTCTGGTACAGCGTCACCCACAACTTGCCGTTGGGGTCGTGCCCCTCGGTCCAGTCGCCGTTCACCCAGAACGTTGTCGGTTTCGAGGAACCGTTCACATAGAGAGGCACGCCGTAGGTGTCGCTGGGGGCGTCGTACTTGATGCTGGCGACCAGGTCGTTGCTCGAACCGGTCCACTTCGCGGTGCCGGCCAGGCACGCCATGAACACGCAAGTGGGCGTATCTGCCTGTTGAATGTCCCACTGCGAATCCTGCGCGGTAGTCTCCACCAGGTAGCTGCCGACAATGTCCGATGGCACATCGGAATGAATTGGTTTACCGGTCAGGCTGAAGCCGTCCCCCGGCAGGTACAGATTGCGGCGGTAGGTGTCCGTGCCGCTGCCGCCGTTCACGTAATCGATGCCGGTGCCGCCGTGGAGATAGTCATTCCCGGCCTCCCCATACAGCGTGTCATTGCCCTCGTTGCCGTAGAGCCGGTCGTTGCCGTCGCCGCCCGCGAGGTAGTCGTTCCCCGCCCCGCCGTAGAGGGTATCGTTGCCCGCGTCTCCCCAAAGAGAGTCGTTGCCGCCCTGGCCGGCGAGGTAATCGTTGCCGGCGCCGCCGACCAGCTGGTCGTTGCCGGCGCCGCCGTAGATGGTGTCGTTGCCCGCGTCTCCCCAGAGATAATTCGGACCGGCTCCGCCCACGATGTAGTCGTTGCCATCCCCGCCCGAAACGAAGACGTGCTTGGTAAGATCCTGCTGGCCGGCGCCCCGACTCAGCCAGACGGAGTCGTTGCCGCCCAGGGCAAACACATCGACCTCGTTGACCCTGGCGGCGGCCACACTGCCCACCTTACCGCCGTTGTCGCTGATCTGGATCCCGTCCACGGAGATAGAGCCGTTGATTTGCCGAACCACGATGGTGTCAGCCCTGTCCGTGCCTTCGACGCGCAGGACGCCCTTGGTCGATAGACTGGCGGTCAGGCTGGCGGCCATCAGCCGCCGATCTTCCAGGCCCTCGAGGGACGGCCGAAACGAGCGCGGCTTCCGGAGCGGAGAACGGCGGGCCTGTGTGTTGCCACGGAACCACTTCTGCAGCAGCTTGAGCATTTCTGGACCTCGTGTGGAGAGTTGGTCGGTATCCGGCGCTGGGAACCCGCTGTCCCCGCGCCTCTACCTTGCAAACGGAAGCACCGCCGGAACACGACTCGGCCCGAAAAATAAATTCGCCTTGGCCCCTCGGCGGGGTATACTGCGCGCTTGTCGCCTCCCCGAGGCGTTGCCGTCCGCTCCTCCGTCCCAGGGAACGCCGCCCGTGCCCGACGACCCCTCCGTCCACACGACGCAGCTGCACCTCTGGCTGGAGCGCATGCGCGCCGGCGACGGCGCCGCCCGCGACGAGCTGCTGCACGGCGTCTGCGGCCGGCTGGAGCGCGTCGCCCACAAAATGCTCCGCGGCTTCCCCAACGTCCGTTGCTGGGCGCAGACCGACGACATCCTGCAGAGCGCCCTCATGCGCCTGCTCCGGACGCTGGAGAAACTCCAGCCCGCCTCGATGCGCGAGTTCTTCGGCCTGGCCGCCGCGCAGTTGCGGCGCGAGCTGCTCGACCTCGCCCGCCACTTCGCCCGCGCCAACGGCCTCGGCGCCGCCCCGGGCGGCCCGCCGGCCGACGGCGCGCCGGTGCCCGAGCCGGTCGCCCCGGCGGAGGAGCCGGAGGAGTTGGAGCGGTGGTGCCGCTTCCACGAGGAGGCGGAGCAGTTACCGGTGGAGGAGCGCGAGGTGGTCGGGCTGATCTTCTACCACGGCTGGCCCCAGGCGGACGTCGCCGCACTGCTCGGCGTGACGGTGCGCACCGTGCAGCGCCGTTGGCAGTCCGCCCTGTTCACGCTGCACCACGTCCTCAAGGACGCTTGACCCAGGCCCAATTCCGAAGCGAACCTGGGACGCGCGAAAGAATTCGTGTCGTGTTCCCGGATTTCGTCCGTTTACCAGGTGGAGGGATGTGACATGGCCAACCAACCCGCTCCCCTGGACGACCTGGTGCTCGCGTGGCAGGAACTGCGACGGCAGGGCCGGCGCGCCTCGCCCGAGCAGCTGTGTGCCGGCTCTCCCGAACTGACGCCCGCCCTCCGTAAGAAGATCGAGGTCCTCTCGGCCATGGAAGCGTTCCTGGACGTGGCGACGGGCGCCACGGAAGCGGCGGCGCCGACCGCCGCCGAGGAAGGGCTGCCGCCCCACTACCTGACCCCGCCCCAGGGCCCCGGGGAACTGGGCCGCCTGGGGCCGTACCGCGTCCTGCGGTTGCTGGGCGCGGGGGGCATGGGCCTGGTGTGCGAGGCCGAGGACACGCAGCTCCAGCGGCCGGTCGCCCTCAAGGTGATGCGGCCGGAGTTGGCCGTCCGCGCCGCGGCCCGTCGGCGGTTCGTGCGCGAAGGGCGGGCGATGGCGGCGGTGGAGCACGAGCACGTCGTCAGCGTCTATCAGGTCGGCGAGGAGCGCGGCGTCCCCTTCCTCGCCATGCCCCTCTTGCGCGGCGAGTCGCTGGAGGCCCGGCTGCGCCGCGACGGCAAGCTGCCGCCCGCCGAGGCCGTGCGCATCGGCCGCGAGGCCGCCGAGGGCCTCGCCGCGGCGCACGCGCGCGGCCTGGTCCACCGCGACATCAAGCCGGCGAACCTCTGGCTGGAAGAGAGCGGCCGCGTCAAGATCCTCGACTTCGGCCTCGCCCGCGCCGCCGACCGGCAGGACGCCCTGACCCAGACCGGCAACGTGCTGGGCACCCCGCAGTACATGGCCCCCGAACAGGCCGCCGGCGACCCCACCGATGGCCGCTGCGACCTGTTCAGCCTCGGCTGCGTGCTCTACCGGATGTGTACGGGGCGGCTGCCCTTCCCGGGCCGACACGTCCTGGCCGTGCTGAGTGCGCTGGCCACCCACCAACCGCAGGCCCCGCGGCAACTGGAGCCGGCAGTCCCGCGGGCGCTGTCCGATTTGATCGTGCGACTGCTGGCCCGCGACCCGCGGCAGCGGCCGGCGTCCGCCACGGAGGTGGCCGCCGCCCTCCAGGCCATCGCCGACGGGAAAGAGGGCGGCAGGGCGGGGCACGGCCGGCGGCGCTCGTGGGCCGCCGCCGCATCCGCGGCGCTGGCGGGGTGCCTGCTGTTCGGCGTGGTGCTGTCCATCGACACGGCCCACGGGACCGTGAAGATCGAGTTGAGCGACCCCAGGGCGCAGGTGCGCGTGAAGGCGGACGGCGAGGAGATCCGGCTGCAGCACGACGGCGGCACCCTCCGGCTCAAGGTCGGCGAACACAAACTGGAGGTGTCCGGCAAGGACTTCGAGACGGTCGCCGAGTCGTTCACGGTCCGGCGCGGGAAACAGGTCGTCCTCAGGGTCACCCTGGTCCCGAGGGGCAAGGGGGAAGCGGGAGTGGCGGACCGCCGGCGCAGGTGGATCTATGACTGCGGGGCCGGGGAGCGATCCTATCGAGACCTCGGGAAGAAGCGGTGGGCCGAGACCGACCCCGGCGGCAAGGCGGGGTTCTTTTTCAAGGAGACGGCGCGGACGCCGGAGTACGTGGAGATCACCGACGCCACGGGGCGCGGTTACGTGACGCGACTCCACCGCGATGCCTCGTACACGAAGGGCGGCGTCCACAGGGACGTTTTCTACGGCGGCAAGTTCCGAAAGCAGTACAGCGGGCACTGGGCGGACCGCTGACGCCGCCCAGGCAGGAGGGTAAGTCCATGACCAATCCGGTTTCCGTCGATGACCTCGTGCTCCGCTGGCAGGAGCTGCGCCAGGAGGGCAAAAGTGTCTCCGCCGAGGAGCTGTGCAAGGAGTGCCCCGAGCTGGCGCCGGCCCTGCGGCAGCACATCGAGGCGATGAAGTGCATGGAATCCTTTCTGGGGGTGGCGACCGCGTCCGGCGAGGAGGACACCGGGCAGGTGGAAAGCCGGCCCAAGGTGCCCGCCGGCTTCCTGGCCGCCCCCGAGGGGCCGGACGAACTGGGCCGACTGGGGCCGTACCGCGTTCTGCGGCCGCTGGGGGCCGGCGGCATGGGCCTGGTGTTCGAGGCGGAGGACTCGCAGCTGCGGCGGCGCGTGGCCCTGAAGGTGATGCGGCCGCACCTGGCCGACGACACGGCCAGCCGTCGGCGGTTCGTGCGCGAGGCCCAGGCGATGGCAGCGGTGGAGCACGAGCACGTCGTCAGCGTCTACCAGGTCGGCGAGGAGCACGGCGTCCCCTTCCTCGCCATGCCCCTCTTGCGCGGCGAGCCGCTGGAGGCCCGGCTGCATCGCGACGGCAAGCTACCGCTCGCCGAGGTCCTGCGCATCGGCCGCGAGGCCGCCGAAGGCCTGGCGGCGGCCCACGCGCGCGGCCTGGTCCACCGCGACGTCAAGCCGGCGAACCTCTGGCTGGAAGAGAACGGCCGCCTCAAGGTACTCGACTTCGGCCTGGCGCGCGCGACCGACGGCGAGGACTCGCTGACCCAGACGGGCAACGTGCTGGGGACGCCCCGGTACATGGCCCCGGAGCAACTGGCCGGCGAGCATGGCGATGCCCGTTGCGACCTGTTCAGCCTGGGCTGTGTCCTCTACCGGATGTGTACCGGCCGCGCCCCCTTCGCGGGGGAGAACATGATGGCGATCGTGCATTCGGTGGCGGTGGACCAGCCCGCGCGGCCCGACGTGCTCAACCCGGAAGTCGGGCCGGAGCTGGCCGACCTGATCGTGCGGCTGCTGTCGAAGGCGCCCGCCGACCGTCCCGCCTCGGCGCGGCAGGTCGCCGACGCCCTGCGCGCCATCGAGCAGGATCGAACGGCGCTCCTGTCGGCTCCGGTCGTGGTGGCGGCGCGGGCGCCGGTCCGGCCGGCCGGGCCTTCCCCCGCCGGCGCTGTGCCCGCGGGCCGGAAGCGGCGGCTGTGGTGGGCCGCGGCGGCGCTCGTGCTGGCGGCGGGGCTGGGGGCGGGGGGGTGGCTGCTGTCGGGGGGCGTGGTCCGGGTGCCGACGCCGCGGGGGACGCTCGTCATCCAGACGAACGACCCGACCGTCAAGGTGGTGGTCAAGAAGGACGGAGCGGTGATCCAGGACCGCACGGCCAACCGGGAGATCGAGCTGGCAGTCGGCGACTACGAGATCGAACTGGCCGAGGTCAAGGAGGGGCTGCGGCTGTCCACGAAGAAGTTCAGCATCTCCCGCGGCGGCAAGGAGACGGTCAAGGTGTGGCTGGAAAAGCCGGCGCCGGTCGTGGCGGACGCGGGCGCGCTAGACAAACTCGACCCGGCAAAGCTGCCGCCCGCGACGGACCGCTTCGACTGGCGGCCGCCGGAGCTGGTGGCGATCCTGGGTGAGCCGGGCGGGCGGCACTGGGGCAACGTGGTGGCGGTGGCCATCCGGCCGGACGGCAAGCAGGCGGCCTCGTGCGGACTGGACAGCGTGGTCCGCCTCTGGGACGTGGCCACGGGGCGCCAGCAGGCCGTCTTCGCTGGCGGGGGAGACCTTTCCTACCTCGCCGATGGCAAGCGGCTGGCCGTGGGGGGAGGTGGTCTGGTCTTCTGGGACGTGAGCGGCCCCGAGCCGGTGCGGCTGCCGCCCGGGCAGAAGATTAAGGAGCCAGCTTCCCACATGACGATCACACCTGACGGCCGGACCGTGGCGGTTCACTCTCCCTTTGGCGGTGGCCAGTTCGATTATCAGGTGACCGTATGGGATCTTTCCGGCGACAAGGCCCGGCTGCGCCTGCGTGTAGAACACGGGCAGGATTTCCGCCGGTTCTCCCTCAGTGATGACGGTCGCCTCTTTGCCGCCCAAAGCGACAAGGGAGTGCGGCTCTGGGACCTCACCGGGGCCGAGCCGAAGGAGCAGGGGACTCCTCTCCAGGCTGGAGATGTTCGATGCCTGGCACTCTCCCCGGACGGCAAGCTCCTTGTTACGGTGACGAACACCGATGGTGCTCTCCGCCTATGGGACCTGAGCGGGCCGGAGCCAAAGGAACATGCCAAGGTCCCCGTCAGCATGCACGTGGATGGCCTCACGTTCACCCCGAACGGCAAGCGGTTGCTCATGGGATCCCAGGGCGGCTGCAAGGTCTTCGCCGTCAACGCGGGTCGGCTTGTCGAAGAGGCGTCCTTCACCAGCAGCGCTCTCGGCAGCGGTGCTCCATATGGCCAGGGCCAGGCGCTGACACCCGATGGCCGGACCCTGGTAGCGGCGGAGGGGGCCGGCCTGCGCTTCTGGGACCTCAGCGTGAAGCCGCCGCGGGAGATCCGGCCTTTCGACTTCGCCGGGTATCAAATTCCATTCTCCGAAGGTATGGGGCTGCTGGCGGCCAGGGATGGGCCGCGAGTGGTCTCGTGGGCAGCCGATGGGACGACACGGCTTTGGGACTTCCGTGAGGCGGCTGTCCAGCCAGCAGTGATTCGACGCGCCCCGGGCCGCTCCGATGATCGCCCACTGGCGCTTTCCCCCGATGGCCGTACCCTGGCCACCTGGGGTATACTCGGCGGAGTGGGAGCCCCGACTTCTCTTTGGGACTTGTCTACCACACCTCCCCGACGGAAAGCGGAAATCCCTGACTACACAAGGCTGGGAGTGTTCACCCCCGATGGCAAGACGCTGGCCCTCGGCATGGGGGACCACGTCGCTCTGTGGGATGTCACCCTCAATCCGCCGCTGCGGCGAGGGCGTCTGGAAACCAACAAAGGCTGCCGGAGCATGGTCATCAGCGCCGACGGGCAAACGTTGGCCTGGACTGACGGCGGCGCCGAAGTCCAACTCTGGGACCTCGGCGCCAAGCGGCCGGCCCTGCGCGCGGCGCTGAAAAACGAGAGCGAGGTGAGCGTCCTGGCCTTCGCCCCCGACCGGCCGCTTCTTGCCTGTGTCTGCCGCCACGGGACGGTTCTTTGGGAACTGGGCGGCGACAAGCCTTTGAAAGCCGCCAACCTGCCGACTGGCCAGAGCGGGGGTAATGTCTCCTTCTCCCCGGACGGCAGATCCCTCGTTGCAAGTGGTCCCTTCCATGGCGCCCACCAACTGACCGTCTGGGATGTGGCGAGCGCTGCCCCGCGGGCGCGCTGGACGAAGTACTACGCACTCCTCGGTGCGGCCTTCGCCCACGACAGCCGGCACCTGTTCACGCTCAACGGCAACGGCACCATCACCGTACTGCGACTGCCGCAGGCCCTTCCGCCGCTCGATCCGAAGTGGGCCGAGGCCACGGCCAAGATGACCCCCGACAAGCAGGTCGAGGCGGTCGCCGCCGAGCTGCGCAAGCGTAACCCCGGCTTCGACGGCAAGCTTGAGCGCGACATCGACCTCGGCAAGGTGGTTGAGCTGCGCTTCCGCACGGAGGCCGTGAACGACATCTCGCCGCTGCGGGTGCTGAAGGGGCTGAAAATCCTGCGGTGCAGGAGTCCGGAGGGCAAGGGCAAGCTCGTGGAGCTGTCGCCGCTGTACGGGCTGCCGCTGCAAACGCTCGACGTCAGCGGCAATCCCGTCACGAACCTGGGAGTGCTGGAGGGCATGCCCCTGACCGAGCTGAACTGCAGCCGCACGCGCCTGACCGACCTGTCGCCGTTGCGTGGCATGCGGCTGCAAGTGCTGTCGTGCGAGTTCAACGCGGCGCGCGACGACGAAGTGCTGCGGTCCATCACGACGCTGCATGAGATCAACGGCCAGCCAGCGGCGGACTTCTGGAGAGCGCAGGCGGCCAAACAACCGCCACGGCAGCCTTGAGCCGCAACCGCCGCGACAAGCAGCCCTTGCCTGTCGTAGGGGAGGGGACAAGCTGGCAGCTCGTCCCCACGGCTCCCGGACCGCAAGCCGCGCCGGCGGCGTTCTCCTAGAATCACCCCCGCATCCGTCACCACGACCGTCCCAGGGGGCCGTTCATGGAACCGCTCGGCATCGCGTTGCTCGGCTGCGGCACCGTCGGCGGCGGCGTCGTCAAACTGCTCCTCGAACAGCCCGAGCGGCTGGCGGCCCGCGCCGGGCGACCACTGGCGCTGCGCCGCGTTGTCGTCCGCGACCCCGCCAAGGCCCGCGCCCTCCCCCTGCCCCCTGACCTCGTCACGACCGACCTGAACGCCGCCTTCCGCGAGGACATCCAGGTCGTCGTCGAAGTCGTCGGCGGCGTGGACTGGGCACGGCGGGCGGTCCTCGCCGCCCTCGCCGCGGGCAAGGACGTCGTCACCGCCAACAAGGCGCTGCTCGCCGAGCACGGCACCGAGGTCTTCGAGGCTGCCCGCCGTCACGACCGGGCCGTCGCCTTCGAGGCCAGCGTTGCCGGCGGCATCCCGATCATCGCCGCCCTCGCCCAGTGCCTGTCCGCCAACCAGATCCTGTCCGTACAGGGCATCCTCAACGGCACGACGAACTTCATCCTGACCGGCATGAGCGAGCAGGGCCGCGGCTACGAGGAGGTGCTGACCGAGGCGCAGCAGCGTGGCTACGCCGAGGCGGACCCGACGATGGACGTGGACGGTACCGACGCGGCGCACAAATTGGCGATCCTGGCGCGGATCGCGTTCGGCGTGACGGTGCCGCCGCGCGCCATCAGCCGCCGCGGCATCGCCGGCATCCAGCAGGCCGACGTCCGCTTCGCGCGCGAGCTGGGCTACACGATCAAGCCGCTGGCCGAGGCGTGGCTGCACGAGCGGCAACT
>JBBRPS010000350.1:0-10099 GCA_038227745.1 Gemmatales bacterium | reverse complement strand
GGCCGGGCCGGTGGCTCTGCCGCGCGGGCTTTCCCCGCGCCGGCGGCCGCAGCCGGCGAGAGGAGCCGTCATGGCCAAGCGACCGCGCCGCACCGAGCGAGCCCGCGGGCCGGCCCCCAGGAGGGGTCGCCGGTGGCGCACAGGATCTCGTCGGTGAAGAAGAACGGCGTCGAGTTCGCCATCCAGCTAAAGGGGATCGCGAACAAGGAATGTACCGACATCGAGGTGGCCTGGACCATCACGTATACGGGACCACGGTCGCCCTTGACCATCGTCAAGCCATCCTTCGATCTCCCGACAGGCCAAACCATGGTTTTCATTCATGCCGCCCCGAAGGGCAAAGACTACGTCTTCGCGTTCGTAGTTCTCAGCCCCAGCGAGTTGATTATGGGGGGCAAACGGTTCCTGACTGACCCCTACGGGGGGGAGATGAAGGAAGCGCCGTTTCCCCCCCAACCCGGACCCTTTCCCGCACACCTCGCCCCACTGATCTTCAGGACCAAGGACTGGTTCCTGACGGTCCCCAAGGGAAAAAGCGCCAAGGGCATCCTCACCGTTTCGGGTCAGAAGCTCAAGGAATTCGTGGTCAAGTCCTACCCAGGCGAGCTCGCCGCGAAGCATCCGACCAGGTTCTTCGTGGAAGTGCGCCACCAGCCGTGGGACCGCGGCGAGAGCTTCCCGGGGGACCGCAGGGAAGGCTTCAACCTTGACGCCTGGATCGGGGCACTGAATATCCCTGTCAACCTGGTCCCGGGTGTTACCCAGTGGTAAGCCAGCGATCACCCTGGCGAAGAAACAACATCACAGAGAACGAAGAGGGGGCGTAAGTCACTCCAGCGGCGTGACGGACCATCTTTGCAACTGCACGAGGTAAGGGAAGCCATGTTCCACAGGAAGCGCAGCAGCACGACGAGCAAGGGCCGGCGGCGAAGGACGCCGCCTCATCGCCAGCCAGGAACGACGCAGCCCCCCGGCGGAAAATCCGCCGGGGGCCGCGTCATGCGCACCGGGGGTCACTGAGAACCCCAGGACCGCCCGTCCACGAGCCAGACCGCCGGCCCCGCCGCCCGGGTTCTGGGGCGGTCGGCCGGGCGGGGCGGATCGAGGACCCCGCCCTCGGCCGCGACGGCGATGGCGGTGGCGGTGACGCGAGGCTGCACCAGGCCGCGTCGGGGACCGCGGCGGCCGGGGGCGGCGGGCTCGTTCCGGGGACGGACACCCGCCGTGAAGTATGACGAGGTACGACCGGCGTTCAGTGAAAAGGCTCATTTTTATTGACCTGGACGGCCGATTCTCCTTACGATAAGAGGGGCGAGTTGTGCCGGGCCAACCTGGCCTGCCGACGTCCCGGGTTTAATCTGAGCGAACGAGTCAGAGAGCGGAACAACAACCGATGCGGCGGAAGTGGCCACGTCTGGTGAGTCTCGTCAGCCTGGCGGCGTACCTGTTCGCCAACACGCACGCCGGCCCGGCCCTCGCCGCGCAGCTTCACTCCCTCCTGACGACCGCGCCCGCCGCCTCCCCGCCCTCGGCCAGAGGCCAGGGGGACACCAAGCCCTCGGACGTCCCACGCTGCAAGCACTGCGCCCGCCTGGGTCGCCCGTCACAGGGACAGGCCCCACGGGACGCGGCCAACAGCGAGGACACGCCGCAGGGACGGTCTTGCCCCTGTCAGCCCGGGAGCCCATCGTGCCCGTGCTGCCCGGGGCCGTGCGGCCCCAAGGACTCCTGCCCGTGCCCCGGCGGCTGCGCCCTGTGCAGTGTCGCCAAGGTGCCCTGTCTGAGCCCCTTCGCCCTCTTCGTGGCCGTTCCCCTCTGCGTAGGCGAGAGCCCCGTCGAGGTGGCCCCTCTCTACATCTCCCCCTGCTGCGCCGGGCTGATCCGCCCGCCGCGCGCCTAAACCCCTTCCACTCCCCGTGCCGTTGCGGAACGCCGCCGTCCTCTGTCCGAGGGCGCCGCGAGCGACCGTGACCGTCCATCCGCTCGCCCCCCGGTTGGCGGGAGACGACTGCCCCCTTGTGTTCCGCCGGCGGGCTTCCAGGCCCAGCGCCGGCGCGAACCTCCGGGGCCTCGGGGCCGAACCCGACACCACCACTCAAGCCGACGCACCCCCGGCTAGCCCGGGGGCGGCCCCGTCGCGGGGTGACCCGCTCCGGGCCGAGGCGGTCGTACATTCCGGGAGAGGAACTCATGAACGAGACACCGAAGGGTGTGAACGTGCTGGAGGCCCCCGCGCCTCCCCCCGCTCAAGACGCGCGCCCCGCCCCCGGGCCGGAGGCCACCCCGGGTGACGCGCGGGGCGGCTTCTTCGCCTGGCTGCGCCGGGCGCTGCCCACCTGCCTGGTCCTCCTCGCCGTCGGCGGCGTCGAGGCCTGGGGCCACCATACCGGCTGGAAGCTCCCCAAGTTCTCGGAGTTGTTCGGCGGCGGCGCGGCTAAGGACGACTGGTGCGCCGAACACAGCGTCCCGGAGTCCGCGTGCGTCGAGTGCAACAAGGGGCTGCTCCCCAAACCGCCGCAGTACGGGTGGTGCAAGGCCCACGGCGTCCACGACTGCCCCTTCGAGTACCCCGATGTCGCCCAGCTGAAGGACGTGCCCCAGGTCTCCCCCGAGGCCCGGGAGCGGGCGCGGCGCGCGCTCGCCTTCGCCGAGCGCAAGGCGAACAGCAGCAAGTGCAAGCTGCATCCCCGCCGCATCCAGTTCGCCACGCAGGCCGACCTGGACAAGATGGGCGTCGAGCTGGCCCCGGTCTGGGAGGCGGCCGTCGAGGAGTCCGTCGCGGTCAGCGGCGAGGTGACCTACGACCCTACCCGCGTTGCCACCCTGTCTGTCCCGGTCCCCGGCCGGGTCTGGTACGTCGAGGACCGGGGCAACGTCGGCCGGGCCGTGAAGAAGGACGACGTGCTGGCCCTGGTGGACGCCGCCGAGGTCGGCAAGGCCAAGGCCGAGTTCCTCCAGGTCATCGGCCTGCTCGACCTGCGGCGCAAGACCGTCGAGCGGCTCCGGCCTCTGGCCGGTGGCGGCGTCTCCGGCGCGCAGGTGCAGGAGGCCGAGGCCGCTCTGCGGCAGGCGCAGATCGCCCTGGTCAGCGCCCAGCAGGCCCTGCTCAACCTCGGGCTGCCCATCCGGGCCGAGGACGTGCAGGGCCTCTCCCCCGAGGAGATCGGCCGGCGCATCCAGTTCCTCGGCCTGCCTGAGCCCTACGCCAAGAGCCTGGCAGCCACGACAACGGCCAACCTCATCCCCGTGCGCGCGCCGTTCGACGGCGTGGTCGTCGCCCGCCACGTCGTGCGCGGCCAGATGGCGGACCCCTCGAAGGCCCTGTTCGTGGTGGCCGACCCCAGCCGCATGTGGCTGACGCTCAACGTCCAGCAGGACGCCCTCAAGCCGTTCCGCGAGCGGGACCTTCACGTCCTGCTGGGCGGCAAGGCCGTCCACTTCCTGCCCGACGGCACCGACGAGGAGGTGACCGGCAAGGTCGCCTGGATCAGCACGGCGGTGGACGAGCGGACGCGCACCCTCCAGGTCCGGGCCGAGCTGCCCAACGCGGACGGCCGGCTGCGGGCCAACACGTTCGGCTCCGGCCGGGTCGTGCTGCGCCGGGAGGCGCAGGCGATGGTCGTGCCGGCCGAGGCGGTCCACTGGGAGGGCAGCTGCCACGTCGTGTTCGTCTGGGACAAGGGCTCGGCGGCGAAGGACGCCCCCAAGGTGTTCCACACCCGGACGGTCGTGCCGGGCGTGCGGAACGGGCCGAACACCGAGGTGATCGCCGGCGTGCTGCCCGGCGAGATGGTCGCCGCCCGCAACAGCGGCGTGCTGCGGGCCGAGTTGCTCAAGAACAACCTCGGCGAGGGGTGAGGCTGCGGCCACTGACAGCCCGGTTCGGGCTGTACGGACGGAAGGACAAGGCCCGGGGCCGCTCGGCCCAAGGGGCAACGCCGTGGCTGCGGACGCGGCACGAGGCTTCGGGCAAGGAGGGATCCTGTGCTGAACTGGGTGATCGACTTCTCGCTGCGGCACCGCTGCCTGGTGATCCTGGGGGCGGTGGCGTTCGCGGTCCTGGGCGGGGTGTCGCTCCGCTACCTGGACGTCGACGCCTTCCCGGACACCACGCCGGTGCAGGTCCAGATCAACACGGTCGCCCCGGCCCTCGGCCCCGAGGAGGTCGAACAGCAGATCACCTTCCCCATCGAGCAGGTCCTCAGCGGCCTGCCGCGCCTGCAGCAGCTGCGCTCGGTGTCGAAGTTCGGGCTGTCGCAGGTGGTGGTGACCTTCGCGGACGGCACCGACATCTACTTCGCCCGCCAGGTCATCAACGAGCGCCTCGGCACGGTCGAACTGCCCACCGGCCTGGAGCGGCCAAAGATGGGGCCGGTGGCCACCGGCCTGGGTGAGGTGTTCCACTACGTCGTCACCGGCAAGGGGGACGACGCCACGGAGCTGCGCACCATCCACGACTGGGTCATCAAGCCCAAGCTGCGCACCGTCAAGGGCACGGCCGAGGTCAACAGCTGGGGCGGTTTCGAGAAGCAGTACCAGATCCGCCTCGACCCCAACCGCCTCGTCCGGCACGGGCTGACGTTCGACGAGGTGGTCGAGGCGGTCCACAAGAACAACAAGAATGTCGGCGGCGGCAACGTCCGCCGGGGCTCGCAAATGCTCCTCGTCCACGGCCTCGGCCGCACCGTCACCCTGGACGAGATCAAGGCCATCGTGGTCGCGGCCAAGGACGGCGTGCCCATCAAGATCGGCGACGTGGCCGACGTGCAGATCGGCCACGAGATCCGCCGCGGGGCGGTGACGGCCGACGGCAAGGGCGAAGTCGTCCTCGGCCTGGGCTTCATGCTCATGGGCCAGAATAGCCACGAGGTCACCTGGTCGCTCAAGCACAAGCTCGAAGAGATCAAGACGGCCCTGCCGAAGAACGTCAAGGTGGAGACGGTCTACGACCGCACCGAGCTGGTGGACTTCGTCATCGACACGGTCAAGAACAACCTGCTGGAAGCCGGCCTGTTCGTGGTCTCGGTGCTGTTCCTGTTCCTGGGCAACCTGCGCGCCGCCGCCATCGTGGCGCTGGCCATCCCGCTGGCGATGCTGTTCGCCTTCTGCGGCATGCTGCGCTTCGGCATCGCCGCCAGCCTGCTCAGCCTGGGGGCCATCGACTTCGGCATGGTCGTGGACAGCTCCGTGGTCATGATCGAGAACTGCGTCCGCCACATCGCCCACGGCGACGGCAAGGGCAAGACACATCGGGAGAGGATCCGCGAGGCCGCCGTCGAGGTGCGCAAGCCGACGATGTTCGGGGAGCTGATCATCATGATCGTGTACCTGCCGATCTTGACTTTGGAAGGGATCGAGGGCAAGCTGTTCCGGCCGATGGCCCTGACCGTCATCTGCGCCCTCGCCGGCTCGATGGTCCTGTCGCTGACGTTGATGCCGGTGCTCGCCAGCCTGCTGCTGCCGAAGAAGATCCAGGAGCGCGAGCCGCTGCTGATGCGCCTCGCCCACGCCATCCACGCCCCGATCCTGCGCATCGCCATGCGGCACAAGTACGCCGTCATCGGCTTCGCCGCCTGTATCCTGTTGCTGGCCTTTGGCCTGGTCGCCCCCAACCTCGGGTCGGAGTTCGTGCCCACCCTCTCGGAAGGGGCCGTCACCGTCAACGTGGTGCGCCTGGCGGGGACCGACCTGGAACAGTCCATTGAGGAGAACACGCGGATCGAGCGCGCCCTCCTCAAGGAGTTCCCCGACGAGGTGGCGCACGTCTGGAGTCGGATCGGCACCGCCGAGATCGCGACCGACCCGATGGGGGTCGAGCTGACCGACCTGTTCATCAGCCTCAAGCCGCGCCCCCGGTGGAAGAAGGCGCGCACGCAGGACGATCTAACAAAGCTGATCCAGCAGGAGATCCGGCCGTTCCTCGGGCCGCGCTTCTCGTACTCGCAGCCGATCAAGCTGCGCATCGACGAGATGATTTCCGGCGTCAAGGCGGACGTGGCCGTCAAGCTGTTCGGCGATGATCTCAAGGTGCTCCAGACCAAGGCCCAGGAGATCGAGAAGATCCTCAAGGCCATCCCCGGCGCCGCCGACGTCAACACCGAGCAGGTCACGGGGCAGCCCGTGCTGCAGATCAAGATGAGGCAGGACCAGCTGGCCCGCTACGGCCTGCCGGCCAAGGCGGTGCTCGACCTGGTGGAGTCCCTGGGGAGCATGCGCCTGGGCGATGTATACGAGGGACAGTACCGCTTCCCGCTCGTCGTGCGCCTGCCGGAGAAGTACCGCGGCGGCAAGGAGCACGCCGAGGAGGCGCGCCAGGCCATCGGCGAGATCCCCGTGGCCACCAGCAAGGGGGAGCGCATCCCCCTGGCCCGCCTGGCTTCACTTGAGATCCTGGAGGACAGCCCCTCGACGATCACCCGGGAGTGGGGGCAGCGGCGGATCACGGTCACGGTCAACGTGCGCGGCCGGGACATGGGCAGCTTCGTGGCCGAGGCGCAGCGACAGGTGGGGGAGCAGGTGCCGATGCCCTCGGCCCGCTACCACGTCGAGTGGGGCGGCCAGTGGGAGCACCTGATCAGCGCCAAGAATCGGCTGCTGATCGTGGTGCCGCTGGCGCTCGTCATGATCTTCGGTCTGCTGTATATGACCTACGGCAACGCCGTGGACGCCGTGCGCGTCTTCACCGGCGTGCCCTTCGCCGCGGTGGGCGGGATCTTCGCCCTGTGGCTGCGCGACATGCCGTTCTCGATCTCGGCGGGCATCGGCTTCATCGCCATGTCCGGCGTGGCGGTGCTCGACGACATGATCCTGGTGTCTTACATCCGCCAGCTCCGCCAGAAAGGCCTGCCCCTGGACGAGGCGGTGCAGCAGGCGGCCGTCACGCGACTGCGGCCGGTACTGATGACCACGCTGGTGGCCAGCCTGGGGTTCGTGCCGATGGCGTTCAGCACCGGCATGGGCGCGGAGGTGCAGCGACCGCTGGCGACGGTCGTCATCGGCGGCGTGGTCAGCGCGATGATCATGTCGCTGTTCGTGGTCCGCGTCCTGTACCTGATCTTCAAGTCGCCTGCGCCCGGGAAGGAGGCGAGCGCGGTCGCCTCCGAGGCGAACGTGTACCTGGCCGCCGGGTTGGCCGTCGCGCCGGCCGGGGATGGCCCCGACAAGGGCATCCGGGCCCGGAGAGGGCCATGACAAGCAACCGGGACGCGCCGTGGTGGACTGCGGCGGCAGAGGCTGTGACAGGGTCGCCCGAACGAAGGCTTTTCCTGGGAGGAGACCATGAGACTGAACGACCGACTCGGCATCGCGGCGCTGACGCTGCTGGCCTGCGTGGCCCTGCTGGCCGTGGGCTGCGGCAAGGACGAGGGCAAGGGGGACCAGGCCAAGGGCAAGGGGGGTCAGCAGAAGGACGTGGACGCCGAGGGGGGGGCGCAGGCCAAGGGCAAGGAAGAGAAGGGCAAGCACGCGGGCTGGTGGTGCGAGGAACACGGCGTTCCCGAACACCTGTGCAGCTTGTGCATGTCCGACGCCAAGGCCAAGACGAAGTACAAGGACAAGGGCGACTGGTGCAAGATCCACGACCGGGCGCAGTCACAATGCTTCAAGTGTGACCCCAAGCTCTACGCCAAGTACGAGGCCATGTACGAGGCCAAGTTCAACAAGAAGCCGCCCCGGCCGCCCGAGGAGGAGTTCCAGAAGTGAGCCCCGGGCAGTTGCCAGTTGCCAGTTGCCGGTTGCCAGCAAGATGAACCACAAAGCTCACAAAGACCACAGAAGCAACCCTGGTGTGGTGCTTTCTCTGGCATTTTTCTGACATGTTTTTGTGAGCATTGTGAGCTTTGTGGTTCAATTCTTCCCTGGCAACTGGCAACTGCTCAAGCGACCACGGAAGGAGTCTGGAGATGAAGCAGTTCCTGTTCACGGCGGCGCTTTTGTGTGCCGTCGCCGTGTGGCTGCGGCCCGGGCGGGCGGCCGCCCAGGCCATGCTCGCGGACGACATCGTCCTGATCACCAAGGGCGAGACGAACAAGGAGAAGGCCCGCACCCACCAGCACCTCAGCGCCCCCGGGGCTCTGGAGAGCCGGCTCCCGGCCAGCCCCGGCTCCCCCGAGGCCCGCCTGGGCGAGCCGGTGGGTGTGACCGCGAACCGCGACGTCCTCTCCAGCGCCGCCTACGCCGGGGGGATCAGGCCGGCCGGCGGGCAGGGGCCGCCGCGCATCACGCCCCCGGCCCCCCTTTTGGCCCAGAAAGCCCCGCTGCACGGCCCGCTCGAACTCCCCGGGCCGGGGGAGGAGACGCCGCCGGGCGGCCTGACGCTGGACGCGGCCATCGACTTCCTCGTGAGCCAGAACTACGACCTGCGGACGAAATTCCAGGAGATCCCCAAGGCCGACGCCGACATCCTGTCCGCCGGCCTGCGCCTCAACCCGCTGCTGTTCGCCAGCGTCGATAATGTCCCCTACGGCAGCTACTCCCCGCAGCGCCCCGGCGAGACCAGCTACACCGCGACGGTCATCCAGCCCATCGACATCAACCGCAAGCGGCTCGACCGCATCCGCGTGGCCCAGAGCGCCAAGCGCGTGCTGGAGGCGCAGTACCAGAACGCCGTCCGCCTGGAGATCGACAACCTCTACACGGCCTTCGTGGACATCCTCGACGCCCGGGAGAGCGTCCGCACCACGAAGGCGAGCCTGGCCCTGTACGAGCAGACCGCCGGGACCGTGCGCGGCCTGGTCGAGAAGGGGGTGCAGCCGGCCACCGAGCTGGACCGCGTCCTGATCCAGCGCAGCAGCGCCGAGGTGGCCCTTCAGGCGGCCGAGGGGGCGCTGCGGCAGGCGAAGCGGACCCTGGCCGGCCTGCTCGGCCTGCCCCCCGAGCAGGCCGGCTGCCTGGAGGTGAGCGGCACCCTCCGCGACGCGGCGCCCGCCCCGCCGTGCGCGGACGACCTGGAGCGGCTGGCCCTGGAGGCCCGGCCCGACCTGAACGCCTTCCGCCTGGGCGTGCAGCGCGCCTGGGCCGACGTGGACCTCGTCCGCAAGGAGCGGGTCTCCGAGGTGTACGTCCTCTACACGCCCGCCACTTACACCGACAACGGCCCGGTGGGCGGGCGGAACACGACGTCCTGGGGGGTCGGGGTGCTGACGGGCCTGCCCCTCTTCAACCGCAACCAGGGCAACATCGCCCGCGCCCGGGTGAACGTGACGCAGACGCAGATCGAGCTGGCCGGGCTGGAGCGGCAGGTGGTGACCGAGGTGCGGCGGGCGGCCGAGGAGTACGCCGTCACGAAGGCCGCCGTGCAGCGGTTCGAGGAGGACATCCTGGGCCGCGCCCGGGGCCTGCGCGACGCCCAGTACCGGCTGTTCACGAGCGGCCAGGCGGGGCTCGGCAGCTACCTGGAGGCGCAGCGCGAGTACAGCGACACGCTGCGGCAGTACCGGGACACCCTGCTGCGGCACCGCCGCAACACGCTCAAGCTCAACACGGCCGTGGGCCAGCGGGTGCTACCGTGAGCCACGACCACGCGCACGCCGGGAGCGCGACGGGCCGCCGCCTGGGCCGCCGTGCGCCGCTGATTCCGAACGGGACGTGCCGCCGCCAACTCGGTGGCGATGACGAGCATCGTGCCGGACTCGCTGCGCGGTGCCCCCCCTGTGGCGGCTTTACACTCTTTTTGTCACGGCCGGCGGATCGGGGTTGATTTTTGACGGTGCCGCGACCGATAATGAGGGGAAGGGTGGGGGCTACCACATGGCCGTCACCCACAGCCCGTCGGAGTGCGTCGAGATGTTGCGGAGCGCGGTGGCGGTTTACCTGATGCTGGTCACGACGGCAGGCCCCTGGTACTGCTGCTGTACGGCCGCGCTCTGGGCAGGCTCTTGCTCTCCCGCCCAGGGGGGCAAGTCCGACCGCCCATCCTGCTGCCAGCACCGGCCCGCGAAACCATCACAGCCGTCCCCCCCCGGGAAAGGCCCGGCGAACTCGGACCGCCAGGACATCCCCGGCTGCCCGTGCCAGGAACACCGCTCCAGCCAGGTGGCGGCCCTCCCCTCCGCCGACTCCGTCCAGGATTTCTCGCGCTACGCCTTCCAGACGCCGACGG
>JBBRPS010000349.1:0-10100 GCA_038227745.1 Gemmatales bacterium | reverse complement strand
GGGGCGGCTTTGGAGTGCGGCGCTCGGCGCCGCTTTTCTTTCTTTCTCTAGTTCCAGGCCGCAAGAAGAAAAAAAGAAAAGCGGCGCCGAGCGCCGCACTCCAAAGCGCCCCTCTAACGCCCCCCGCTCGCCAGGATTGTTTGCGCCAGGAACCGCACCACCTCGGCCGCCACGTCCACGCCGGTGACCGGGGCCAGCGCCCGCCAGCCGGGCACGGCGTTGACCTCCAGCACGTACCAGTTGCCCTTCTCGGGGAGCAGATCGACGCCGGCCACCGGGGCGCCGAGCGCCTCCGCGGCGGCCAGGGCCAATCGCTCCTGCTCCGGCGTCACGCGGGCCGGTTCGCCCCTGCCGCCCTGGGCCACGTTGGTCCGCCAACCGCCGCGCGCGTAACGCCGCATGGCCGTCAGCACGCGGCCGCCGACCACGAAGACGCGCAGGTCCCAGCCGGGGTGGTGAACGAAGCGCTGCAGGTACAGCACGCACTGCAGTCGTTCCAGAGTGCGGAAGGTGCGCCAGGCCAGGTCGGGGTCACTGACGCGCACCATGCCGCGGCCTTCCGAGCCGAACAGCGGCTTGACGACCACGTCACCGCCCAGCGCCGCGAACGCCTCCAGGGCGTCGTCGGTGTGCTGGCACACCGCGGTCGGCGGCACCGGCAACCCCGCCGCTTCCAGCCGCGCCGCGGCGAGGTATTTATCGACGCACGCCTCCAGGGCCGGCGGCGGGTTCAGCACCGCGACGCCGCGCGCCTGCAACCGCTGCAGGGCGTCCATGCGGAAGACGACCTGCTCCAGCGAACCGGGCGGCATGGTACGCACCAGGACGCCGTCGAAGCCGGCCAGCGAATCGCCGGGGCCGGAGACGCCGGCGCAGACGCGGCGGAAATCGACCCGCCGCGCCTCGTGGCCCTGCGCCGCGGCGGCCCGCTGCAGGTCGCGCACGTGCCAGCCGTCGCCGCCCGCGAGGAGGGCTAGCTTCATGAATCAGGCCAGCCTCGCGGGGTCAGGGACTTCCTCGCTCACCTCGCCCGGGAAGAACGAGCGCCACAGCACCTCCGGCTTCGTCCGGCCGTACTCGAACCCGCGGCCGCTGCGCAGGTTGTGGAAGAAGACCTCGGCGGGGCTGAACAGCAAGCGGTCGATCTTGTAGAAATCGCGGTCGTAGCGCTCGAAGATCTCCACGAAGGGAACGCCGTAATCGGCCTGGGCGCACGACGGGACCTTCGGCCCGATCTCCATCAGGTCGGCGTCGGCGGCGTCCACCCAGAGCGTGACGCGGCCGCCGTAGAGGATCGCGTCGTTGGTCCGGCCGATCGCATGCAGGTCGTCCTTCGCGACCGGCGGCAGCGGCGCCGTGCCGAACGCCGAGACAATCTGCTTCAGGTCGAAGCCCAGTTCGTGCAGTTTGTGCAGGGCCGTCTCGACCGAGCGCGACACGACCTGGATCGTCCCCGCCAGGCTGGATGCCGGGGCGACGAGCAGGGTCACCTTGTTCGCCGGCACGCCGGCGGCCGCGGCGATGTGCTTGACGACATCCTCGCCGGGGAGCTGGCCGGTTTCGAGGACGCCGACCGCCACGGGCGCCTGCTCGCGGCCGGGGATGTGGTCGTACAGGTCCTCCTTACCGTGGGCGGCACGCATCGGCCCCGAGCCCATCGCGAAATAGTCGCCGAGGTGAATCGGCCAGCCGGCGTACTGTGACGCCATGCACGCCGCGACGGGGTGATCGGTCACGACCTGCACCAGGGGGCAGGCGCCGCCGACGTCGCCGGGCGTCAGGCTGACCTCGGCCAGGCCGGCGAGGCAGACGCGCGCCAGGGCCAGGCCCGCCTGCAAGCCGCCGTGTACGTTGACACCGCAGTCGAGGACGCGGGCGCCCGCGGCGGTCGTCTGCACCGCGACGCGCAGGCCGGCCGCCATCGAGATCATGTAGTCCGCCAGGCGCTGGGCCCGTTCGTTGAGTGTGGGGGTGATCGCCACCTCGTGTTCTCCTTTCGGCTGTCGGCCCGCCGCACCCGGTCCGGCCGATCCCCGCTGATCGCACTCTGGTAGGTGTAATCTAGGAGCCGGACAGGCGGCGGTCGAGGTCTGCCGCGGTTTGCCGTAGCCGTTCGAGGCAGTCGCGTTCCGAGTCCCCGCGCGCGAAGAGCGTCAGGACAGGCCGGCCCTTCGCGATGTGCTGGCCGGCGGGCGGCACGTCCGCGAACGCCGGGAGCGCGGCGAGCGCGGGCGGCTGTCGCAGTACCATCACCCAGGGCCCCTCCGCGGGGAACACGAGGGCATTCTGCGCGAAGAGGACGGCCTTGCCAAAGGTTGCGACGATCGGCGGTGGCGCCGGCGGCGAGGGCGGGGCGGCGGGGTCGAAGACGGCCCGGTGCCAGGCGAGTGCGGCGCCGCCCATGGCGTGCTCCAGGATTTCCACGGAAGCCGTGTAGCGCGGGTTGACCTCGACCGGCCACGGGACGCCGTCGCGCAGCACGCAGTCCACGCCGAAGAGGCCGCGCAGGTGAAACGCCTCCGCGAGACAGTCGCCCAGGCGCCGGAATCGCTGAAGCGTGTCCGGGGTGAGAGCGAGCGGGCCGACACTGCCGCAGTAGTGGAAGGCGCCGGCGTGCAGCCACGGCTCGCCGACGAGCTGTCGTGTGACGCCGAGGAGGACGGCCCGCCCGTCGCGGCCGACGTAGACCGCCGCACACGGCAACCCCTCGACGTACTCCTGCAAGTAGCAGCGCGACCGCCCTGCGGGAACAGTGCCGGTGAAGAAGGCGATGCCGCGGCCGCCGGTCCCGTCGCGTGGCTTGAGCAGCCAGCGACCCGGAGAGCCACGGGCCGGGTCGGTCCGCACTCGGGGACAGGGCAGGCCCGCAGCCCGCAGCTGCGCCGCCAGGGCCGAGGGTGAGCGGACGCGGCGCAGGACGTCGCCGCCGTTGCCCCACAGCGGCCGCAGCCGCGTCAGCGCATCCACCAGCGCCGGGCAGTTCTCCAGCCCGCCGGTATACATCCACGGCCCGGGCGGGCCGGCGGCGGCGGCGCTCAGGAACCTTTGCGGATAGTCGTTGGCGGAAATGGCGAGCGCAGGGCAGGCGGCGTGCAGGTCGGCGTCCGCGAAGAGGTCGGCGCACCAGGGGCGCAGCCGCGCCCGCAGCGCCGAGAAGGCGGCGGCGCGGGCGCTGGCACCGAACAGCAGCAGGTATTCCTGAGGCCCCATCGCGCTCCCCGACTCCCCGGGCGGCCCAGGGATGGTATACGGCGAGCGGGCGCGTCGGCGGAGGCTGGCCGTCAGAACTGCCAGGAACAGGTCAGCAGGCTGTTCCTCGAAGCACCGAGCGACATCCAGCACTTGTCGTTGAGACGGAAATGCACGCCCGGCACAAGATCCCAGTTCGCGGCGCGGCCGTTGGGGCGCTCGCCCTCGTAGTAGTAGCGGCCGAGCGCCTGCATGAAGAAGTACAGGCCCTGGTCGTGGTTGCCACCGCCGCAGAACACCGGGCACTGGAACCCCATCCCGTACCGGATCGGATGGTTCACGGGGTCGCCGGAGCGCATGGACGTCCGGATCGGCTGGCCGACGAAACCCTGCAGGGCGGTGCCGGCCCCCAACTCGTGGAACAGCGCCACGCCGGGCATCACGACCGTCGGACCGTCGGCCAGGCCGCCCGACTGCTGTCCCGCGGGCGTGACCGCCTGCAGGTCCACGCAGACGCTGGTCGAGCCGACGTCCACGAGTTGCAGCTGCGAGTAGACCTTGAAGAACCCCACGCCGCCCGGGTCGCCCGGCTGGCGCAGGTCGAAGTAGGGGTTGTCGTCGCCGATTACCACTTGCAGCCAGTTCGGCCCGTCGTTTCCCGTGCCTGCAAGGGCGCGGGCGGCCGGGTCGTTGATCGCGGCGGGGTCGTCGCTGTTGTCGAGGCCGACCGGGTCGGCGAGGAAGCCCGGCATCATGCCAAGCATGCGGACGCGGGCGGCGCGGCCTACCGGGATGGGGTCGGGCGCCGGTTCGTTCTTCATCCATGCCGACAGCAGTTCCCGGCCGAGGACCGGCGCGCGCCAGAGTTCCGGGGAGTTGGCCGAGGGAGTTTGCGAGCGGACGCGGTTCGCGGGCAGCAGCGCCCCAGCCAGGGCGAGGACGAAGCAGCACCGGCGGTGGGGGGGGAGTTTGTTCGGGGCCATGTGCGCAGGATCGGGAACAGGGGACTGACCGCCCGGACTGCGGGGCCGCGCGACAGGAGCGCCGCCCCCGAGAACCGGCCGGTGCGGGGCCGGTCCACGGCGGGTAGGAGCATTATCGACCCGGGGTGAAAAAAACAAGACGAAATGCGGGCAAGGACGGGACGATGGGCAAGGCAAGGGGGCTGCGGAAGCCCTCCGACATCCCGACCCGCTACCGTTTGCCCAACTTGCGGCGGTTCCAGCCGGCCTGGCCCTTACGCCGACCGTTCGCCTGGTACGTCGGCCCCGCCAATCCCCTGACTGCCGGCCGCCACAGAAACCTTGTAACCCGCGCGCGACGCCCTATAATGACAGTTGGCGTCCGCCTTGTGGACGCGGTCCTGATGAGTAACAGCATTCCCTGCCGTCACCGTCATGAGTGTCGGTGTGCCGACGCATGACCAGACGGGTCCGTTGCCGCCATAGAGAACTGCACGCCTTCGGCGCGCATCTCTCCCTCTGAACGTCGGTGACCCCATCCCAGGGGACCGGGACGGCTGCCGAATGGAACCCAACCCTGGCGGCCGGCTTGATATTCCCCCGGCCAGAAAGAGGCTCACGTAGGACGGCTCTCCTGAGCCGTCCGGACGGCTCAGGAGAGCCGTCCTACGGGACGAACTTCCTTGCCGGCTTGATACCACCGGGAAGCGATGAGGCCCGCCTCGACGCGCGTCGAGGAGACATCCTTAAAGAACTTGACCACAACGATTGTGGGAGCGGAATAATGCTTGGAAAGGACCCCCTGACGGACACCCTGATCGAATTCGGAACTGTGTGGCGCGCGCTGCTGATTGCCGGCGTCTACTCGCTCGTTTTGCTGGCCTACCTGATCGACGCCTTCGGGGGCATCCAGTTCCGCTCGCGGCGGCTGGAGTTCTGGTACTCGCGGATCACGCTGTGCCTCTTCGCGGCGTCCTCCCCCGTATTCATGCTGATGGCGATGGTGTTCGCCTTCCTCTGGGTGTTCCAGACCTGATCCACGCACCTTGACGGGCCGCCGCGGTCAGCCTTCATCCGCAACGAACTGCCGGCAACCGCACCCTGCCACGGTACACTCCCCCGCGCCGCGGACGACGACCGGCAGGTCTTCCGCGTCCGCCGCGTCGTCGGACTCGGTCTTGGCGAGGGGCACGGCCTGGAGCGGGTTGAAGTGGTCGGCGTGCCGGTCCCGGGTGTGTTCACATCGGCAAACTTCTGCCATCGCCAGCCCCTCCTGTCGCGAATCCCTCACCTGATGCGTAGCGAACGGCGTGCCAGCCGCCGCCGTGCGCGCGATTCTCCCTGGGTTTCGCGCTTTCCCCCGCTTACCGCGCATCGTGTCAAGACGGGAAAAGAGTTCCGCGTATTCCGCCCAGCACCGGTTGGACGGGTTGTAGGGGCGCGGGAACCCCTCCAGCGAAAAGACGGGGGCAGCCGAACCTCAAAGACAGACGTCCCGGATTTTCCGGGCGGCTCCACTTGCGCGGGGAGGGGAACGGCGATGAGCGCGACGGTGCTCCTGTTGGCGGCGGTCTGGCTCCCCGGAGCGGACCCTGCGCCGGTGGTAACCTCGATGCCTCCGCTCATGGGGCGCATATCCCTGGGACCGCTGACCTCTGCCTGCAACCGCGTCCCCATGAACTACTCCACGCGCGAGCCCCCCGTGGCCGCCCCCGCCGACGGCGGGGCCGGAGCGAACCCGGCCGAGTCCGCGCATTTCGGCACGAGCGGCGTGCCGGGCGCGGCCGCAGCCGTCGCGAAACTGACCGTCTCGCTGCCGCGCGGGGCCCAGCTGTTCGTCGATGACCGGCCGGTGGATGGCGCGGCGGGAACGACCACATTCTCCACGCCGCCTCTGGTAGTCGGCGGGACGTACTCGTACCAGGTCCGGGCCGAGCTGGTCAGGAACGGTGAAACTGTCAGCGACAGCGTGCGCGTGATGGTTCAGCCCGGGCAGGAGTCGTGGGTTTCCTTCCCGCAGTTGGAGAGCGGCACCGCCCGGTCTTCGAGGGCGGACTCGTCCCGGTTGGCTCTCATGCCCATGCTGGCCTACCTGGGGACGCCCGTCCCCGCCCAGGTGCCCGACACGAAGAGTCAGCCGAAGGACGTCCCGGTGCGAGCTTCCCTGGGTGCCATCGTCCTGAGTGGCGGCCTCGCGACGAGCGCGGACAGCGGCCCGTGCCCACACTGGTCACAGGGCGACGTGCTCCCCGCCGTCGCGTCAGACGCGATGGTCGCCGACGCGGCCCGCGCGGCGCCCCGGAGTGGCAGCACCGCGCCGGCAGTCCAGCCTATGGCTTACCGGCAAGCGGCGGCGCGACCGGCGGCAACGGCCGGCGCGAAGCTGGTCGTCCAGCTGGCGCCGGGGACCAGGCTGTTTATCGACGACCGGCCGGTCGAGGCCGGGGGACCCGAAGCCACCTTCACGACGCCGCCGCTGGAGGCGGGGAGCGCGTCCTACTACGACCTGCGGGCGGAACTGGTCCGCGGGGGGCAGGTCGTCGCGGAAAGCGTGCGCGTGGTGGTGCGGCCCGGGGAGGTGTCGTGGGTGTCCTTCCCGCTCCTGCAAACGCCGCCGACGGGGGGCCGGTCCTCGCCTCGGGGCCGCTGACCGGCCGTGCGGCGTGGGTAGGTTGCGGAGGATGTCCGGCCGGGGGTCGCTGCCCCCCGGCCGCGCCGCAGCGCCCCTGAATTGACACAGGCCTGTCACCGAACGAGTCGGGTTGCATCGCGGCCCGGTCTGGGCGACAATCGGCGGTCTATGAGCAACCCCCACGCCTTCTCCGACGCGGAGCGGGCCGCCGTCTACCGCGCCATCGCCGAGCGCCGCGACGTGCGCCGCTTCCGCCCCGACACCATCGCCGACGAGGTGCTGCGCCGCCTCCTGCGGGCCGCCGCGCAGGCCCCCTCGGTCGGCTACATGCAGCCCTGGAACTTCCTGCTGCTGCGCGACCGGCAGGTGCGCCAGGCCGTCTACCAAGCGTTCCTCCGCGCCAACGCCGAGGCCCGCGAACTGTTCCCGCCCGAGCGCCGCGACCGCTACTCCGCTCTGAAACTGGAAGGCATCCTCGACTCCCCGCTCAACCTCTGCGTGACCTGCGACCGGGGCCGGTTCGGCCCCGTCGTGCTGGGGCGGACGTGCCAGCCCGACATGGACCTCTTCAGCACGGTCTGTGCCGTGCAGAACCTGTGGCTGGCGGCGCGCGCGGAGGGGGTCGGCGTCGGGTGGGTCAGCATCCTCCGGCCGGACGAACTGCGGCAGATCCTCGACCTGCCCGAGGGCGTGGTGCCCGTCGCTTACCTGTGCGTCGGCTACACGGACGGCTTCGCGCACGAGCCGGAGCTGAAGACCGCCGGCTGGTTGCCCGAGGTGCCGCTCGACGAGCTGGTCTTCCACGACCGCTGGGGCCGAACCGCGCCCGCGGATGGGTGACCGGCAGGCCCCCCCTCCGCGAGCGCCCCGGCCGCTTTCCCTTCATGCGACGGCAAAAAACAACGAGCGGGGAGAAGCGTGCCAGCGAAACAGCACGGAGGCCGTTCCGCTGGCAGGCTTCTCCCGGGCCGTTGAGAAAAAAACTGACAGCACTCATCGACTTCCGCGCAGTAATAGAGAGACGCACGCACGCGCCAGGGAGGGCTCCCTCATGCCAGCTGGACGACTCGACCCCGTTATCCGCTACCTGCGCACCGCCGCCCGCGGCACCCCCGCCCTGTCGGACGGCCAGCTCCTGCAGCGCTTCGCGGCCACCCGCGATGAGGCCGCCTTCGCGGCGCTCGTCCGCCGGCACGGTCCGATGGTCCTGGGCGTCTGCCGGCGCGTGCTGGGCGACTGGCACGCCGCCGACGATGCGTTCCAGGCCACCTTCCTCGTGCTGGCCCGCAAGGCCGGCGCGCTCGCCGACCCCGAGTTGCTACCGCGCTGGCTGCACGGCGTCGCCTGCCGCACCGCGGCCCGGGCCAGGGCGGAGGCGGCGCGGCGGCGCGCCCGCGAGAGTCAGGCGGCGCCGCGCCGGCCCGTCGACCCCGACGACGCCCTGGTCTGGCGCGACCTGCGGCCCGTGCTCGACGAGGAGATCGGCCGGCTGCCCCCCCGGCACCGGGATGCCGTCGTGTTGTGCTACCTGGAGGGCCGAACGAACGCCGAGGCCGCGCACCGACTGGGCTGCTCGCGCGGCACCGTGGCCACGCTGCTGGCGCGGGCACGGGAGCGGTTGCGGGGCCGGCTCACGCGCCGCGGGCTGGCCCTGCCCGCGGCGCTGGCGGCCACGCTGGGGGCGCAGGCCCGTGCGGCAGGCGTGTCCGCCACGCTGGAGAGTTTCACGGTCAAGGCCGCGGTGCTGTTCGCGGCCGGGAAGGGAGGGGCGGCGGAACTGGTTGCGACCCCCGCCGCCTGTCTGGCTGAAGGAGTCATCAAAGCCATGCTGATGAAGAAATGCACGATCCTCGCGGCTGTTTTCCTGGTGCTTGCCCTCGCCGGCGCGGGGGCAGGCCTCGCCGCCTACCGGGCGGGCGCCGAAGAGCCTGCGGCCGCGGAGGCGCCGGTAGCGCCGCGCGGCCCCGTACTCCAGGCCGCGCCGGCTCCCGTCGATCCGCGCCCGGCGACGGGGAAGTACCGCACGGCCAATTTCGAGGTCACTGCCCCCACCCGTGCCGCCGCCGAGCAAATTGCGCGGTGGGCCGAGCGCAGCCGCAAGGAACAGGCGTTGCTCTGGCTGGGCCAGGAATTGCCGCCCTGGCCCGAGCCGTGCCCTGTGCGCGTGCGCGTGACCGAGCGCGAGGCCGGCCACGCCACCAGCTTCGTCTTCGACCGCGGCACGGTCCTGCGGCAGGAGATGATCCTGGAAGGCCCCGTCGAGACGATTCTGGCCGACCTCCTCCCCCACGAGGTCACGCATACGGTCCTCGCTCACTGGGCGCGCCGGCCCATCCCGCGCTGGGCGGACGAGGGGGCGGCCGCCCTCAGTGAGAGCGCGACATCACGGGCCCGCCACGAGCGCGTGCTGCGGGAACTCCTGGACGGCAAGCGCCTGCTGCCCCTGCGCCGCTTGCTGGCGATGCGCGAGTACGGCCCGGACGTCAAGGCCCTGCTGGTGCAGGGCTCGTCGCTGACGGACTTCCTGGTGCGGTCGGCGAGCCGGGGCGACTTCCTGGCGTTCGTGGCGGAGGGCGACCGGGGGAGCTGGGACAAGGCGGTGGCGGCACACTATGGATATTCGTCCGTCGAAGAGCTGGAAGCGGCCTGGCTCGCCGAGGTGCGCAAGCGGCCGGCACACGCGCACGCCTCCGCGCCGAAGCGGCCCCCGGTCAGGGCCGTCACACCGCCGGCAGCCCGCGAAGAGCGCCCCGTTGACGTGACGGATCGTCCGCAACCGGCGCCGCGACAGGAGAGGCCGAGCGGGCGCCTCCCGGCCGGCCCGGCGCCCATGCAGATCTTGGTGACGCTGCGTGATGACGGGCGGCTGACGGTGTGGCGGGAAGCGGTCGCGTACGTGCCACGGACGACGGTCAATGCCCAGGGCCAGCCGGTCACCAGCTACCGGGCCCTGTCCACCACGGCGCCGGAGCAGTATGACCTCGCCGATGTCCGGGTCCAGGACACGAAGGGTAGAGAGATCGGCCGCAAGGAACTTACCGGGTTGCTGAAGGGGGAGATGGTGGCCCTGGCGACGGGGGACGGCCGCCCGGTCGATCCGCTGCACCTGCGGCTCGTCAAGGAAGGGACCCTGGTCTTCGTGCTGCCCGCGCCGTTGGCCGCCTGGCCGCCCTCCAGCGTCGCAACCCCCCTGCCGCCGGCGCCGGTGATCGTGCCTCCGCCCTTGAACCGCGGCACCGCCTACCTGCACGACTAGTACACCGCGGCAGAAATGAGTGACCGTTCGTTTAGCCGCGAGCGGTGAGCCAGATCCCGCT
>JBBRPS010000348.1:0-10108 GCA_038227745.1 Gemmatales bacterium | reverse complement strand
TTTGCTCCTTGAGGAAGCGGTCATAGGGCCTGTCGGCGTTGAAGGCGCGGACGACGTAATCGCGGTAGCGCCAGGCGCCGGGGCGGACCTCGTCGTGCTCGTAGCCGTTGCTCTCGGCGAAGCGGGCGAGGTCGAGCCAGTGCCGCCCCCAGCGTTCGCCGTAGTGCGGCGACGCCAGCAGCCGGTCCACGACCTTCGCCCAGGCGTGCGGCGAGGCGTCGGCGCGGAAGGCGTCGATCTCCGCGGGCGTGGGCGGCAGGCCGATCAGGTCGAACGTCACGCGCCGCAGCAGTTGCGCGCGGGTGGCTGGCGCGGCGGGCGCGAGGCGGGCGGCCTCCAGCTTCGCGAGGAGGAAGGCGTCGATGGGGTTGGCGACCCAGGCGCGGTCGCGCACGCCGGGGACCGCGGGCCGGACCGGGGCCTTCCAGGCCCAATGGTCGGGCTTCACGGGCGCGACGGCGTCCTCGTCCGCTGCCGCGAGCGGACACGCGGCGAAGAGAGCCGTCAGGGGGAGCCAGAGGAGCTTCTTCGGGTCCATGCGGGCCTCTGGGGAGCGTGGCGGGTAGGGTCGGCGGCGTGCGGGATTCTGATTCTTACTGTAACGATCCGCGGCAGGGAAAGCGACGAAAAACCGACGGGATCAGCGGCACCGCGGGGCGCGCCCGCGGCAGGCCTCGTTGTCCCATCCTGCCGGACGGGGTAAAATCAAGTATCGCCGTCGCGATCGATTGCCCGGAAGCGTCCCCGACGGAGTCGCAGCCCCGGGCAAGGATCTTCCAGCCGCCGCTCATGCCAAACGACTTCGCGAGCGCCCTCGAGCATCACCTCAGCGGCCGCCTCAATCGGGCTGCGGAGATCTACCGTGCCATCCTCGCCGACGACCCCGGCCACGCCGACGCCCTGCACCTCCTGGGCGTGGTGGCCCATCAGCAGGGCGACAACCGGCAGGCCGGTGAGTTGATCGGGCGGGCCATCGCGCTGCAGCCCGGCGTCGCCCCTTACTATGCGAACCTGGCGGAAGTCTACCGCGCCACCGGCCAGCTCGAACGGGCGGTCGCCTGCTGCCGCACTGCCCTCGCACTTCAGCCGGACTCCCCCGAGGCCGCCAACAACCTCGGCATGGCGCTGCTCGCCCAGGGCGATGCGGCCGCGGCGGCCCTGCAGTTTCAGGCCGCACTGCGCGTCAGGCCCGACGACGCCATGATCCACAACAACCTCGGCAACGCGCTCCGACTTCGCGGGGCCACGGCCGAGGCGCTCGCCGCCTTCCGCCGGGCGGTGCAGCTCGCCCCCGGACTGGCCGAAGCCCACAGCAACCTCGGCCAGCTCCTGCTGGAGCAGTACCAGGCGGAGCAAGCGCTGGCCCACTGCCGGGAAGCGGTCCGCCTCCGCCCCGACCTGCCCGAGGCCCACAACAACCTGGGCAACGTCCTGCGCGAGCTGGGGCAACTGACCGAGGCCCGGGCCTGCTACGCGGAGGCGCTCCGGCTCAACCCGGACCTACCGCTAACTTACAACAACGTGGGCCAGGCCCTGCAGGAGGAAGGCCATCTCCAGGAAGCCATCGCCTGGTATCAGCAGGGCCTGCAGCGCGAACCGAACTCGGTGCGGATCGTCTGCAACCTGGCGAGCGCCCTGGAGGAGCAAGGAGACTTCAACGCCGCCGTCGCCCGCTACCGACTCGCCCTGCAGCTCGAGCCGCAGTACGCCGAGGCGCACAATGGGCTGGGCTTCGTCCTCCACGAGCAGGGGAATTTCCAGGACGCGGTGGCCGAGTACCGCGCGGTGCTCCGGCTCAAACCCGACTTCGCCACGGGCTATTGCAACCTCGGCAATATCCTCGAAGAACTCGGCTCGTTCGACGAGGCGCTGACCGCCTTTCGCGAAGCGCTGCGGCGCGACCCGGGGCACGCCGCCGCCTATTCCCTCATGGCCACCCTGCTGCGCGGCCGGCTGCCGCCGGAGGACCTGCAGGCCATGCGCCTCCTACTCGGCCGCCCGCACCTGGCCCCCGGCAAGCGCCTGGCCCTGCACTTCGGCATTGCCCACGCCCTCGACGCCACCGGCGCCTACGCCGAGGCCGCCGAGCACCTGCGGCGGGCCAACGCCCTCTGCCTGGCCCTGTGGCAAAAGCAGGGGATGTCTTACGAACCGCGGGCGCACAGCAGGTTCGTCGATGACCTGATCGGTGCCTTCACGCCGGAGTTCTTCGCGCGCGTGCGCGGCTTCGGACTGGACACCGAGGTGCCGGTCTTCATCGTGGGCCTGCCGCGCTCCGGCACCACGCTCACCGAGCAGATCCTGGCCAGCCATTCGCGCGTCCACGGCGCCGGCGAGCTGACCTGCGCCCGCGACTCCTTTGAGGCCCTGCCCGGCGTGCTGAACCGGGACGGCACGCCGGTCGAGGCCCTCGCCCACCTCGGCCGGGAGGCCACGCGGCAGCTCGCCGAGTGGCACCTGGCCCGGCTGCGCGAACTGAACGCCAGTGCCCTCCGCGTCGTGGACAAGATGCCGGACAACTACCTGTACCTTGGCTTGCTGGGTACTCTGTTTCCCCGGGCCCGGTTCATCCACTGCCGCCGCGACCTGCGCGACGTGGCCGTCTCGTGCTGGATGACCAATTTCCGCCACATCCGCTGGGCCGCCGACCCGGAGCACATCGCCGTCCGTTTCCGCGACTACCGTCGCCTTATGGACCACTGGCGCGCTGTCCGGCCCGTCGAGCTGTTCGAGGTGGACTACGAGGAGACGGTGAGTGACCTGGAGGGCGTGGCCCGCCGCCTGGTCGCCTGGTGCGGTCTGGACTGGGAGCCGGCGTGTCTGGCTTTCCACAAGACGTCGCGACCGATCCGCACGGCGAGCGTCGCCCAGGTGCGCGAGCCGGTCCACACGCGCTCGGTGGCCCGCTGGAAGAACTACGAGCCGGCGCTCGCCCAGCTCTTCCGGCAACTGGAGTCCCCTTCCGGGCCAGGGCATCCTGGTGAATAAACCACCGGGGTGGGGAGCAAACACCCAGCCGAACATCGCGATTCTCCCGCTAACAAATGAGGGAGGTGAATAAATCACCGGGGTGGGGAGCAAACACCCAGGCTCCCGCCGTTCCGGGGTGCCTTCCGGGCCAATTTTACTGCCCGTCCGCGGATAACGCGGTGGTTTGCTCTTCTCGATCGAGCGGCACAGTTCTTGCAATGTCAAACGGCATAAATCAATCCGTGGGCATGCGTTGAACTGTGCGTGCTCACGAGGAGCTGGCACGGAGGCCTCCCTGGGTTTGTGCGTCACAGGGCGGTGACCGTGCCGGCAGCGGGAAACGATGGAGGACGTTCCCCCGGCAGCGGGTGAGGAACGTCCTCCTTGTCGTTCCCCCCTCACTTACGGAACCCACCCGGGAAGACAGCGACAACTTCAGACCGCCGTCCCACGGATCGGACAGTCGCTGCGGCTCCTTCCTACCAACGTCCTCTCTCGAAGGCCGGGGCCAGCATCGGCACCGCCTCGTGAGGAACAGGAGGGCCTGCCCATGTGGCGGTTCACTTCCCATTCGCGGAATCCTCGCCTCGTCTCTTCGCCGCGCCGTGCTCCCGTAACTCGGAATGCCTGGCGCGCCTCGTACAAGCCCCTGGTCGAACCCCTGGAGGACCGCACGGTCCCGGCCACCTTCACCCCCACGACATTCGCGGACGGCACGGGCGCCGGCACCCTGCGCAACGCCATCCTGCAAGCCAACAGCAACGGCCAGGACAACACCATCCAGCTCGCGGCCGGCACGTACACGCTGTCGCCTTCGGCAGGGAGCGAGCTGGCCCTGACGGGGGTCGGCCACGCGCTCACGATCCAGGGCACGGGACAGAGCATCATCGACGCGGCCGGCGCCAGCCGCGTCTTCGAGGTGGTCGGCGGCGTGCGGGTGACCCTGGCGAAGCTGGCGATCACCCGCGGGTTCGCCACCAACGGGGGGAGTGTCAGCGGCGCCGGCGCTCGCGGCGCCGGACTGCTCAACAACGGCGGCAACGTCACCCTCAATTCGGTCTTTGTCGCGGGCAACACGGTCCAGGCCCCGCCGGGCGGCGATGCGTTCGGCGGCGGGATTTACTCGATCGGCACGCTGAAGATCACCGGCAGTACGATTGCGGGCAACGAGGCGCTCGGCGGCGCCGGGGTCGCCGGGGCCGCCGGCGGCAGCGGCCAGGCGGGCGCCGCCGGACAGGGCGGGGGCGCGGCCCTGGGGGCTGGGCTGTACATTGCGGGCGGGTCCCTGTCCCTCAGCGGGAGCACGCTCGCCTCCAACACTGCCCGGGGTGGCAATGGCGGGGCCGGCGGTCATGGGGGCCTGAAGAATGTCCCCCCCAGGACCGGCGGCGCGGTCGTGACTACCGGGCCGTTTCTGACGGGCGGCCCAGGTGGATTCACGACGGGGCCGGTGGGCACCGTCGGCCCAGGTGGATTCACGACGGGGCCGGTGGGTACGGTCGGCCCGGTGGGCACGGTCGGCCCGGTGGGCACCGTCGGGCCGGCGGGCACGGGGGGTTGTGGCTGCTCCGGCGGCTTCAACGGCGGCAGCGGCGGCAGCGGCGGTGGGGGCGGTGGGGGGGGGAGTGGTTCGCTCCGTGCCGCGGGGCCGCAGGACAGGGGCGGCGTCGGCGGCGTCGGCGGCGTCGGCGGGCGGGGCCAGGGCGGCGGCCTGTACGTCGGCGGCGGCCTGGTGACCCTTGCCAACGCGACACTCTCCGGCAACCGCACCCAGGGCGGCACCGGCGGCGCGGGCGGCGACCCCGGCACTGGCAGCCCGGACGGCGGCGGCGGGCGCGGCGGCAGCGGCGGTCTGTCCCAGGGGGCCGCCCTCTTCATCGCGGGGGGGAGCGTTACCCTCAACGCTGCCACGTTTACCCGGGACGTGGCCGCCGACAGCCCGGGAGGCGCCGCCGGGGCCGCCGGTTCGGGCGCGCCGGCCAACGGCATCATCCAGCCCGGGGAAGGGGACCGTGTGTTCCGGGCCGGAGGCGGCCTCACCGCCCCTGTGGGCCTGACGACGGTGGATACCGTCGGCGCCTTCGACCCCGGTTTCGCCACCTGGCATCTGCGCAACGGGTTCGGCCCGGGCGCGGCCGACGCCGGCGTCTTCGTGTACGGCGGGCGCGGCTGGAAGCCGGTCGTGGGGGACTGGAACGGCGACGGCACGACCACCGTCGGCGTGGTCGATCCGAAAGGGGTCTGGTATCTGCGCAACGAGAACAGCGCCGGCCCCGCGGACGTGGCCGCCCCCTTCGCTTACGGGGCGCCGGGCTGGATCCCGGTAGTCGGCGACTGGAACGGCACCGGCCACACCGGCATCGGCACGTTCGACCCCAGCACCGGCACCTGGTACCTGCGCAACGAGGACAGTCCGGGGCCGCCCGACGCCGGCGTCTTCCGTTACGGCGGCGCGGGCTGGCTGCCCGTGACCGGCGACTGGCGCGGCGACGGCGTGACGACCGTCGGCGTGGTCGATCCCTCGACCGAAACCTGGTATCTGCGCGACAGCAACTCCGCGGGGGCGCCGACCATTCCCGCCTTCCGGTACGGCGCCCCGGGCGCGGTCCCGGTGGTCGGCGACTGGACCAACAACGGCACGACCACCGTCGGCGTGGTCGATCCGAAAACGGGCACCTGGTCCCTGCGCAACGAGAACTCTCCCGGCGCTGCCGATGTCGCCGTCTTCCCGTACGGCGCGGCGCGATGGAACTACGTGGCCGGTCACTGGGATGCTCCGTCTGCCCTGCCAAAGGGACAGGTCGAGCGCGCGGCCGGCGGCGCCGTACACGCCGCCACCGGCACGGGATCGCTCACGGAGCAGGAACTCCAGGGAACCGTCGCGGCGGCACTGGCGCGGCTGCGGGAGGCGGGCGCCAGTCCTGCGGTGCTGGCGCGGCTGGGTTCGATCGACTACGAAGTCGGCCGGCTGGCGGGGCCGACGCTGGGTTACGCTTACGCCCGCGCTCACAGGGTGGTGATCGATGACAATGGGGCCGGTTACGGCTGGTTCGTCGATCCGACTCCTCTGCGAGACGAGGAGTTCACCAGGGACCGAACGGGGGCACTGGTCGCTCTCCCCGGCGGGCCGGTCGGTGGCCACATGGACCTGTTAACGGTAATATTGCACGAGATGGGCCACATCGCGGGGCGAGGCGACCTGAGCACCGCGAACCACGTCAACAACCTGATGGACGACACCCTCGCTGCCGGGGCGCGGCGGACCGACGCCCTGGATGCCGTTTTCGCCGGCCCGAGTCCGTGATCGTCTTCTTCTGAAGCGGCCAGAGGCCGGTCGGCTGCTGGAGAGGACTCTCCCTTCAGAGCGACACCGACCACTGGGGGCAGGGCGGAGGCACCCATCGTTCCGCCCCGTTCGCGGGCAGGTCCTGCGCTTTTTTCCGCCGACGGGAGCGAACAAGGTGGAGGGAGTGACGTGGGGATGGCTGCAACGCACTGGCGACCGTGTCGCCGGCCCGCCGGCGGACGACGGTCAGCCGCTCACGACGGCGCGGGGGACGCGGGGCGTTTCATGGTCCTCCGCCGGGCGGCGCGGCACCTCCCTGGATCTTCTCGATCGCTTCGGAGAAGGACTTTCGCTCAGAGGCTGTCCGGAATCGGCAGCCTCTTACACTCGAAGTGGTGGCGCGCGAGCTGCGGGACACGCCCGAAGTTCAACTCACGATGGCGGAGGGTGTCTCATGCGACGCATCAAGTGCCCCAGGTGTGCTCATATTCAAGCGGTGACGGAGGCGGAAGACGGGGACGTGGTGGCGTGCGTCGAATGCGGGCAAAAGGTGCGCGTGCCGCGGCGACCTTCGGAGCTATCGGTGGTGGAACTGGTGCAGGCGGGGCCGCCGGCGGCGCCACCGTCGCTGCCGCAGTCGGCGGAAACGTCCTTTGACGCTCCGGTGACCGGGCAATCGTTTCTGGATCGCATGCGCGTCCCGGTCCCGCTGCGGATGTTGCCGCTTCTCTTCATGCTGTTGGGATTGGGGCTCGGCATTTACTGGTGGTCGAGCTATCGGGGACCCTATCGCGCGGTCGTGGAATGGGAGATGCAGACCCTGGGGCGTTATTTCCCCTTCTACACGGGGCTGCTGCTGACGGCGATAACCGCGGCCCTTTTCACGGCCGTGAGCGTGGGGTTGCTGCTCGCGGTGTCGCCGCTGCTTCGGCGCAAAGATACGGGCGCGCTCCCGGTTTACCCGGCTGGTGATAGTCCTGCCGCCCAGGCCGTGGATCGATGGTTGCAAGAGCACAAAGGGTATCTGCTGGGCGGGTTGATCGGCATCGGTCTGGCGGTCGTGGGCGGCTACCTGCTGTTCTCCGGCCTGACGGCGGGCGACTTGAAGGAGACGACCGCGGCCGCTCTCGAGGCCGGTCGCGCCCCGCCGTCCCGCTGGCTGACCATCCACGGCCGGCTCCACTGGCAGGGGCAACTACTGGTCGGGGATTCCTCCCCAGGGGGGAAGGACCGTTATGTCCCGCTGGTGTCGCCGACCTGGCGCCCCGGAAACCCCGTGGCGGCGTATGTCAAAATCACCGAACGTGCCTGGAACGCGGAGAAGGCCAAGTTGCAAAGGCCCGGCATCGAGGGGACGGTCGAAAGCGGCGGCCTGTCCGGGCCGTTGCGCGTCGAGTTCGAGCGTCGCGGCTACCGGCCGGCGGACAACTACCTCGTGCTGGACTTCGCCTGGGTGCCGACGAACTCCACGACCATCGGCCGCGATCTTCTCATTCTCGGCGGGGTGGTGCTGGGGTTGACGATCCTCATTTGGATCCTCCTGGCGATGCGTCGCATGAGGGGTTAGCCGGCGCCATGGCGGCGCAGCAACGCAGGGGCGGACCCCTTGCTGTGGTCTTGACCGCGGTAGGCGCCGAAGTCGTTGAACCAGAACCGCTTCGCCAGGCGGTACAGCCAGCTCTTCTCCGGGACCTCGTGGCCGGGGTTGTACTGCGACGGACGCACCTCCATCGCCGCCAGTTCCTCCAGGGCCGTGCCGCGCGCCGTCGCGTCACGGGCGGAAGGCCCCGCGATGGCCATTGTGGCGGTAGGCCGGCAGCTTGCGCAGCACGATGGCGAGGGCGTTCTGTATCAGGTCCTCAACGGCGGTGGGCTGCAAACCCGTGGGGCGGAGCCAGGCCCGCAGCAGGGGCGTGTACAGGGTGAGCATGCGCCGCCAGGAGTCCTGGTCGCCGGCGCCGAGCCTGTCCAGCAGACTGAGGGAATAGCTCACCGACGACCGGCATGCAGGTGCCAAGGCGACTGCCGCGCTCCCGGGCTTCGCGGACGCGCAGATCAACTCCCCGCCGGTGGTTGATGAAGTCGCCCATGATACCCGTGTCGAGGAGGTAGCGCTTCATTCCCACATTCTCCGCAGCTTCTCGGCATGCTCGTTGAAACGGGCCTTCTCGAATTCTTTCTGAGCCTGGCGGGCGGCTGGCCACTCCGCTTCCTCCGCCGGTGTCATTTCGAGTGGCTCCAGCGAATCGTACCAGGCGAGCCAGGCCGCGATGGCCTCCGGCGTGTCCTGCCAGTCTTCTTCGCGGCTGCCGTATGCCTCCGCCTCGCCCAACGGCTCCACGAGGACACGGAAGCCTTCCGGCCAGTCGGCGGGCGCGTCGAGCACGATGTGCCCATTCTTCACAGTGCCTTTGAGCGCATTCATGGCTTCCTCCTCCTCGGTCGGTTCGTTGTCCTCGCGGTTCAGCCACCTCGCGGAGGTGCGTTCCTCCGCAGCAGCGCCGGGGCCGACGCCTTGCCATGGTCCTGTCCGCGGTAGGCCCCGAAGTCGTTGAACCAGAACCGCTTCGCCAGGCGGTACAGCCAGCTCTTCTCCGGGATCTCGTAGCCGGGGTTGTACTGCGACGGCCGCACCTCCATCGCCGCCAGCTCCTCCAGGGCCGTGCCGCGCGCCGTCGCGTCGCGGGCGCCGTGCTTCTCGACCAGTTGCTTGAGCAGATCGGGCCGCTCCAGCACGATGCAGCCGCGCGTCGTCGAGCGGGCCAGGTCGCGGAAGTCGCGCAGGAACTCCGACCGCAGAAATTTCTCTTTCAGCGAGCGGCTATCGACTTCATCGGCGTGGATTGACTCCTTCGTGAACTGCACGATCGGGCACGGCTCGATGTCGCCCCACGGGTTGACGTGGTGCGTGATGCCGGTCGCCGCCGGGCACAGCGCCTGCCCTTCGCCATCGTAGTAGGCGTCGATAATCACGATCGGCTTCTTTGCCCGCATCTCGACCACGAACTGCCGCGCCTGCAACTGCTGCGCGGGCGTCAGGCACAGCCCGGGGTTCGCGTCGGGGCCCATCGGCCGGTAGACGTGGAACCAGGTGTACATCACGCCCATCTCGATCAGGCGGTCGATCCAGGCCTCGCTGAGCAGGTCGAAGTTGGTCTGGCACAGGCTGGTGCAGACGCCGGTGAAGACCTTGTTGCGGACACAGTTGCGGATGCCTTCGAGGGTCTTGTTCAGGACGTCGCCGCGGCCGCGGCGCTCGTCGCTGACGATCTCGTTGCCCTCGACGCTGATGAGCGGCGTGACGTTGCCGAGCTGGCGCAGCCGTTTCGCCTTCGCGTCGGTGATGAACTGGCCGTTGGTGAAGACCTGGAAATAGCAGTCGGGGTGTTCGGCGAGCATGTCGAGCAGGTGCGGGTGCATGAACGGCTCGCCGCCGACGATGCCGAAGAAGACGTTGCCCATCGCCCGCGCTTCCTTGATGAGTTTGGCGAGCGCTGCCGGCGCGATGATCTCCTGTTTGGCGGCGACGTCCACCCAGCAGCCCTGGCAGCGCAGGTTGCAGCTATTGATGACGGAGACGTAGAGGAACGGCGGAAACACTTCGCCGCGGCGCAGGCGCTGCTTGTGCCGCTCAACCGAGAGCATGCCCTTGAGGCCCATGTTCCAGAACAGCTTCCAGAGCAGGCGCTTGTCGGTCTCGAACAGCAGGCGCTTCGCCATCTTCAGGAGCATGTGGACCTCGTGGAGTCGGGGCGGGCAGGCGGCGGGGACCCTGATTCTTACTGTAATGATCCGGGGCGGGGAAAGCGATGAAAAACAGTGTCGTGGCGACAAGCAGCCTTGCTTGTCGCG
>JBBRPS010000347.1:0-10117 GCA_038227745.1 Gemmatales bacterium | reverse complement strand
GGTGGATTTGTCGGCCAACGAACCCTCCTTGGCTCGGCCAGGCGGCGCGGTTTGCTGGTTTGCCACGACCGCCCTATTATCCGCAGCCGCCCGAACGATGCAAGGTCAGGAAAAACGCTTTCCCCGCCCGCCTATCCTCTCTAATATCACCGCACGGAGACCAGCCGACGCCGCCCTCTGTCCGCCCGCGGGGGAAGTGGTCTCGCCTTGCTCAGCGCCGGTCCGGTCACGAACCATCACTTAAGGGAGGGGGTCATGGGTAAATTCTGTCGATTCTGGGTCCCGCCGCTGCTGGCGGGCGGGCTTCTCGTCTTCGCCTTCACCGGCGACTTCCGCGCCCAGGAGCCTGGCGAAGGCAAGGGCGGCCAGGGCGACCTGGACAGTAAACTCAGCGACTCGCTGGGCGACGTCATCAAGGAAGGCCGGATGCTCCACAATCAGAAGGGTGACTACCACGGCACGTACCGCCTCTTCGAGGGCGCCCTCCGTACCGTGAAGCCGCTGCTCGCCGGCCACCCCGACCTGCAGCGGACCATTACCGAAGGGCTCCGCGACGTCGAGAAGCACAAGGTGCCGTGGGAGCGGGGTTTCGCCCTCCGCAAAGTCCTCGATACCGTCCGCGCCGGGCTGAAGGGCGGGGCGATGCCCGAGAAGGGGTTGGATCTGGACAGGAAGAAGAAAGTTGAGCCCGTCGATGCGGTCAAACCTGCCGACAAGAAGGAAAAGCTCCCGCCCATCAAGAAGAAGGTTGAAGACGAACCGGACGTGAAGAAGAAGGACGAGGACAAGAAGGACGTCAAGAAGGCGGAGGACAAGGACAAGAAAGCGGTGGAGAAGAAGGTCGATGACGACAAGGAGAAGGGGGAAGAGAAGGAGAAACTCCAGACGCCCGACGGGGCGACCGTGACCGGCAAGGTGACGTACAAGGGCCAGCCGCTCACAAGCGGGTTCGTGACCCTGGTCGATGAGGACGGGCGGAAGTTCAGCGCCTCGATCCGCATGGACGGGAGTTATGCGTTCCGCAAGGTGGCAGTCCCGCCCGGTGAGTACACCGTCGTCCTCGAGGAGAGCACCTCCCTCGTCAAGGGGCAGGCTCCGCTCGACGCCGTCCCCGAGCGCTACAAGAGCGCGGCGACCTCCCCCCTGCGCCTCGCCCTCAGCAGGGGCGCCAATCCTGGCGACCTGAAGCTCAACTGAGTCTCGTGGGGCCGCTCGGCCCACGACGGCCTTCGCTGTTTCGCCGGGGCTCGCGGCGAGCGCGGTTTGCGTTTGGGTAGAGCGGTCCGTTGCCAACCCGCTCCGCGAGTCGGCCGCGGACCGCTCCGCGCTGACGCAGGATCACCGGTTTGCCGTTTGCTACTTGATCACCGAGTTACTCTTCTGCGTGATCGTTTTGGAAACTGCCAGGGCGCTGGCGGGTGACCAGCGGCCTCTAACAAAGCCCGTCAGCTAACTGGTGTCGCAGCGGTCTTGCGGGTAGCTTCCTTGGACTTCCTGCTTGGCCCCCAATAGGTCCCGAAGGGCCGTGTCTCTGCCTGACCTTGAGCGGGTACGGCACCTTTCTTCGGTTTCCTGCCGTGGCTTGCAGTGAATCAGAATCGGCGTACTGCACGCCATCGTATTCGGTGCAGAACTGGTACTTGCCTGACACCGCTGCGCTTACATCTCTGAATTCCATACCATCCTCCGCCTATTTGCCGGGCCTGATTGCCCATGCGTGAGAGGAAGCTACCGGGACGGTGTTCCTCTGTTCACTACTGTCTGCAATCGCCGTTCTTTTCGTGTAAGGTGTCGGCGATCAAGCGGTATTCCCCAGTGAGTGGCAACAAAAAACGGAGGTTATCATGTCCAGGAAACTGACAGGGAAAGTGGCAGGGGTGACCGGGGCGTCGAAGGGGATCGGAGCGGCCATCGCCCTGCACCTGGCCGACGAGGGAGCCGCGGTCGTCGTCAACTACGCCTCCAGCAAGGGGGGGCGGACAAGGTCGTCTCGGAGATCACCGGAAAAAACGGCAAGGCGGTCGCGGTGCAGGCCGACGTCTCCAGGCCGGAGGGCATCCGGCGGCTTTTCGCCGAGACGAAGAAGGCGTTCGGGCGCGTGGACATCCTGGTCAACAACGCCGGGATCTACGAGTTCGCTCCGCTCGACGAGGTGACGCCAGAGCACTTCCACAAGCAGTTCAACCTGAACGTCCTGGGCCTCCTCCTGGCAACGTGGGAGGCCGTCCGGTACTTCGGCGACGGCGGCAGCGTTATCTACATCAGCTCGGTGGCCGCCACGGCTGCCCGCCGACGGCTTCCGTGTACAGCGCGACGAAGGCGGCCGTGGACGCCGTAACGCGGTCGCTCGCCAAGGAGCTGGGGCCGAAGAAGATCCGGGTCAACGCGATCAACCCGGGCATGGTAGAGACGGAGGGCGTTCATGCGGCCGGATTCATCGAGAGCGACTTCCGCAGGCAGATCGAGGCCCAGACGCCGCTGGGGCGGATCGGTCAGCCCGGCGACATCGGGCCTGCCGCCGTGTTCCTGGCGTCCGCGGACTCCGGCTGGATCACCGGCGAGACGCTCCACATCGCGGGTGATTTCCGCTAAGCCGGAGTGGATTGAGAGTGGGCACCCTCATGCCCCTGTCCGTGCGAGCGGTAATCACGCTCGGGGTATGCGGTTGATGGCTTCCGGCGCATGAGAAGGCCCGGTGGGGACACCCACCGGGCCTCAAGTATTCCCGCCCGCGCGACTACTTCTTCCGCTTGTAGGTGACGGAGAACATCGGCTCCTTCCCGTCGCCCACGTACATGCTCATTTGAATGGTGTCGTTGTCCGGCATCCCGGAGACCGAGCGCCAAGTCGTCACCTGGCCGTCCTTGCCGGGGCCTTTGCCGACCATCGTCATCGTCTTTTTGTCCTTGTCGTAGCTCCCCTCCATGTTCAGCGGCGTGGTGCCCATGCTGTCAAACCATACGCTGACGTACTTCTTCTTCCCGGCGTCGTAGGTTTCCATGCTTTTGCCGTAGAACTTCTGGCCACCGAGGTCGCTCTCCAGCGCCCCGGCCAGCCACAGCCCGCCCAGCTCCATTTGGAACGTCACGGTCCCCTTGAACTCCATGCCGCCGGCCTTCATGGTGGTGTCCCAGGTGCCCACCAGCTTCTTGAGCACCTGGTGCTCCGGGCCGGGCTTCACGGGCTCCTGCGCCTGCGTCCCGGTCACAAAGGCCAGAACCATCGCCAGTACCGCCATCTTCCGCATGTCATGCTCCTCGGTACGGATTCGCACCCCGAGCCGGCCAACCTCGGCGGCTCAATAGGATGGGGTAGGAGGGTAGCATACCGCAAAAGGACGCCCAAGGTCAGTAGCAACCCGGATAGAAGCGGCGCGGGATACCTTGGCGCTGCTCACCCTCCAGGCCTTTGTGAAGCAGGCGCAGACGCAGGCCCGGAAGGCCGTCCAGGAAACGGCGGAATTTGCTCCTTCTTCTCCCGGGTGAGCTTCACCTGCTCGCCATTGAGCGTGGTCATGTACCAGCCGATCTGCCCGCGGCACCAGATCCTGGGCTTGCGGGCCACCGGGATGTCTCCTGCACGGATGCGCGGAATTCGGTCGCCCGAAGCAATTGCATGCACAATTCCGTGCCTGAAAACGCCTATGGCTCTCTGAAAAGCGATTTTTACAGGTACTGGAAGACGTCCGCCCGAGGGGTGTTGGAGAGCATCGAAAGGGCCGGAGAAGTGGAGCAGGCGGGGGCGGAATTCGGGGCCGATCAGCGGTCCTTCTCGTCGATCCACTTGGGCATCTGGGGGGCGGGCTCGCGGCCCGCGAGGAGGCCGATCAGGCGTTCGGATTCCGCAGAAATCACTAGTAAATCGCGGTGCTGAGGGCGGAGGAAGCCTTCCCTGACGCAGTGGTCGATCCACGCGATGAGCGGGTCGAAGAAGGCCCCGACATTCACCAGGCCGACGGGTTTCTGGTGGATGCCGAGCTGTGCCCAGGTGAGGATCTCGAACAGTTCGTCGGCCGTCCCGAAGCCCCCGGGCAGCGCCACGAAAGCGTCGGCGAGATCCGCCATCAGTGCTTTACGCTGGTGCATGGTGTCAACGACATGCAGCTCGGTGAGCCGACCGTGTGCCAGCTCGCGGTCCACCAGCGCCTGCGGGATGACCCCGATCGCCTCGCCGCCCGCCTCGAGGACCGCGTCGGCCAGCACACCCATCAGGCCGACGTGGCCGGCGCCGAAGACCAGCCCCAGGCCCTGCCGCGCCATCGCCGCGCCGAGCCGGCGGGCCTCGTCGGCGTACTCCGGCCTGCCGCCGACGCTCGAACCGCAGAACACACACAGCCGCCTCATCCCGACCTCCCGCTCCGCCGTTCAGGGTTGCCGCTGCCACAATACCAGAAACGGCGGGCGCGACCAGGACCAGAGCATCTCGGGGTGGCGCTCGAGGTCCACGCGCCACTCCCAGCACGGCTCCCAGAACACGCCCACGGCGTGGAGCCAGAACGCCAGGAATACCAGGCAGGCGAGGGCCGCACGACCGCCACGACAGCGGAGCAGCAGGGCGACGGGCCGGACGCACAGCAGCGCGCACAGCGGCACGGCCTCGGCGAGCAGACGCGAGCCCCAGCAGTGGCCGCCCCACCAGTAGCGCCAGCTCGCCACCATCGCCACCTGCAGGACGACCGCGGCCAGGCAGAACCAGACCCAGCCCGCGGGGCAGTCCCCGGCAACGCCGTCTGCCGGCCGGCGCAGCAGCGCGGGCAGCACTGCCAGCGCCGCGAGGACCGCCCACGGTTGGTAGATGAACAGGCCGCGTGCGGGGCTGACCAGTAAGCCCAGTGCGGCCTCGCCGGACCACGCCCACAGATCGCCGGACATCTGCACGGCCGAGGGGCCGAGCGGACTGCCGTAGACGGACAGGTACAGGGCGGCCCACGGCAGGTAACCGAGGGCGCCGCCCGCCGCGACGAGCACCGCACGCCGCGGGGAGCGCAGCAGGACCCACAGCCCGAACGGCAGCACGAACAGCGCGGCCGACAGCCGGCACGCGGCCATCATGCCGAAGCCGACGCCCTGCAGGAGCGCCCAGCGCGCGGGCGGGCGGCCGGCCCAGCGGAACTCGATCAGGAGCGCCGCCAGCGACCAGACGATCAACCCGCCGTGCTGCCACAGCGCCTGGCCGACGACGGAGAACAGCACCGACCCGGCCGCCAGGAACAACGTGGCGACCGCGGCGGCGTCCGCCCCGGCGAGGTGCAGGGCGGTCAGGAAGAACAGGACTGCGGCCAGAGCGGCGACCCAGGCGGCGGCCCACTTCTGCAAGCGGTCCTGCACGCGCGGGCTGCGCAGGTCGGCGCCGAGGAGGCGCGCGACCGCCGCCGCGGGCAGACCGAACTGCACCATGCCGGCGGGGTAACTCGAGTACACGCCGGCGGGGGTCCGCAGCGTGCAGTAGGGGAGCCGCTCGCCGGGCGGCACGTAGCTGGCGGGCGCGGCCGCCACGAACTCCGTCACGTCCCAGTTGCCCTCCAGCACGAGGCTGCAGGCGGTCGGCATCACCGGCCAGGAGTCGCCGCCGCCCGCGGTACGGTTGTTCGCCAGGGCCAGCACTCCCGCGGGCAGCCCGACGAGCACCAGCGCCGCCCGCCACGGCAGCGCCCCGCGCTCGCGCGCGTACCGCTCCGCCGACTGCCACAGTACCGCCAAGGCGTTGCCCATACGCAGGCGGTGGCCGGCGTCGAGCGCGAGGCGCAGGCCCGAGGCGATGGCCACGACGAGGAGCCAGGTCGGCACCCGGCCCACCCCGCAAAAGCAGTTCCACAGGGCGACTGCCGCCACAAGCAGTTCCAGCCACTTCAGGCTGCCGAGGGCGGCCGCCCACAGCGGGGCAACGGCGCGGTCGGTCGCAGGGTTGGGCATGAGGATTGGCCCTCTCAAATATGGTAATCCGACTCGCCGCGGCCTTCCTCCTTCATGCGGCGGATGTGCTCGCCGAGGTCGGGCTGGGGGAGGTGGCGGCGCCCGAGGGCGCGCAGGGCGAGGAAGCCGATCCAGGCCAGCAGCGTTGCGCTGAGGCCGGCGGCGGCGTTGACGGCCTCCGAGTCGGAGTGGATCACCCAGCGCACGGCGATGTACAGCATCATCAGGCCGAAGCACAGCCGCAGCGGCCGGTCGGGGAGGTAACCGTTGACGACGAGGGAGGCGCCAACGTAGCCGCCGAGGGCGAACCCCCCCGCGATCCACAGCGCCGCCTCCAGGTTGAGCTGCCGCGCCGCGAAGTACTTCAGCGCCGCCGGCAGCCCCAGCGGCGGCACCAGGATCGCCAGGGTCGTCCCCGTCGCCGTCTTCACGTCCAGGCCGCATAACCAGATCAGCGCCGGCACCAACAGCACGCCGCCGCCGATGCCCAGCGCCCCGCTGAGGACCCCGACCGTCAGGCCGATCGCGATGTAGAGGAGGATTACCATCGCCTTTTACTCCGCTGTCATGACCTCGAGCCCACGGGTCTTCCCTCGGCAGGCAAGGGCGCCTCACAAGCCCGACGCGCCAGCGAGGGGATCCCTCGCTGGCGCGTCGGGCTTGTGTGCCCCTGGACAGAGCCGGGATACAAGCCCGACGCGCCAGCGAGGGACCCTCTCGCGCGTCGGGCTTGTGGCACGACCTTCCGCGCCAGAGTAATCGCACCCCGTGGGTCGGGCATGTGGAGGCTGGACCCGTCAGCGGGCCGGCGCCGGTCGCCGCTCCACCTGCGGCTGCTCCGGCCGGAAGAACATCAGGCCCATGCCCTCGGGCCGCGGCTCGACGCCTGCGGGCAGCGACCAGCCCTGCACGCCGCGACCGGGCAGGATGCGCACCACGTTGCACGCCCACACCGTCCCGGTGCCGGGCCGCTCCCCGGTCAGCTGGTGCAGCGGGATCGCCGCCTCGATCTGCCAGCAGTCGGCCTCGCTGTGGACCGCGACGAACCACTGCGGGTTCCAGCTCCGATCGCCCCAGCAGTCCTCGCACACGCAGCCGCGCTGATCCACCTCCAGGCGGTAGTAGGTCGAGTAATCGCGGTCGAGGTCGATGAGGATGCTGACGCGGTCGAAGTTGCGCAGGTCGGCGTCGCGCGGCCGCGGCTTCACCGGCGCCACCTGCTTGCCCACGGGGTGCTTGCAGCGCAGGGCGATGTAGAGGAATTCGCCGTCGTAGGCGAACCGCGCCTCGGTCGGGTACTCCTTCGCCGTCTCCTCGACCGCGTCGCGCAGCACCATCGGCGGCAAGCCCTGCCAGCAGGGGTCATCGAACTTGCCGTCGAGGAACGGCCGCGCCGGCGTCTGGCGGCAGGTGGTGACCGGGCGCGGCGGTTGGCCGGTGTGCTCGGCCAGCCACAATTCCGACGCGGCCGCCTCGCGCCACGGGCCGTCCGTCATCGTCGTCTTGAACCAGGCGTAATACTCCTGGGCCTCCTTGAATTGGCCGAGGCGGCGCCGGGAGGCCTGGAGGCAGAACTGCATCGCCGGGTCGGAGGCGAACAGCGGCCCGAACGCAGCGAGGCGCTTGCCCAGGTCCAGGCTTCGGCCGAACCACTTCTGCGGGCCCGCCCCTTCCTTGAGGAACGCCACTTTCTGCATCTTCAATCCCTGCGGCAGGTCGGCGGGGAGCCTGGACTTGAACTCCGGCACCTTCACCTCGTACGCCCCACTGGCCGCCTGTTTCACCTCGTAGTCCGGAGCCTCTTCGCCGCGCGGCCGTCCCTGCGGCCCGAGGACGGTGGACTTGGTGACAGCGTGATAATGCCCCAGCTCGTGACGGCGGGCAGCCTCGCCGCTGCTCGCGTGGCGGATCAGCCAGCGGTAGGCGTCGATCGTCCGTGGGTGGGCGGGGTAACGGTCCGCCATGAGCTGGAACGTCTCGCGGGCCAGGTCCCAGCGCCCCTGCCGGACGTAGGCACTGCCCATGCCGTGGAGCGCGGCGGCACCCTGGTCGTCGGGGAGGCCGGCCAGGGTAGGGATCATCTGCGCGAGCAGCTGCTCCGGCTCCGCGAGGCCCGGGACGGGGCGCTCGGCGAAGCCGCGCAGGTTGCGCCGGGCGCGATCGGCCTTCTTCGCCTGCTCCGTGGGCGCGGGCAGTTCCGGCAGGTCGCGACGGCCCACGCCGACATCCGCCCGGGGCAGGCCGTCCATGAGGAAATGCGGAACCCCGCTGTTCGCGGCGCCATCAAGGATGCGGTAGCAGCGCTGCACGGGCATGGGCTGCGGCGTCTCGGCGAGGAGGCCCGCGGCCTGCTCGGCGAACTCGCGCGCGCTCGCCGCCAGTCGCGGATAGTCCTTGTCGCCGTCCACGGTCACCTGGGCCTCGGGCGCCTTGTCCCAGAGTGCGTAGACGCGGGACACGCGCCACGGCTGCAAGCCCAGGTGCTCGATTTGCTCGGGGAACGCCTTCGGGTCGCCCGCCTTCGTGAACGCCTCGTGGAGGGCTTCCGCGACGAGGGCGCTGGCGGCGCAGCCGGTGACGCGCGCGTCCGGGTGGTCGGTGACGACCATGTCGGGGCGCCAGGTGCGCAGGGCCAGCACCATCTGCCGCACCAGCTCCGTCTCGGCCGGGCCACCGTGGAGCTGCGTCCAGAACTTGAGCAGCTCGCCCTTCTCGGCGTTGGCCAGGTGCTGCGGCAGGGGGAACGCCCAGAGCAATTCGCCGGCAGCGCCGCCGGCCTGGCGGACCGCGCCGGCGAGGCGCTGCGGGTCGCTGGCGCGGGCGAACGCTTCCGAGCGGGGGTCGGGGGCCGTCACGCCGACGCACGCCGTCAGCCAGCCGTCCTCCAGGCCGAGGACGGCCAGGGTATCGACGGGCAGGTCCGCGGGCCGGCCGTGGACGAACATCACCGCCGCCCGCTCGCCGCCGCGCCGCTGCGCCTTCCAGGTCTTGCCGCCGTCCTGGGTGCCGAGGACCAGGCCCAGCTCGCCGACCGCCCAGCCGCGCTTCTCGTCGAAGAAGAACACGCCGTTGAGCGGCAGCGGCTGGCCGGTCTTGAGGATCTCCCACCCGGCTCCGCGGTTAGCGCTGTGCAGCAGGACCGAACCGGGCCGGCCCACGACCCAGACGTGGTCGCCCACCCAGTGCAGCGCGCGGAAGTCCCACGCGGCCAGCACCTCGCGTGGCAACTTCAGTTCCGTGGGGCCCCAGCGGGCGCCGCCGCTGCTGCTGCTCAGGATCAGGCCGCCCTGGCCGACCGCGAGCCCGCGGCCGTCGCGCAGCGCCAGGTCGAGCGGGCTGCGGACGCCGAGCGGGTCCACCTTCGCGGTGCCGAAGCCGTCGGCCGTCAGCGTCGCCAGCCGACTCCAGGCGCCGGTGAGGGCGCCGGTCTGGCCGTCCTTGTAGTCGCCGGCGAGCCAGCCGGGGGAGCGCGGCCCCTTGACCGGCTCCCAGGTGCGGCCGCCGTCCCTGGTCCTGAAGACGCCGCTGGGGTACTGCTCGCTGCCGTCGCCCAGCGCGTAGCCAGTGCGCGTGTCGCCGAAGCGGATGTGGTTCGTGTCGCCGAAGCGGATGTGGTTGAGGCCCGGAATAGCGTTGGTCAGCAGGCGCCGCCAGCTCACGCCGCCGTCGCCGGTGTAAAGCAGGACGCCGACGCTGCCGCCGCCGTGGGACAACTCCTCGCGGCCGGCCACCCAGCCCTTGTACGGGTCGAGGAAGTGGAGCGAGCGGAGGGAAGCGCGGACGCCGGTGGGCTGGCGCTCCCAGGTCTCGCCGCCGTCGATGGTGTGCCAGACGACGCCCTCGTCGCCGACGGCCCAGCCCTCCTTGGCGTCCACGAACTGCACGGCGCGCAGGGAGGCGTCGCCGAAGTGGCGGTGGTCGGCGGCGCGCGCGCACGGCAGGCACGCGGCGCCCGCGGCGAGCGCCAGGAGGAAGGGTCGCATGGTTTGTCCTCTCCGTTCCGGACGGGCAGGGCGAGGGGGGAACTGTTGGCGAACGGCCGGCGTGAGCCGGCTGGTTTGAGCGCCGTACCAGCCGGCTTACGAGATCGTCCAGCTTTCAGGGGTTATAGGCTAAGGGGTTACGGCGAGGCAGCTTACGCCGAAAAGGAGGGGGCTACGGCAGAGTTCGCTAGGCCCTCTTGCCTGCCCTCCGTGCCGTTCCCC
>JBBRPS010000346.1:0-10196 GCA_038227745.1 Gemmatales bacterium | reverse complement strand
TTCGCCAGCGCCGCCGCCAGTTTCTCCGGCCCGTTCTTGCGGATCAGGAAGGCGTCCACCAGTCGGGCCGGGTCGTCAGTCCCGGTCGAGGCCGCCAGCGCCCCCGCCGCCGCGTTGGCCGCCGCGTCCAGGTCCAGCCGCGCCAGCGCCGCCGCGGCGCGGAAGCGGACCGCCGTCGGGCTCGGCGCCGCCGTCAGGTCGCGCAGCGACTTGCGGCTCTCCGGGTCGCCCAGCACCGCCAGCCCGTCGATCGCGGCGCCGCGCGCCTTCAGGCTCGCCTTCTCGGCCGCGGCAATCTTGCGCAGGTCGCCCGCCACGTCCTTCACCTTCCACGCGGCCGCCAGGCGGATGGCGTCCGGCAGCAGGGCGCCGTCCCGAGCCGTCTCTTCCAGCAGCGTTCGCACGTCTTCGGCGGCGACGGTCGGCTGCACGCGCCGCGTGGTGGCGGCCTCGGCGAGCAGGTCCAGCACGCGCCGCCGCAGCGCCGGGGCGTAATCCCCCTTGCGCAGGGCGTGCTGCCACACCGTCTTCAGCTCGTCCGGACTACCGTGTCGGCAAATCGTCTCCAGCAGGATCGGCATCCGCTGCGCCGGCACCTTGCCCTTCTCCAGGACCCGCAGCAGGCTCACCGCGATGTTCTGCCGGTTGATCCCGCCGGTCTTCAGGCGCCGCTCCAGCGTGTTCAGCGTCTCGTTGAAGGTGAAGCGCAGGTATTCATCGTCGGGGTGCGCGAGCAGTTCCAGCGCCACGGCGAGGGCGCCCTCGTCGTGGAAGAAGCTCAGCGCCCGGATTGCCTCCAGGCGGACGCGCGGGTGGGCGTCGTTGACCTGGGCCCGCACCAGCTGCAGCGGCTCCTTGACGCGGTCGCGCCAGTAGCACAGCACGCGCGTCGCCGCGGCCCGGGCGTGGAAGTCCGAAGAGCGCAGCATCCGTTTCAGCAAATCCTCATTCACGACGTTCTGGTACTGGTGCGCCCACAGCGCTTCCATCATGTGGTGCTCGTAGGCCTTGTCCTTCGGGTCGAGCGTGGTGACCCACTTCTGCACGGCGGCTATGACCTTGTCGGTATCGCGGCCGCCCAGCTCGATGCGGGCGCGGTAGCGGACGCGATCCTCCGGCTCCTTGAGCAGGTCGAGCACCTTCTCGATCGGCTCGCCGGCGATCTTCGCGGGCTTGAGCAGCGGTCGGCCCTCGTAGGTGACGCGGTAGACGCGGCCGTGGATGCGGTCGCGGCTCGGGTCGCGGAGGTTGTGCTGCATGTGGCCGATGATCGGGTTCTGCCAGTCGGCGAAATAGATGGCGCCATCAGGCCCGATTTTGATCTCCGAGGGGCGGAAATTGCGGTCGGTCGAGGAGAGAATCGGCTCGACCTCGATGCCGTGGATGCTGGCCCCCTTATCCTGCAGCTTGTACTGCAGGATGCCCTGGAAGCCGATGACGTTGGTGACCAGGAGATTGCCCTGCATGGTCTCGGGGAAGTGGCGGCTGGAGAGGACCTCGATGCCGGCGCAGGGCCGCGTCCTCTGGTTGTAGACCTGCGGCGGCCGGCCGTGCCGCTGCGGGAAGTCGGTCTGGCCGCTGAACAGGGTGCCGTGGAACGGGTTGGCGCCGGTGCCGTCCACGACGACGTCCTGGCCCCAGCGGTCGAAGACGTGGCCGTGCGGGTTGGCGAAGCCGTAGCTGACGTACACCTCGAACTTCTGCGTGCGCGGCTCGTAGCGGAACACTCCCGCGTTGACGCAGCGTGTCGGCGGCCCCCACGGCGTCTCGACCTGGGTGTGGTGGAACGTGCCCTCCTGGAAGTACAGCGCCCCGCCCGGGTCGAGGGCGAAGCTGTTGGAGGTGTGGTGCGTGTCGGCCGAGTCCATGCCGCTCAGCACGCGCACGCGCACATCGGCCTTGTCGTCGCCGTCGGTGTCCTTGAGGAACAGGATGTCGGGCGCCTGGGCGAGCAGCACGCCGCCGTTGTAGAAGCTGAAGCCGGTCGGACAGTGCAGGCCGTCGGCGAAGACGGTACACTTGTCGGCCTTGCCGTCGCCGTCGGTGTCCTCGAGGATGATGAGCTTGTCGTTCATCGGCTCGCCGGGCTTCCAGTGCGGGTAGGTCGGCCAGACGGCGACCCACAGGCGGCCCTTCGTGTCCCAGGCCATCTGCACCGGATTCGCCAGCTCGGGAAACTCCTTCTCGGAGGCGAAGAGGTTGATTTTCATGCCCTTGGCGACGGTCATCTTCTTGATGGACTCCGCGCCGTCGAGGAACAGGTGCTTGCCGCCGGGCAACTTGCCGGGGGCGTTGGTCTCGACGGGGATGAACGGCGGAGCATTGCCGTCATCGACCTTGAGGTCGCCGCCCTTCGCGACCGCCCAGATGCGTTTGTCGCGGTTGGCGGTCATGACGTCGAGGACTTCCATCTCGCGCTGCATGACGACGCGGTTGGTCTGGCCGCCGACGAAGCGCAGGTCGGCGCGGCCGCCGTAGATAGAGTAGCCGTCCACGGTGCGGTAGCGGTTGAACCAGTAGAAGTTCCTGTCGAGGACGGCCTGGCGGACCTTCTCCATCAGTTCGGTCTCGCGCTTCGGCTCGGCGCCCTTCGAGAACAGCGCCTTATCGATGGCCTGGGCGATCTGCTCGTTGCCGCGCTCGTTGAGGTGGATGCCGTTGATGGTGAGCGGACCGCCGGCCTTCTCGTAGAGGGCCTGCGAGGCGTGGAACAGGTCCACGAAGGGGACGCCGTTCGCCTTCGCGACCTCGGCCATCGCGGCGATGTACATCTCCAGGCGCTTGTTGTTCTCGGTGCCATCGGGCAGGTTGCGGTTACGCAGGTCTTCGTGGGCGATGGGCGAGAACAGGACGAGGCGCGGGGCGGTCTGGCCGTTGTACTGCTGTCCGCGGGTGTGCTTGATGAACTCTTCGAGGTCACGCTTGAACTTGCCGAGGCCCTCGGCGCCGGCGAAGGACTCGTTGTAGCCGAAGAAGGCGAGGACGACATCGGTCTTCGTGTCGGTGAGCCACTTGTCGGGGCTGCCGAAGTTGGCCGAGCGCAGGCGGACCTTCAATTCGTCGGCCGCGAAGCCGAGGTTGCGGAAGACGAGGTCGTGTTTGGGGAAGCGGGTGTAGAAGAAGGTTTCGAGCCAGCCGTCGTGCTGCATACGGTCGGCGAGGGTGTTGCCGACGATACTGACGCGGTCGCCGGGGCGGAGCTCCAGGTTGCCGGTGGCCGGTTTGGTTTGAGCGGCGGCGCGGGGCGCGAGGCCCGGCAGCAGGGTGTGGAGGGAAAGGGCCAGTGCGAGGGCCACGGGCAGGCGGGGGCCGTATCCGGGTTGCCGGAGCAGGTTCATGGGAGATACCTCGAAGCTCGGTTCGGTGCGAACCGTGAACGTATTACGGAGGGTACACGCCGGGGACTGCGCCGGCGGCGCTGGTGTCGTGCCGTTGCTGTTTAGAGGTATGGAACGCGGACGCTGCTTGACAGGAGAAAAAGCCGCAGGAAAGCGGGAGCGATCGGGCACCTGAGCCGGGTCGTTTGACTCCGGAATCGGCTTCAGGCGCCTCGCCGTCGAGCCGGCGCAGGTACAGCACTCGTTTAGCCGCGAGCTATAGCCATGCGGGACTCAGCTATCGATGGTCCCCCTCACGGCCACGTCCATCTCGCGGCGGCCAGCGGACTCGTGGCACACGGATTGCACGCACTCCCCAAATCTGCTTGAAAAACGCAAAAGAGCTGTACCACTCCTGCCTGCTCCGGCCACTACTGATGGAGAAGCGACTGGGCGCAGCGCTCCGGGGGGAGTAGAGCGATGGCACGAAAGCAGCTGGGATCTGTCCTTGAGTTCATCCGGGAGGTTCTGGGCGCGCGTGCTGCCGGCGACACGACGGACGCCGACCTCCTGGACCGTTTCGTGGCCCAGCGCGAGGAGGCCGCCTTCACGGCGCTGCTTGAACGGCACGGCCCCCTGGTCCTGGGCGTGTGCCGGCGCGTGCTCGGCAACGCCGAGGACGCCGCCGACGCTTTCCAGGCCACCTTCCTGGTCCTGGTCCGCAAAGCCGGGTCGATCCGGAAGGGCGCCTCGGTCGCGAGCTGGCTGCACGGCGTCGCCAATCGCGTCTCCCTCGAAGCGCGAACCCGCGCTGCCCGAAGAAGGGCGCATGAGAACCGAGCCAAGAACATAGGACAGGCCGACCCCGCCGCCGACGCCGCCACGCACGAGTTGCGCGCGATCCTCGATGAAGAGCTGGAGCAACTGCCGGAAAAGTACCGAGCGCCTCTCGTACTCCACTACCTCGCTGGCAAGACCAAGGAAGAGACGGCTCGGCAGCTCGGCTGGAGCGAGGGCACGGTCTCCGGGCGCCTGGCACGCGCACGGGACCGGCTGCGAGAGCGCTTGACCCGGCGGGGCCTGGGTCTCTCAAGCGGTGCGCTGGCGGCCGCCCTGTCTCAAGAGACAGCGGCGAGTGTACCGTCGGCGCTGGTGGGTTCTACGGTGAGTTTCGTCAGCCTGTTCACGGCGGGCGAGGTTGTCGCAGGCGCGAGCAGCGCACGCGTCTTCGCGTTGACAGAAAGGGTGGTGAGAACGATGTTCCTCAGCAAATGGAAACTGATCGCGGCGACGGTTTTGGCTGTAACGGCCGTCGGCCTGGCGGGTGGACTGATCTACTGGGCGCACGCGGGACAACCACCGCAGGAGGAAAAACAGCCGGCACCCAATCCGGCTGCCCTGGGGAAGGGCCAACCGCTCCCGGCCCAGGGGAAGAAACCCGGCGTCATTGTCAGGGCGCCTGGCAGTTACACGCTTGACGTGGCGCTCTCCGCGGACGGTAAGACCCTGGCCAGGGCAGGTGCGGACGAAACGGTGGACTTGTGGGATGTGGCCTCCGGCAAGAAACTCCACACGCTTAGAGGCCATACCGCCCCCCTCCTCAGGGTGGCGTTTTCGCCGGACGGCAAGACCCTGGCCTCCATCACCGGAACCTGGCTGCCGGACGACGTGCGCGGCGAAGTGAAGCTGTGGGACGTGGCCACGGGCAAGGAACGCGTCTCTGTGAAAGGCCATCCGGGCAGGGGCGTGGCATTGGCATTTTCGCCGGACGGCAAGACCCTGGCCACGTCCAGCGGCACCGTGAAACTCTGGGATGTGGCCACCGGCAGGGAGAAGCTCGAACTGAAGCTGGACAAGCGCATTCCTTGGTCCCTTGCCTTTTCGCCGGACGGCAAAACCCTGGCGACGGGGACCGGGGGTGGAATCATGGATATTACGCCCAGTTCGGTGATTCTCTGGGATGTGGCCACCGGGAAGAAGAAGGCAACCCTTCCGGGACACGGGAACTCAATTACCTGGGTCGGATTCGCGCCGGACGGCAAGACCCTGGCCTCGGCGAGTGGGCCCGGGGGCAAAGACGAACAAGGGAAGCCGGTTGAACTAGGGAAGCCGCTTGCTGGCCAGATCAAGCTGTGGGACGTGGCCACGACCAAGGAGCGGGCCACCCTCCCCATCCGATTGGTAACCCCCGTGCAATTCTTCGATCTGGCGTTCACGGCGGACGGCAAGACCTTGATTTCGGCAATGGCGTCTATCGTAGGGAGGAGGAAGGAGGGTGGTATTAGTATTAAGGATGGTGAAATCACGGGGATGGGCTATGCCGTCCAGCGTTGGGAGGTAGCCACCGGAAAGGAACGGGCTTTCTACTGGGCGCCCTTCAACAATGGTGAGCCCGGGCCTGGAGGTGCAGGCACCAACTGTGGTATTTACTTCACGGCGCTCTCGGCTGACGGCAAAACCGTGGCCTGGGGCGGCGCCGAGGAGCGGGATAAGAAGATCACGGGCACGGCACATGTCTGGGATGTGCAGTCCCTGGTCACCTCACCACCCAAGCTCCCCAAGGAGCCCGGAAAGCCGGCCAAGAATGCGAAACCCCCCGCACTCAGTCCTATGACAGGAGATGTGCAATTCCTCAAAGAGGCCGGCGTGGCGACAGACGGACCTGGCTTGGTGACGTTCTTCAGGAAGAACACGCCGAGCGAAGAGCAGCGCCGGGCCGTTGGAAAATTGATCGGTCAGCTTGGCGATCCCGTTCCAAAGGTTCGTGAAAAAGCCACCGAGGATCTGAAGGCCGTAGGATCCGTTGCCTGGCCTGCCTTGCAGGAAGCCCTCAATCATCGCGACCCCGCGCGGAAAGGGGACGCATCCTATGCCGTTGCACTTTTCCGCGACCCAGAGTCGCGGATAGCGAAAAACGCCGAGAAATCGAGGGTTTTCGCGTCCTGAGTCCGCACGAGCGACCACAGCAGCTAACCGGCTGTCCGGAAGGCACTTATGGCCGAATCCGCCTGAAAACTTCAACGGTATAGGGACGCATCTCAAATAATACAAATGTGCCAATCCGTATTATTTGAGATGCGTCCCCTTTCCGCGCGGTCGTTCGGCGGATAAGGCCAGGATACGGAAGGGGGAGCCGTGCAACTTCGGCGCCGGTGCTCGAAGGAGACCGGCCAGGTTCTCAGGCCGAGGCCGGTCGCGGTCGTCTCGCTCCGTCGGGGGCGCCCCTGGGCCGACCACGCCGTGGCCCTTTTTATTGCTGTGCAGAGGGACCGAACGCGGACGCCGCTTGACAGGAGGAGGCCCGCGGGGATAATCAGGAGAGGTTGACGGCAGGCAGTCCAGAGCCGTCTGGCCACGTGCCGCGAGGCCGGAGTGCCCCGGGCGGCCGATTCTCCACTTTCACGAGCCTGTCCATGCCGCTTCGTCTTGGCTGCCTGTTGGTGCTCCCCTGGCTGCTCGCCGTCGCGAGGCCGGGCACGCCGCAACCGTCGAGCGGCCGGGACGCTGACCAGGGCAAGCCGTCCCGGACCGACCACCACGGCGACCCGCTGCCCCAGGGCGCCAAGGGCCGCCTGGGCACTTTGCGGTTGCGATACCAGGAGCGTATCACCAGTGCCGCCTTCTCCCCGGACGGGAAGCTGCTGGCCTCGGCAAGCAAATGGGGCCACTGCTTTCGGCTGTGGGACACCGCCACCGGGAAAGAGGTCGGCCGGTTCGAGGGCTTTCTCGCGGAAGGGGGCGACGTGCTGGCGTTCTCGCCTTCCGGGAAGCTCATCGCGGGGACGGTCTGGGCCGGCGAAGACGACAAGCAAGTCAACAACCTGTTCCTGTGGGACGTGGACCGCGGCAAGGAGGTGCGCCGCCTCCGCGGGCACCGATCCATCGCCCTCGCGGCCCGGTTCGTGGAGGGCGACAAGACGCTCGTTTCGGTCGGGAAGCATGGCACGGTCCGGTGGTGGGACGTCGCCTCGGGGAAGCTGACGCGCGCTTACGAGCCGTTCGTCGAGGAACGGAACCCGGAGGGGAAGGCCCCGCGGAAGATCGTGGAGTTCGACCGGGCCGTCCTGTCGCGCGACGGGCGTATCCTCGCCGGAGCCTTTACTTGGGTCGAAGGCCCGGGCGGAAGGAGTGAGTACGTCGGCCCGATGCTCCTGGTGTGGGACCTGGAGCAAAAGCGGTTACTGCTGCGCACCAGGGACCTGGTGCGCCCGTGGTCGTTCGACCTGTCGGCCGACGGGAAACTGCTGGCGACTGTCCTTTCCGCTGGAGAGGAGGTTTCCCTCCGAGAAACGGCGACGGGCAAGGTGTGTGCTCGCCTGAAGGAGCCCGACCCGAAGCGAGACGGTTCCTTGCTGGTCGCTTTCGCCCCCGACGGGAAGACGCTCGCGGTGCTGACCCAGGGGCTCTCGGGCGCCCGGCTCTGGGACCTGGCCACGAGGAAGCCGGTCTGGCAACTCGGGCGCCGGAGCGGCGAGTCCGAGCCCCCGCCCGGGGCGCTGGCCCTTTCGGCGGACGGCGAGCGGTTATCGTTGCCCATCGAGAATACCCTGGTGCTCTGGGACGTCCGAAACCGTCGCGAGGTGCCGCGGTTCGATGGGCACCGCGATACCGTGACGCACCTTCACTTTTCCGCGGACGGCCGGCGGCTCGTCTCGGGGAGCGGGGGCTACTGGGAGTACCCCGGCGAGGCGATCACGTGGGACGCGGCGACGTGGCGAGCGGTTGGCCTGTCCAGGACCAAGGAGAGGCAACACGGCTGCCTGGTCCCGGCCTCGCCGGACCACCGGCGGTACCTGATGTGCAAACCGGACGAAGGCGACCGCCTGTACGTCCACGACGCCCGCACGGGCGAGGCTGTGTGCCGGCTGCAGGCCACCTACCAGGCAGACTTCAGCGGCGCCGGATTCTTCTCCCCGAACAATCGGCTCGTGGTGATCCCCGGCGGGGAAGAGCTGGGGCGCGACAAGCGCCTGCTGCTGGACGCGGTCACGGGAAAGCGCCTGGGCGTCCTCCCGTATCGGCACTGGTCCGTCCGTCTCGCGTTCTCGCCGGATAACAAAGCTGTCGCCTGGTCCAATGAGGACGGCACCGTCGAGGTGGTGGAGGTGGTCACCGGGCGACGGGTGCGACAGCTGGGGAAGCCGCGGGACAAGGAGAACGACTGGGAGCCGCGGTCGTCGCTGGCCTTTTCATCGAACGGACGCTACCTGGCGTCGTGGGACTCGCGCGAGCCCGACGTGATCCTTTGGGAAGTGGCGACAGGAAAACTCCACCGGCGTCTGCCCGGCAAGCCGCCGGAGATCGTCTACCTCCATAACGTCAGCCTGGCGTTCTCGCCGGACGGCAAAAGCCTCGCGGTCGGGGCGATGGGCGGGGAGAATCCTATCCAGCTTTGGGAGCTGGCCACGGGGAAACTGCGGCAGGAGATCCGCGGGCACCTCGGGCCGGTGCTGGCCCTGGCATTCTCGCCGGACGGGCGATTCCTCGCCTCCGGCAGCGCCGACACCACCGTCCTGATCTGGGACCTGGCGGCGCTCGCGGGCCAGGGTCGACCGCGATAACCTCGATCCGTCACCCTGCGCGTCAGGCGGCCACCGGCATCGGCCGCACGCTCACCTGCATCGCCCTCTGAAACAGGCGACGGCGGTCCTCCTCGGGCAACCAGCGAGCGGGGCCACAAGGTACTTCACCTGTCCCATTAACCTCGGGGTGGGGAATCATCCTGCGGAAGTCGGCGAGGGCGCTCCGGAGTTCCGGGGCCTGGACCGACCCCTCCAGACGATCGAGTTCTTGCACGAGACGGCGGAATTCCTGTTCGCGGCCGAGTTCATACTCGAAGGTCGCGCTCAGAGCCAGCGCGGCGATCCGCGCGCGGACGTCCGTCTCCGCATCCTCTAGCAACGGCCGCAAGACTTCCAGGGCCTGCCGCTGGTCCGGCGGTCGGCCCCCGACCCCCGCGGCGAAGGCGTTCGCCAGCATGATCCGGACCGGACCCGTGTCCGCCGCGTGCGCTGCCAGAAAATCGCCGCCCAGGGCCTGGGCGCGGTCTGGCCTGCCGAGGGAGAGATGGAGGTAACCGAGCAGCGCGACCAGATTGGCATTGTCGGGGTCGAAGGTCGTCGCCCAGACGAGGTGCCGCGCGGCGAGTTCTTGCTGTCCGAGGTCCGACGCCTGGCGGAAGATCGCGTAGTGCAACAGAGGCAACCCGGGCAGGTCGCGCACGCGCTCCCGTAAGAATTCGAGGGTGCGTTCGTCGGCCGTGTCCAGACGATACCCTTGTGGCCCGAAAGAGCGAAGGAACTGCTCCACCTTCTCGGTCAAGTCCTTCAGCCCGCGCTTGCGCTGCCGCAGCACGGCGCGCAGGTCCGGGCGCTCCGCGGGCACCTTCCCGTCCGCCTCCAGCCTGTGGAGCACGTCCAGCACGTCGGCCGCCTGCTTCCGCGCGGTCGCCTGGAGGAAGCAGTCTGCGGCCGAAAGCCAATCTGCCACCGCTTCGGCGTACTCTTCCGCCTCCAAACAGACTTGCCCCATGCGGGTGCGCCCCCAGGGCGAACGCATTACTCTGGGAAATCTGGGAGAACTGGGTGGCCAAAAAGCGACAAGGCTCCTGGCTAAGTATCTGAAACATTCAGTGATTTTTGTGTATTTAGATAGTATCTAAATACACAATAGTCAATTACGGACTTTATGAGTAGATGAAAAGAGCCGTGTTTTCCTGGTGCGTTTGCCCTGGGTCACGCGCCGCTTCGCTCCCACCGCCTGCGCGCGAACGGCGGTGGACCTGGAGTTGGTAAGCCGGTGCCCCACCGGCACTATCCCGTGGAAACGGCAGGGTCTCCCAAGTTCCCGGGAAACCCCGAGTGCTGCTTTGCCTTGTTC
>JBBRPS010000345.1:0-10223 GCA_038227745.1 Gemmatales bacterium | reverse complement strand
GGCGCCGAGGTGCGTCTCGCCGCGGCGCGGCTGAAAGGGACGGCGACAGGACTTGCAGAAGAGCGACTGCTCACAGAAGCTGCACTTCACGGTTGCCCCTCCCCTCTTCCCTCCTTCTTCACTTGCCCGGCACGGCCGCGACGGCGCCGACCTCGGAGATGTAAATCACGCTGTTCGTGTTGTCGTCGCGGAAGACCTCGACGCCGAACACGCGCGTCTTGGCGCTGAACTCGGCCTCGCCGAACTGGCGGCACTTCAGGTCCAGGCCGTGCGTCCACACCGGCTCCTTCGGCGCCGGCGTCGGCGCCTTGGCGGCCTTGTCCCCCGGCAGGACGGCCAGCGCGCCCGTCTCGGAGATGTAAATCAGGTTGCCGGTGTTTTCGTCGCGGAACACCTCGATGCCGTACACCTTCGTCGTCGGCGTGAAGTCCTTCTCGCCGCCCTTGCGGCACTTGAGGTCCAGGCCGTGCAGCCACTGCGGCGCCTTGCTCTTGGCGCCCGGCGCCGGCCCGTCGCCGCCGACGACGGCGATGGCGCCCACCTCGGAGATGTAGATCAGCTGGCCGGTGTTCTCGTCGCGGAACACCTCGACGCTGTAGATCCGCGTGTCGTTGGTGAACTCCTTCTCGCCGGCCTTGCGCACCTTGAGGTCCAGGCCGTGCGTCCACACGGGCGCCTTCGGCGACGCGGTCGGGGCGGCGCCGGCCTTGTCGCCGGGGCCAGTGGCGATGGACCCCTTTTCGGAGATGTAGACGAGGTTGGCGGTGTTCTCGTCGCGGAACACTTCGAGGCTGATGACCTGGGTCTTGTCGGTGAACTCCGGCTCGTTGGCCTTGCGCACCTTGAGGTCCAGGCCGTGCAGCCAGGCGGGGGACTTGCTGTCGGCCACCGGGGCCTTGACCGCGCCGAAGACGCGGACGACGGCGAGGTCGCCGTTCTCGATGATGTAGACGCCATTGCTGTTGTTGTCGTCCCGGAAGACCTCGACGCCGTACGCCTTGGTCTTGTCGGAGAAGGTCGGCTCCTTGCTGTTGCGGCACTTCAGGTCGAAGGCATGCGTCCACTGCGGCGGCTTCGGGGCCTGCGCGCACACGGCCGGCGCCTGCAGCAGGCTGCCGAAGAGAAGAATGGCCAGGCCGTTCGGAAGCAGTCGCGACATCACTGTCCTCGTCTCAAAGGAGTAACAAGGGGTGCCCTTCTACGAAGGTATAGAGACGAACCGCCTTTTCCAGGCTAACCGCCCGGGGCCGGAAAAGGCAAAGGGAAAAACGGAAAGGCGGCGCGGGCGCGGACGGCCGGCGTGCTTGGCAGCGGCGCCGCCCCGTCCTTATGATGGCTGGTGGACGGAGGGCGAGCCGCGGGCTTGACGCCCGCGGTCTTCTGCGAGCGGTGGGCAGAGGGAATACGACATGGCGGACCTGGATTTGACGTTCGACGAGGAGCAGGCCGTGGGGCGCCTGCTGCGCTTCCTGGCGGTGGCGGGCGTGACCGGGCACGAGGAGGCGATCAGCCGTGACGTCGTCAAGGCGCTGATCGAGGGCGGCGTGCCGCGCAAGTGGATCCGCTTCGACGACGCGCACACGCGCATCCCGCTGCCGACGCAGACCGGTAACCTGATCGTCACGCTGCCCGGCACGCGCCCCGGACCGCGGCGCCTGTTCATGACCCACCTCGACACCGTGCCGCTGTGCGCCGGCGCCGTGCCGGTGCGCAAGGGCGGCCGCATCGTTCCGGAGGGGAAGACGGCCCTCGGCGGCGACAACCGCACCGGCGTCGCCTGCCTCGCGAACATGCTCATCACCCTGCTGGAGCGCAAGCTGCCGCACGCCCCGCTGACGGCCCTGTTCACGGTGCGCGAGGAGAGCGGCCTGTGGGGAGCGCGCTACGTCGATCCCGGGGACGTGGGCGACCCCGAGGTCGGCTTCAACGTGGACGGCGGCTCACCGCGCGAGATCACTGTCGGTGCGGTCGGCGCCGACCGCTGGGAGGCGGAGATCGTCGGCCGGGCCGCGCACGCTGGCGTCCACCCGGAGCGCGGCGTGTCGGCCACGCTGGTCGCCGCGCTTGCCCTGGCGGAAGTCCACCGCGGCGGCTGGTTCGGCAAGGTGCGGCGCGACGGCAAGGAAGGCACCTCGAACGTCGGCCCGTTCGGCGGCAAGGACGGCCGCCGCGCCGGCGACGCGACCAACGTCGTGACCGACTACGTCCACGTCAGCGGCGAATCGCGCAGTCACGACGTCCGCTTCGTGAGCGAGATCACCACTGCCTACCGCGACGCCTTTTGCCGGGCCGGCGCGGCCGTCGTGGACGACCGCGGCCGTGGGGCGAAGGTGCGCTTCCAGGTGCGCCGCGACTACTACCCGTTCCGCCTCAAGGACGACAGCCCGGTGGTGCGGCAGGCGCTGGCGGCGGCGCGGGTGGCCGGGTGGGAGGCGGCGCTGCGCACCAGCAACGGCGGCCTCGACGCCAACTGGACCGTCCGCCACAAGATCCCGACGATCACGTTCGGGGCGGGGCAGAACAACGTCCACACGACCGAGGAGTACGTGGATCTGGCGAGTTTCCGCGACGGCTGCCGGCTGGCGCTGGCGCTGGCGACGCAGGGAGATTGATTCGTGGGCGACTCGCTCCGCGAGTCGCGGTATCCGTCGCGGAGCGAGTCGCCCACCCCCACGCGGCTCGCGGAGCGAGTCGCCCACGAACTCGGAACGGGGAGCGACCATGAAGCCTTCCAGCGACGACTTCCTCCGCATCGGCCCGCGCGTGCGCGTGCTGCCGATCATCCACGGCTCAGGCGACTTCGCCGTCCGCGTCCGCGAGGAACTGCTCGCCCGCCCCTGCGACTGCCTCGCCGTGCCGCTGCCGCCGTCCTTCCAGGAGAGCGTCGAGGCGGCCGTCGAGCGCCTGCCCGAGATCGCCGTCGTCGTGCAGCGCGACGCCGACGGCGACGGCTTCAGCTACGTCCCCATCGACCCGTGCCAGGGTGTCATCGCCGCCCTGCGCACCGCCCTGGGCGAGCGCCTGCCGCGCGCCTTCATCGACCTGGAGACGCCGCACTTCGAGGCCAACACCGGCGTCTTCCCGGACCCGTACGCCCTGAAGCGCGTCAGCCCCGCGGGCTTCGCCGCCGCCGTGCTGCCCACCATCCCGCCGCCGCAACCCGGGCAGCACGCCGAGCGCATCGCGTGGATGGCCCATCGCCTGCGCGAGCTGGAGAAGCGCCATCATTCGATCCTGTTTGTCTGCTCCCTCCTTGACTGGCCGTGGATCCGCCAGGCGTACGTGCAGCGGCAACCGGCCGAGGAGGCCGAGCCGTTCTATACGCCGCTGCAGACGTTCGGCGTCGCGGTACGCACGCTGATCTTCCTGCTCGGCGAACTGCCGTTCGTGACCGGGCTGTACGAGCGCGGCCGGCGCGAGCTGACGGCCGACGACAACCTGTCGATCGACGGCGTCAAGGAGATGGTGCTGCAGGCGCGCGACCGCCTCAAGGAGACGCTGCCGCGCGTCGCCCAGCGCATCACGCCGCAGCTATTGGCGATCTACTTCCGCTACGTTCGCAACCTGACGCTGCTCGACCGCCGACTGACGCCGGACCTGTACACGCTCGTGGTCGCCGCTCAGCAGACGGCCGGCGACGACTTCGCCCTCGCCGTCGCCGAGACCGCGCGCACCTACCCCCACGCGGGAGCGGCGGACGAGGACGACGCGCTGCTGCGCATGGGGATCGGCGAGGCGGACGTGCCGGGCTGGGGCGTCGGGCCGATGGTGTGCCGGCTGCCGGGGCAGGCGCTGGCCTGGCGCTCGTGCAAACTGCGGCGGCGGCCGGCCGAGCAGGAGCGCCAGCGCTGGAAGCAGCGCTGGGACCCGTACGGGCAGTGCTCGTGGCCGCCGGAAGACGAGCGCATCGAGAGCTTCCAGCGGCACGTGCGCGACCAGGCGCTGGCGCTGCTGGGGGCCGACCTGGCGCGGACGGAGAAGTTCACGACCAGCTTCCTGGACGGCCTGGACATCCGCGAGACGCTGCGCAACTGGCACACCGGCGACCTGTACGTCAAGGTGCTGCCGCCGGGCCGCGGCTCGATCGAGGTGGTGGTGTTCCTGTTCGACGTGCCGGCCGACCCGCGCCGCTATCCGTTCCGCACGACGTGGTTCGCGGAGCACGCGGAGGAATCGACGCTGGCGTACTTCGCGACCGACCCGATGAAGAACCTGGTGGGGCCGGGCGTCGCGCAGGCGGAGTACGGCGGGGCGCTGTTCCTGTACCCGCCGCGGCCGATCCCCGACGTGTGGCAGGACCCGCGGCTCGACTTCGCGGACACGCTGGAGGAGCGACTGCTGGCGGCGGCGCTGCTGCACAGTCAGCACCGGCACGTGGCGCTGGTGAGTCCGAAGCCGCCGCCGGCGTCGTGGCGGCGGCTGGCGCGGCGCTACGGCCGCAAGCTGGTCCACCTGCCGCTGAAGCGGTTCAGCGGGCAGCTGCTGGAGCGGCTGCGGACGTTCCACGTCTTGAACGGCCGCGAGGTGCGCTCGTACGCGGCGGAGTTCATCCGCGACATGTAACGATCTCGCGAGGGTCTCCTGATCGAAACCTACTGCCCATTCCCCGGGACGGGAGCCTCAAGAGGTTCCAGGCGAACGATGTGCCGCAGATCGACCACTTCCGTGCGGCCGAACAGCAGCGGCTGGGCCGGGTCGGTGGGCAGCCCGACCACAGCGGCCGCGATCCCGGTCATGACCAACTCGGGGTGCGGCACCGTGTAGACGGTCCCATCGCTCACATGAATGCGGAAGGGTACGAACGGCCGACGGCGCAACATGTCAAGCAGGTTTTGCGGGGGCATGGGGCACTCCTTGTTGAAGGGTACATGCACACCATACCAGCCGAACGCAGGGCACACAAGCCTCCGACTGGGGTAGGGTTTCACGCCTTCCCCAGTAGTAGATCGAGCGCCCAGCAGCCGCGCGCGTGCCTGCCCGGCGACCGCAAATGTTCCAGGATCTCGGCGCCCGTGCAGCCCGCTTCCTCCAGGGCGTCGGCCAGCACGGGCAACTCGTCGAAGATCAAGAAGTTCGCATCGTCACGCACGGCCTTCCGCGGTATAGTACGCACGCCCTGGCCGACCCAGGGACGGCACCCGAGGCTTTCCCCGACCACACCCGCCCGAGACGCACCGGAAGCATTTCGGGTATCCTATTCGGTAGGCACCCGGCCGGTCCGTCCTGCCGCCGTGCCGACATCGCGACCTGTTCCGGCCTACCGGCTCCCCCCCGTGGGCCCCCGTGGAGGATTGACCCATGCGCACCCGCTGGCTCCCCTGGACTGGCCTGCTTGCCCTCTTCGCCCTGCCCACTTCGACCCCCGCCCAGGCCCCGGCGCCGCCCACCCTCGTCGTCCGCCTCCGCTCGCTCGACACCCTCTTCGAGAGCGGCAAACTCCTCGCCGCCGCCGTCGGCAAGGAACAGGTCCTCACCCAGCTCGAAGACTTCCTCAAGAGCAAGATCGGGCCCAAGGGCCTCGAAGGCATCGACCTGAAACGGCCGCTCGGCCTGTACGCCCAGGTCGGCAAGGAACTCACCGACCTCAAGGCCGTCCTCCTCGTCCCCGTCGCCAACGAGAAGGCCTTCCTCGACATGCTCGCCGGCCTCAACTTCAAGGCCGAGAAGGATGCGAACGGCCTGTACACCGTCAAGCAGAACCTCCTGCCCGTGGAGGTCGTCTTTCGCTTCGCCCACCACTACGCCTACATCACCGCTCTCAATCCGGAGGCCGTCGCCCCCGGCGCCCTGATCGAGCCGGGCAAACTGTTCCCGGCCAAGCAGACGTCGGCCCTGTCGCTGACGCTGCGCCTCGACCAGGTGCCCGCCATGGCCAAGGAGATCATCGCGCAGCACCTCCTCGCCGAGGTGGCGAAGCTCGAGACGAAGGAGAAGGGCGTGAGCGACGCCCAGCACGTCGTCAAGACGGCCCTGATGCGCGAGCTGAGCAAGCAGCTCCTGGCGGTGGTGCGCGACGGCGTCGAGCTGCACGCCGACGTGGACGTCCATCGCAAGACGAACGCCCTGACCGCCGACGTCACCCTCACCGCGAAGCCCAACTCGGCGCTGGCGCGGACGCTGGAGAAGCTCGGCAAGGGCAAGAGCCTGTTCACCGGCCTGATGCGCGACGACGCGGCGATGAACGGCCTGGTCCACTACTCCTTGCCGGAGAAGCTCAAGGACGCCCTGGGCGCGCTGGTCAGCGAGGCGACGAAGAAGGCCCTGGCCGAGACGACCGACCCGGCGAAGCAGAAGCAGGTGGTGCGGCTGCTCGAGGCGCTGGCGCCGACGTTCAAGGCGGGCGAGATCGACCTTGGCTTCAGCCTGCGCGGGCCGGGCGTCGGCGACCGCTACACGCTCGTGGCCGGGCTGAAGCTGCAGGACGCGGACAAGGTGGCGGCGACGCTGCGCGACCTGGTCCAGGACCTGCCGGAGGGCGACCGCGCGAAGGTCAAGCTCGACGTGGAGAAGGTCGGCGGCACGACGATCCACGCGCTGGACGTGGGCAAGGGCCTGGACGCGAAGGCGAAGGGACTGTTCGGCGACGGGCCGGCGTACCTGGCGTTCCGAGCGGACGCGGTGTTCCTGGCGCTGGGCGCGGACGGCCTGACGGCGCTGAAGGAGGCGGTGGCGGCGCCGGCGGCGGCGGGCGCGCCGCTGCGGCTGGAGATGTCGCTGGGGCGGCTGGCGGCGGCGCTGGCGGCGAACGAGGGCCAGGCCAAGGAGGCCCGGCGCCTGCTGAAGCAGGGCGACGACGGCCGCTTCCGCATCTCGCTGGAGGGTGGCCCGCGGATGCGCCTGCGGCTGCACGTCGGCCTGTCGGTGCTGCGGCTGCTGTCGCGCTTCAACGAGCTGGCCGTCGAGAAAAAGTGACGTTTAGCCGCGGTTCGCAGAACCGCGTGCGGCTGGAGTCCTGATGACGCCGCACGCGGTTCGCAGAACCGCGGCTAATCGAGAACGCGGTTCTGCGAACCGCGGCTAAACGAGCGTGATCTGCACCACCCGCTTGCGCCGCCGCACGCGCAGTCCGCCCGGCAGGTCCACTGCCGTCACCTCTCCCAGCGCCACCGCCGCCACCCGCTCCCAGTCCTCGAAGCCCACGCCGCCCGTCGGCCAGCCCTCGCGCTCCCACACCAGCCGGAACGCCTCGCGCACGCGGTGCCGCCCCGCCCCCGCCAACCGAGCCGCGTCGAAGACCAGCGTCGCGCCGGCCCGCGGCAACTCCGCTTCGGTCAGCAGCGCCCGCGCCGCGGCCTCCTCCTCCGCCTGGACCTCGGCCGCCTGCCCGGCCAGCCGGCACAGGACCGCGACGACGGCGGGGTTGTAGCGCTCGGCGAGGTGCGGCAGCAGCTCGTGCCGGATGCGGTTGCGCGTGTAGCGCAGGTCGGCGTTGGAAGCGTCACGGCGGAAGTCCTGGCCGAGCGCTTCGAGGAACGCCAGCACCTGGGCGCGCGTGGCGTGCAGCAGCGGGCGGACGACCTCGATGCCGGGCGCCAGGGCGCGCCGGGCCGGGATGCCGCACAGCCCCTTCAGTCCGGTGCCGCGCAGCAGGCGGTGCAGGACCGTCTCGGCCTGGTCGTCGGCGGTGTGGCCGGTCGCGACCCAGTGCGCCCCCGTCTCACGGGCGACGTCCGTCAGCCAGTCGTAGCGCACCTGGCGCGCCACGCTCTCCAGGTTGTCGCCGCGCTCCCGGGCGAGGGCGGCCACGTCGAGGCGCTGGCAGCGCCAGCCGAGGCCGGCGCCGAATCGGGCATGGAGGGCGGCGACGAACGCCTCGTCGGCGTCGCTGTCGGCGCCGCGCAGGCGGTGGTTGAGGTGGGCGACGGTCAGCAAGGCGGCGGGGCGGAGCTCGAGGAGGGCGCGCAGCAGGGCGACGCTGTCCGGGCCGCCGGAGACGGCCACGACGCCGGGCGCTGTCTCCAGTTGCGCCAGGAAACGGTCGGCGCGAGCGAGGAGTTCGTGAAATCCCACGGGGCGCGGCCCGTGGGCTTGGCTGCGGCCGTCTGTCACCGCGTCACCCCGCGCAGCTCGTCCACCTTCGCCCCGATGTCGGCGGCGCGCATGAACGTCTCGCCGATCAGCACCGCCTTGACGCCGGCTTCCTGCAACCGCAAGAGGTCCTGCCGCGTGCGAATGCCGCTCTCGCTGACCAGGCAGCAGTCCGCCGGCAGCCGCGCCGCCACCTCCAGCGTGTGCTCCAGCCGCGTCACGAACGTGCGCAGGTCGCGGTTGTTCACCCCGACCAGGCGCGCCCCGCTGTCCAGCACGCGCCGCAGGTTCGCCGGCTCGTAGAACTCCACCAGCGCCTGCAAGCCCAGCTCGCCCGCCTGGCGCAGCAGCCGCCCCAGCTGCTCATCGCTCAGGATCTCCGCGATCAACAAGACCGCGTCGGCGCCAGCGGCGCGGGCCTCGACGAGCTGGTAGCGGTCGAGGATGAAGTCCTTGCGCAGCAGCGGCGGCGCCACCGCGGCGCGGATCGCCTCCAGGTAGGACAGGCGGCCCTGGAAGAACGGCTCGTCGGTCAGGACGCTGATCGCCGCCGCTCCGTGGTCCGCGTAGGTGCGGGCGATGGCGACCGGGTCGAAGTCGGTCCGCAGCACGCCCGCCGACGGCGACGCCTTCTTGACCTCGGCGAGGATCTGCACGCCGCCCGCCTCCAGGGCGGCGCGGAAGTCGCGGGCCGGCGGCGCCGCGGCGAGGCGGCCCTCCAGCGCGCGCTCGGGGGTGCGCGCCCGCCGCTCCTCGACCTCGCGCTGCTTGCTCTCGACGATCCGGTTAAGAAGGGTCACGTCCCGGCCCTCGAACCGCGGCGACGCACTTTTTCTACACTACCCAAAGGCCCGAAACAACGAACCCGAACCGGCAGAGGCGGCGAACGACTTGGAGAAGCTCGGCGTTACGGTCCTGGCGTGGCTGATCCTGGCGGCCGGTGCCGGCCTGGTCTGCGGGGTGCTGTGGCTGTCTTTGGCAGCACGCGGCAAGCGCCTGCTGCCCTTGCCGCGCCGGCGCGCCGCCCGCTGGACCGGCCTGGACGTCTGGGTAGCCTTCGCCATCCTGATGTTCGCTCCCGGCATGTTCTACGCCCCACTCGAACGCCTGGGCTTCTTCACGCTCCTCTACGGCCAGGAGGCGAACGCTGCCGAATTGCTCGACCGCAAGGGCCTGTGGGCCGGCGCCGTGGCCTTTCCCTTCGAGGTAGCGGCGCTCCTGGTCTGGTTCCAGTACGTCCGCGGCGTCCGGCCCGCGCAGCTCGGCTGGACCGGGAGGCGGGCCGCGCGGAATATCGTCGCCGGCTACTTCCTGTGGCTCGTGCTGGCGCCCGCGGCGCTGCTGCTGTACTGGGCGGTCACGCTGTTCACCACGCCGCAGCCGCACGCCCTGGAGCGCGTGACCGGCCAGCAGCTCCTGAACGCCGAGTGGGTCATGATCGTCTTCCTGGCGGTCGTGGCCGCGGCGGTGATGGAGGAGTTCGTCTTCCGCGGCGTGCTGCTGCGCTGGCAGCTCGGCCATTCCCTCGACGCCCAGCTGATCGTCGCCGCGATGGCGCTCGCGGTGTCCGTCCTCACCGGCGTTGACAAGAACGGCAACCTCAACTGGGGCCCGGTGCTGTTCGTCCTGGCGATGCTCCTGCCGATCTACCCGCTCCTCGCGTACCTCGGGCGGCGGCCGCGCCCCGGCGCGACCGAACCGTCGGCGGCGGATGCCGAGAGGGTCGAGGTACCCGCCGGCGCTGTGCGGCACGATGAGGGATTGCGCGAAGGCCTTCCTCCCGCGGCAGTCGGCACGGTCCCGCGGTGGGGCCCTTTTCCCGGGGACGCGATTGCCTTCGCCCGGGGCGCGTCGCGGAAGCGCGTCGATACCGTGCTGGCCCTGTACCTGAACGGCCTGCTGTTCGGGGCGATTCACTCGTCGGTGTGGCCGTCGCCGATCCCGCTGTTCCCACTCGGTGTGGGCCTGGCCTGGGTCGCTTACCGCACGCAGAGCCTGGTGAGCTCGATCGTCGCGCACGCGCTGTTCAACGGCGTCGCCTGCCTGTTCCTGTTCCTCAATTAGAGCGGTTTGCGTCCGGGTGCAGCGGGGGGCGCGCTTTGGAGTGCGGCGCTCGGCGCCGCTTTCTTTCTTTTTTGCATTTTCGGGTTTGGGGTGGGACGGCGGCAAAGAAAGAAAGAGAGACAGCGGCGCCG
>JBBRPS010000344.1:0-10229 GCA_038227745.1 Gemmatales bacterium | reverse complement strand
GGCTTACGCCGGCCGTTCGCCAGGAGGCGATGTACCAGCCGGCTTACGCCGGCCGTTCGCCAGGAGGCGATGTACCAGCCGGCTTACGCCGGCCGTTCGCCAAGAGGTGCTTGGTAACTGCACTTGACAGGAAAGGGACTTGCGCATGCTGGACGCCTCCCCCAATCCCGGAGACAACGCCCCCCGGACGGCCAGCGCGCCCGACGCCGCGGAACTGCTCGCGTGGACCGACGCCCTCGTCAAGGGACTGGAGCACCGCGAGGCGACCCTGGTCGGCCGGAGCGCCGCCATCGTCAGCGATGACCCCGACGACGTCCTGCTGGCCCGGCTGCTGAAGGCGTACGGGGCGCGCGTCACCTTCATCGGCCCCGCCCCGATCGCCGGGTCCGAGGACTATCACGCGGCGATGACCCGACACCTGCTGGACCTGCTGGAGCGGGAGGCCTGGGCCCCCGACCTCGACGCCTTCACCGGCGGCGAGGGGCCGGGCGTCCCGACGGAAGCCCTGCGCCTCGAAGAACTGCCCGACCGCGAGGGCGAGCCGTTCGACCTGGTGATCGCCGTTGGCATGCTGCCCGCCGAGAAACAGGCCGCCCCCCTGGCCCTGCACCTGCTGTCCAGTCTGGCGAAGGTCAACGGCGCCATCGAGGTGCTCGGCGACCACCGCGGGGCGCCGCCGGAGTGTACGGTGCGGCACGTCGTGGCCGCGGCCGGCCGCCTGGCACTCGGCCTGCGGGCCGTTCAGTTTCATCCTTTTCGGATGTCCTTGATCCGCCTGTCCGCACCCCTTTACGACCACCCGGCGGAAGAGGCGGGCAACGCCCAGATGATGGCCCACTGCCGGTCGCGCCTGGAGTTCGTCAGCGGCCTCGTCGCCGGCCTCGACGTCCTGGAGGCCGGCTGCGCCACCGGCATCGGGGCGCGCCTGTTCGCCGCCGCCGGCGCCCGCCGCGTGGTCGGCGTGGAACTGCTGGCCGAGCTGCTCGACGAGGCGCGGCGCCAGACGGCCGACCCGCGCGTCGAGTACCGGCAGGCGAACCTCAACCGGCGCCTGCCCTGCGCCGACGCCGCCTTCGACCTCGTCGTCTGCACCGAGGTGCTGGAGCACATCACCGACCACGAGACCGCCATCGCGGAGTTCCTGCGCGTGCTGCGGCCGGGCGGCCGCCTCGTCGTCTCCGTGCCGGACCAGGCGCTGGAGGACGGCTGGGCGGAGGTCAACCGCCACGGCAACCCGTACCACCTGCGCGTGCCGTCGTTCGAGGACTTCACGCGCCTCCTGCAGCCGTTCGCGGTGGTGCGCCACTACCGGCAGCTCGACGTGGTCGGCTCGCTGGTCGTGGACGACACGGACCGGACACCCCAGGGCGAGTTCCTCAGCGAGGTGGACGACCTGACCGGCGCCGTCCGCTCGGTGCGCCTGGCCGTCTGCACCAAGGCCCCGGTCGGGGACGAGGTGGCGCGCCGGACCGGGCGGCTGCGCCTGTACCGGACCTTCACCGACTGCCAGCTGGGCAGCCATCAGCACTCGATGCACCAGACGAACGACCTCGTCTGGGAGCGGCTCCGCCACTGCCAGGAAGTGAACCGCTGGCGGTCCGAGCTGCGCCGGGAGATGCCTCAGGTGTACTGGCGGTATCGGCCCGTGACGGAGCGCGGCGAGTTGGTCCGGAACGTCGTCCGCGGTGCGCGGATCCACCAGGCGATCACTACCTGGCGGCTGTCGGGCGGACCGCTGGTCCTCACCGCGCCGGTCGAGCCGGGGCCGTGGTTGGAAGAACTGACCGCCATGATGCGCCAGACGCCCGTCGTGCAGATCCAGCCGTCCTCCGGCGTCAGCCCCGTCTGGGGCGTCGAGGTGTCGAAGGCGAACGAGCCACTGCTGTCGTTGCTGCCCGGCCGGGAGGGGCCAGCGGGCGCCCACTCGGTCCTGTTCCCGATGGCCGAGGCCCGGGTGGGCCTGCGGGCGCTGTGGTACTGGCGGCGGTGCGGGGCCCAGAAACTGTGGTTCTTCGAGGAGGACTGCTGGCGCGTCCTCGACACCGAATCGCTCTTCGCCCGGCGGCTGTACCGCCGGACCCTGGGCACGCTCTGCCGCAAGGTCGCCCCGTTCCTGCTGCCGGCGCTGAACCGGGCCGAGCGGCGCGTGATGCAGTGGGCGATGACCCGCATGGGCCGCCAGGACTTCACCGAGCAGGTCTGCGCCCTCGATGGCACGCCCGAGCTGCGCGTCTGGTCCGACTGGATCGCGCGCGACAACGAACGGCTGGGCCAGGACGCCCCGCCGGAGGGCCGGCCGCTCCGTGTGGTGCAGTACGTCGGCGCCCTCTACTCCGGCGGCGCCGAGCGGCAGATGTGCAACCTCGCCATCGGCCTGGCACAACGCGGCGTCGAGGTGGCGGTGCGGACGACGCACGACGCGACCGGCGAGCGCGGCCACTACAACCATTTGCTCGAAAAGCACGGGCTGAAGGTGCTGACCGCGGGCCACGGGCGGACCGTCGCGCTCGCCCCGGCGGACGTCGATGAGTCCCTGCTGGCCGCGGTGCCGCCGCAGCTGCGCCGCCACGCCCTTGCCCTGCGCGAGGACATCCGTGCGCTGAAGGTGGACGTGCTGCACTGCTGGTTGGACGAGCCGAACGTCCTCGGCGCCATCGCCGGTCTGCTCGCCGGAGTGCCGCGCATCCTGATGAGCATGCGCAACTCGAACCCGACCAACTTCCCGCGGTTCTATCACCCGTGGATGGGCGTGTGGTATCGCCTCCTGGCCAGGTCGCAGCGCGTCCACCTGCTGTCGAACTCGCGCTCCGGCGCCCGCAGCTATGCTGACTGGATGGGCGTGCCATACGAGCGTTTCCACCTCGTCGCCAACGGCATGATCTTCGAGCATTTCCCCGAGTCCACCGCCGAGGCGCGGTGCAAGGCGCGGGCGGCCTTCGGCCTGTCCGCGGGCGACAGGGTGGTCTGCGGCATCTTCCGGCTCGACGCGGAGAAGCAGCCCGACGTCTTCCTCCGCGTGGTGCGCGAGGTGTCGCGGCGCGTGCCGGAGTTGCGCGTCCTGCTGGCCGGCACCGGCGCCATGGCCGACGAGGTCGAGGCGGAGGTGAAGCGGCACGGCATGGACCGCTATCTCAAGCTGCTGGGCCGCTCCCAGGACGTCGGCAGCATCTTCCTCGCCAGCGACGCCATGCTGCTGACGTCGGCGTTCGAGGGCTGCCCCAACGCGGCCATCGAGGCGCAGTACCTGGGCGTGCCGGTGGTGGCGACGCGCGGCGGCGGCACGGCCGACGCGGTCCTGCACGGCCGCACCGGCTACCTGGCCGCCGTCGGCGACGCCGGGCGCCTCGCCGACCACCTGACGGAGGTGCTAACGAACGACGCCCACCGAGCCGAACTATCCGCGCAGGGGCACGCCTTCGCCCGGGAGGAATTCGCCGTCGAGCAGATGGTCGAGCTGACGCTGCTGACCTACCGCCGCATGTTCGAGGACGTGGACGACGGGCCGCGTGTCCTCACGCCATTGATCGCGCGCCTGGAGCGCGCCGAGCGGGCGCAGGGGGAGGTCGCGAGTTGCCCGCGCGCCGCGCAGGAGCACATCCGGGCTAGCGCCCGGGAACTGGGGGCGTCTGCCAGAGCCGCCTGAGCGGCGTGCCCCATCCTTTACCGAGGGAGGGACTTCTCATGCTCAAGAACCTCACGCAGCTCCTGATCGACAAGGGGATCCTCCTGCAGCCGCTCCCCCGCCCGTTCAGCCACCAGGAGGGGAACTGCTGGGAGGTGGTCATGCCCGAGCTGTCCCCCCTGGCCGACCTTGAGGGCGCCCGGCAGCGCTCGCCGTTGAGCCTGTACGAGGACGGGGTGCCGCTGCTGCCGGCGCACGCCCTCCACGACGACATCCGCCGCATCGGCGGCGGCCTCTACTCGCACTGGACGGACCGGCTGAAGTTCTCCACCTCGGACAACTCCGACCCGAACACCAACGGGCGCACCTACAAGTTCTCCCTGTCGCCCCGGCGGCTCAAGGGCTACACCCGCTCCCCCGTGAACGCCCCCTGCCTCCCCGTGAACCACCGCCCGCGCGACGCCAGCCCGGAGCAGATCCGCCGCGACGTCGAATACACCCTGAGCGCGATTAGGACCTACGCCAGGGTCATCCGCGAGCTGCTGCGGTCGCTCGCGGGCAAGCGCGTGCTGGAGGTCGGGCCGGGGGTCAACTACGGCGGCGTGATGTACCTGGCCGCCTACGGGATGCGGCCGATGGTCGCCGACCGCTTCCTGGCCCCCTGGCAGGACGAGTACCACACGGCGTTCTACGCCGCGCTGCGCGACGAGGTGGCGCGCCGCGACCCGCGGGCCGACGTCCGGCCGCTCCACGCCCTGGTGAAGGCCCGGGGCTATCCCAGGCGCGTCCTTGCCCGCTACGAGGCGCCGCTGGAGGAGATCCCCGTCGCGACCGGCAGCGTGGATGTCGTCTTCTCCAACGCGGTCCTCGAGCACGTCGGCGACCTCGAAACGGCGTTCGCCCAGCTCTACCGGATCACGCGGCCGGGGGGCATCAACCTGCACCAGATCGACTTCCGCGACCACCGCGACTTCGACCGGCCGCTGGAGTGCCTGCTGATGAGTGAGCCGGACTTCCAGGAATTGTTCGCCCGCTGCCACGGGGAATACGGCAACCGCCGCCGGCCGGAGGAGGTCGCGGCGTGGATCCGCGCCGCCGGCTTCGAGGCGCTCGGCTTCGAGGCCAACCACTTCAGCAAACCGGAGTACCTGGAGGACTTTCTGCCGCGCCTGCGAGCGGCCTCCACATCGCCCTACCGCGAGCACCCCGCCGAGGATCTGCACGTCCTCTCGGGGGACTACTGGCTTCGCAAGCCGGCACGGCGGTCCGGGCGCGCCGCGGCGGGCGGCGCGCTCGCAAAGCGAGGTCTCCTCACAGCGCTCGCCGCGCGCGTCCTGCGGCTGTGGGGGCGCCCGGGCCGGGGCGCCGCGGAGGGGGAGCGGGGCGTTCCTGGCTAGGAAGTATGACACCCTCCTGGTGAGGTTCGGCATCCGGAAGGACTTCTACGAGGACATCCTGTGCGACTTCGATGGCTGCCGGACGCGCTTCGCCCGCGACGTCAAGGAGATGAATGCTTACGTACTGGCCGGCGGCCTGCCCCCCGTCGTAAGGGAGTTCTCATGTTGCTCGGGCGGCTCGGTCGGTTCTTAGTCAACGGTGTGATGCGGCGCAGGCTGCCCCAACCGTACGTCCGGGAGAAGGGCCACTGCTGGGTGGCGCACCTGCCCCGGTTGTACCACCTGGCCGACGCCACGGGCGCCGAGGGCCGCTCGACCCTGGGCCTGTACGAGGACGACATCCCGCTCAGGCCAGCGGGCGCGCTCCACGACGACCTCCGCGGCGCCGGCCACGGCCAGTACTCCCACTGGCACGACCGGCTGATGTTCTCCACGTCGGACAACACCGACCCGAACACGAACGGGCGCAGTTACAGGTACTCCCTGTCCCCGGCGCTGTTCAAGCACCACGTCTACGGCTGGAGCCCCGGCTCCAGGCCCGCCACCAACCACCGTCTGCGCGACCCCGACCCGGAACAGATCCGCCGCGACGTCGAGTATACCTTCTCGGCCGTGGAGTGTTACGCCAACGCGATCCGCGCGTTGCTGCCGTCGCTGAAGGGCAAGCGCGTGCTGGAGGTCGGACCGGGCATCAACTACGGCGGCGTGATGTACCTGGCCGCCTACGGGATGCGGCCGCTGGTCGCCGACCCCTTCCTGGCCCCCTGGCAGTCGCAGTACCACACGGCGTTCTACACCGCGCTGCGCGACGAGCTGGCGCGGCGCGACCCGCGGGCGGACGTCCGGCCGCTCAACGCTCTGCTGAAGGCCGGCGGTTATCCGAAGGGCGTCATCGCCTGCCACGAGGCGCCACTGGAGGAACTCCCTGTCGCCGACGACAGTGTGGACGTCGTCTTCTCCAACGCCGTCCTCGAACACGTCACCGACCTCGACCGGGCGTTCGCCGAACTCTACCGAATCACGCGGCCGGGCGGCTTCAACCTGCACCAGGTCGATTTTCGCGACCACCGCAACTTCGACCGGCCGCTGGAGTACCTGCTGCAGAACGAGCCGGATTTCCAGGAGGAGTTCGCCCGCGGCCACGGCGAGGAAGGCAACCGCCGACGGCCGCACGAGGCCACGGCCTGCAGCCGCGCCGCCGGCTTCGAGGTGCTCGCTTTCGAGGGCAACCTCTCCAGCAGCGTCGAGTATTTGCAGGACTTCCTGCCCCGCCTGCGGGCGGCGTCGGGGTCGCCCTACCGGGACTGCGCCGCCGAGGACCTGCACGTTCTGTCCGGCTTCTATCGGCTCCGCAAGCCGGCCCGGGGGTGAGAGGCACCTGCGGAGCCGGACGGACGTCCGACAAGGAAAACCGTCTGACGAGGGAGGATCGGAATGGCGAACGAACAGCACCACGTTTGCGCTTACCCCTGGCAGCAGTTGCTCATCGACCTGACCGGGGAGGTCGTGCCCTGCTGCTTCTGGACCGGATACGGCAATACCGGCAAGCCGCTGGGCAACACGAACAACAACACGATCGATGAAATCTGGAACGGGCCGGGCTACCGCCGACTCCGCCTACAGATCGTCAACAACAACACGGAGGGCTTCCCCTGCCACGAGTGCCTCGCCTACAAGTGGGGCCAGGGGCAGTACCCTCACTTCACCTGGCCGACTGCGTTCGCGCCGGAATCGGGCCTCTGCTACCTCACGCGCATTCCGGAGTCGTTCCTCAAGGCCGCGAAGGCAGAGGAAGGCGCCTTCGAGCTGCTCGAGGACGGCAAGCCGCTCGGCCTCGGCGACTGCCTGCACGCCGACATCCGCCGGCACGGCGGCGGTCGCTTCAGCGTCTGGGGCGAGCAGCTCTACCTGTCTACCTCGGACAACTCCGACCCGCGCCACAACGGCCGGGTCTACACCCTGCGCCGCGGCAACGCCCGCCACGACCTGCCCGCGACAGTCACCGACGCCGCGTCGGGCCGCAACATCAAGCGCGCTCACCAGGAGTACACCGAGCACAAGGTCGAGCTGACGGCGAAGCCGAGCATGGTCACGTTCATCAGCACCGCCGACTGCAACATCGACTGCGGCTTTTGCAGCCAGAACAAGGTGCGCAAGCTGAACGTCCGCCACCGCCCCGAGACAGAGGCCGACGTCCTCGCCCACGTGCCGTACCTCATTCAGTTCCTCTGGCACGGCGGCGAGCCATTCCTCATCAAGGGCTTCCGCACCTTTTACGAGAATTACCAGACCTCCGATAACCCGAACCTGACGTTCGGCTTCACCTCGAACGGGGTGATGATCACCGAGCCGGTGCTGGCGCAGCTGCAGAAGTTCCCGCGGCTGAACGCCAGCGTGTCGATGGACAGCTTCCTGCGCGCGAGTTATGAACGCATCCGCGCGGGGGCGCGCTACGACACCGTGCTGCAGAACGTGCTGCGCCTGATGAAGGCCTACGACGCGCCGACGCGCATCTTCGCGGTCGGCTCGGTGGTGATGAAATCGAACTTCCGGGAACTGGCCGACAACGTCCGCTTCGCGCTCGAGCACGACATCGGCACGAACTTCGGCCCGCTGCTCATCTACCCGGCCCACGAGCGGCTGGACGTCTTCCACGACATCGGGGCGGAGACGACGGGCTGGGACGAGGCCCTGGCGGAGGCGCTGGAGCTGGCCCGCGACGCCGTGGGGCGGCACCATCGCGCCGTCGAGCGCGTCAACCCGCTGGGCCAGCTCGAGGCCCTGGTGGACATCCTCCGCCGCGCCCGCGAGCGCTACCGCGAGACGGTCGAGCTCAAGGTCAACGTGGAGGACCCGTACAACGCCATCCCGCAGATGCCGTACCCGTACGTCACCTTCCTGGATAACGGCAAGGCCGAGCGGGCGATGAGCTACCTGCCGCTGACGCGGCCGGGGAAGTTCGCGGTGCGGCTGCCGGCCCAGGAATATTTCGCCCCCGGAATGTGGTGTTACTCGGTCCTGCCGGACGTCCACGACGAGACCGAGTTGGTGGCGTACAGCGAGTTCCAGCGCCAGGGGCCGAAGGTGCGGCCGCCCGCGACGGTGCGGATCGTGCTGCCGCCCTATGAGAAGCGGTCGAAGGTGCGGAACATCGTCCTGGCGAAGAAGCCCGGCGCACTGCCGCTGATCGTACTCGACCCGGAGAAGGACCTCGCCACCCCGATCAACGTGGCGCGGCCGGTCCCGAGCGGGCTACTCCGCAGGGCGCTGCGGCAGTTCGCGCGGCTGACGGGCCTGAGGAAATGAGGCGGGCGAGAAGGCGCCGTCAAGAGGTCATCAGCACGACGTGCAGCTCACCCGGTCCGTGGACGCCGGTCACCAACCGCAGCTCGATGTCGCCCGTCTTGCTCGGCCCGGTGACCAGCGCCAGGCACGAGGGCAGCTCGCGGGCGGCTGCGCCGTTCGCCGGCGGGCTGGCCTCGTACGCCGCGAAGAGGTCGAACAGGTCGGGGAGGAGGTGCGAGCGCTCCGCGACGGCGATATGGATCGGCGGCAAGAGGCTGAGCGAGCGCGGCTCGTCGCGGCGGGCGGTGACGGCCAGCGAGCCCGTCTCGGCGATCAGGTAATCCGGCTCGGAGATGCCGACGTCCGCGGCGAAGAGGGGGTCGCGGCAGGTGTCCGGCGCCAGCCGATCGACGCGCGTGACCTCAACGCCGAGGGCACGCAGCGGCTCTTCGAGAGAGAGTGAGTCGAGGAAGCGGCCGACGCCGAGCAGCACCTTCCGCGCGTTCGCGGCGCGCACCAGTTCGACGACCTTCGCCGCGGCGGCGACGCGGTCCGGCACGGTCTGGCCGCGGCCGCCGGCGACTCCCAACTCCTGCAGGAAGCGCGCGACCGGGTCGGGACCGGCGCCCTGGTAGCCGAGGCTGCCGCGGGACGGGATCTCGGGGCTGGCGCCGGCGCGGTTGCCCGCGGCGACCGCCTCGCGGACCCGCTGCAGAAACGCCTCGCGCCCGGTGGTCATACGTCTTCCCCCCGGCCGCGCAGCTCGTCGCGCACGTTCATCAGGATCTTCCCCAGACGGTCCTTGACGGCGGGGGCAAACCCCGCCGCTCGCCGTGCTATAACTCCTTCCACCGCTCCCGGAACGACTTCCGGGCGGGGGCTGGAAAGTCGCGACTGGCGGTCCAGGCCGCCCCCGGACCGTGCAGTCGCTCCAGCCAGCCGTCGCGCGCCCACGGCCGCAAGAACAGCCGGGCGCAGCGCACGGCCAGGCCGTACAGCCACGGCCGCCGCAGCAGCGCCGACCAGAGCCGATAAGCGAGCGCCTCCCAGCGGCTCGGCCGGTCGTGATGCTGCAGCTCGCGCAGGCCGATCAGCATGTGCGGGATGTTGATCTTCACCGGACATACCGCCTGACACGCCCCGCACAGGGAAGAAGCGTGCGGCAGGTGCGGGTTCGCGCTGACGCTGTCGTAGAGCGGCGTCAGGATGCTGCCGATCGGCCCCGAGTAGACGCCGCCATAGGCGTGGCCGCCGATGCGCCGGTACACCGGGCAGGCGTTCAAGCAGGCCCCGCAGCGGATGCACTGCAGGCTCTCGCGGAACGGCGTCGCCAGGATGCGCGAACGGCCGTTGTCGAGGACGATCAGGTGGAACTCCTCCGGGCCGTCCAACTCCCCCGGGCGGCGCGGACCGGTGAGCAACGTCGTGTAGACCGAGAGCGCCTGCCCCGTCGCCGCCCGCGCCAGCAGCTTGAGGAAGACGGGCAGGTCTTGCAGCCGCGGGATGACCTTCTCCAGCCCCATCAGCGCGACGTGGATGCGCGGCCAGGTCGTCGTCAGCCGGCCGTTGCCCTCGTTGGTCACCAGCACGACCGTGCCCGTCTCCGCGACGGCGAAGTTGGCCCCGGTGATGCCGAGATCGGCGCCGTAGAACTTCTCGCGCAGCACGCGCCTGCCTGTTCGGGCGAGGAGGGTCGGGTCGTCGGGCAGAGTCTGGCCGAGGTGTGCGGACAGGATGCGCGCGATGCTCTCGCGCGTGTGGTGGACCGCGGGGGCGACCAGGTGGGACGGCCGTTCGCCGGCCAGCTGGATGATGAACTCGCCGAAGTCCGTCTCGACCACTTCTAGCCCGGCCGCCTCCAGCGCCGGGTTGAGATGAATCTCCTCCGTCGTCATCGACTTCGATTTGACGATCCGTTTACTCTC
>JBBRPS010000343.1:0-10272 GCA_038227745.1 Gemmatales bacterium | reverse complement strand
CTATTCCGAGCATGCCCTCGGCCTACTGCGGAAAGGGGTTGGCGGCGTACACCCCGTCACCGCAATCCCCCCACAACACCCGGGCTCCCTGCTCCAGGCCACGGGGGACTACGCGGGGGGGCGGCCGTACTACGAGCAGGCCCTCGCTATCTGCAGAAAGGCACTGGGCGACGACCACCCCGACACGGCCACCAGCCTCAACAACCTGGGCTTCCTGCTCCAGGCCACGGGGGACTACGCGGGGGCGCGGCCGTACTACGAGCAGGCCCTCGCCATCCGCAGAAAGGCGTTGGGAGCCGACCACCCCAACACGGCCAGCAGCCTCAACAACCTGGGCGGGCTCTATGTCGCACTGAATCGTGTGGATGAGGCATGGCCCCTGATGCAACAAGGCGCCGCGGCCAACGACCGCCTGATCGGCCAGGTCTTCTCCCTCGGCTCTGAACGGCAGCGTGCCGACTTCCTCAAGACCCTCCAGGCCAACCAGGAGTGCCTGTTGTCCTTCGTCCTGCAACATCTCACCCATTCACCACCGGCCGTACGCGCCACCCTCGACGTGGTGCTGCGCCGGAAGGCCCTGGGTGCCGAAGCCCTGGCCGCTCAGCGTGACGCTGTCCTGGGCGGGCTCTATCCGGAGTTGGCGCCGCGCCTTGGCGAGTTGTCTACCCTGCGCATGCAGATCGCTCAAAAGACCCTCGCCGGGCCGGGAAAGGAAGGCGTGGAAGCCCACCGGCAGTTCCTCGAACAGTGGAACCACCAGAAGCGACAGGTAGAGGCAGAACTGGCCCAGAAGCTCCCGGAGATGAACCTGGAGCAGAAACTCCGCGCCGCCGACCGCCGCGCCGTGGCCCTGAGCCTGGACGAACGGGTCGCCCTTGTCGAGTTTGTCCGCTTGAGCGTGTTCGACTTCCACGCCGTCCCTGCCAGGGGAGAGGCGCGGTGGAAGCCGGCCCGCTATCTGGCCTTCGTCCTGCCCGGGGGAGACCCCGATAACGTCCAGATGATCGACCTCGGCGAGGCGGTCCCCCTCGACCGCCTCATCGCCGATTTCCGTGCCGCGGTCGCCGTGGACCCAGAGAACCGCTCAAGACGGGACGTCCACCGGCGCCGGCCGGCGTCTTCGGCTACCGCCAATGGCCAGGACGGCTCGGCCCTCCGTGCCGCCCTGTTCGATAAACTGGTTCCCGCACTGGGCGGTCGCACGCGGTTGCTGCTGGCCCCCGATGGCGACCTGTCCCGCCTGCCGTTCGAGGTGCTGCCCGGTGCCGACGGCCGCCTCCTGCTGGAGCAGTATCAGGTCAGCTACGTCGGCTGCGGCCGCGACGTGCTGCGCTTCGGGACGCCGCCCAGTGGTAAAGCCACCGCTCCGCTGGTGGTGGCGGACCCCGACTTCGACCTCGCGGCGGAGGGCGGCACGCTTTCGGTTCACGGAGGCACCACGCGCTCGCGCTGCTCGCGGGACTTCAGGGCTGGCGACTATCACTTCCCCCGCCTGCCCGGGACGCGGGACGAGGGGGAGCGGATCGGCCACATGCTGGGTGTGCGGCCCTGGCTGGACCTCGATGCCCTGGAGGCGCGCCTCAAGGAGAAGGAGAGGCGCTCGCCGCGCATCCTCCACCTGGCGACGCACGGTTTCTTCCTCGAAGACGAGCAGCGCGACCCCAACAAGGAGTTCCGCAACCTCGGCATGGGCGGCGGTTTCATGGGCGGTGGGGATTTCGGGCGGCTATCCGGGCCGCTGCCGGAGAACCCGCTGCTCCGCTCCGGCCTGGCCCTCGCCGGCGCGAACACCTGGCTGCAAAAGGGGGCGCTGCCGCCGGAAGCGGAGGACGGCCTGCTGACCGCGGAGGACGTTTCGGGCCTGGACCTGCTGGACACGGAACTGGTGGTGCTGTCGGCGTGCGAGACCGGCCTCGGCGAGGTCCGCACCGGCGAGGGCGTGTTCGGCCTGCGGCGCGCGTTCGTGCTGGCGGGAGCGCGGGCGCTGGTGATGAGCCTGTGGAAAGTGCCGGACCGGCAGACGCAGGAACTGATGGTGGACTTCTACGAGCGCGTGCTGGGCGGCCGGGGCGTCGCCGATGCCCTGCGCGAGGCCCAGCTGGCGATGAAGGCGAAGTACCCCGATCCCTACTTCTGGGGCGCCTTCATCTGCCAGGGCGACCCGGCACCGCTCGGCGGGCGCCGGGCAGACTCGTCGCCTCCGTCATCGGCGCCGGCATGAACGGCAGGCGGCCCGACGACCACCGAGTCAGGAACAAGAGACGGGACGGTTCAGGAGGAAAGACGACGGAAGTTCGTGCCGCTTGTCGCGAAGGGGGTATGTTGGTGGCCGGATGGCGGAATACTCGGCGCTCATCTTAACCGACGTCTTATCGTCGCTTTGGCCGGCGGAGTATTCTGCCACGGTGGTGGAAAGATGTGGCAGAATACTCCCCCGCGGCCGCGCGGCGACGGCCCCATCACTCCTGGACCGGCCGGGCAGACTGCCCCCCTGCCGCTGCGCCGTTCACTGGAATGGAGGTGTCCCGGGCGAGGCGGAGGCTGATCCCACCGTCGCTCCAAATCTGCACGTCATGAATGTCCACGGGCGGCGCGCCGCCGGGTCCGGCCAGGCGCAGATGCAGGGTGGCGATGGCGGCGTCCAGCTCATCGACCACGCTGAGGGCCTGCGCCTCCGCGGCTTTCTCGAAAGCCCGGAAGAGGGGCTGCATTTCGGAGAAGACGGGACCTGGAACAAAGGTCCCCAGGACGAGATCGCCTTCGCGGCCCTCTACGGTCAGCTCACCGACCCGTTGCTGCTGGGCATTGAGGAGCGTCAGCACCTGTCCGGGATGGAACTGCATGGCTAACACCCTGTGGTCTCCTGGAAGGCCGCAGCCAGCCCATGCAGGTTCGCGTCCGTAAAACCTGTCACGCCTTCAAGTCACCTAACCAGCCACTCCGGGCGGAAGCCAGATAGGCAACGGGCGGGCAAGGCCATTCGGGGTAATGATACGCGCCCACGCCGGCTTCGCCGCGACGCGGCGCCCCCTGTAAGATGGCAGGGCATGAAAATCCTCGTTCTCAACGCCAGCGCGCTCCACCTCGGCTACGTCGGCTGCTACGGCAACGAGTGGGTCGCCACGCCCGGCCTTGATCGCCTCGCCGCGCAGGGCATCGTGTTCGATGGACACTATGCCGACTGCCCCGGTGGGCCGCGCACCTGCTGGACCGGCCGCTACCACTTCCCGACGCCCGAACCCGCCGCCGCGCCCGCTCCGTCGCCCGACCTGCCCGCGCTGCTCCAGGGCCACGGGATTCCCTTCACCCTCGTCCACGAACCGGCCGACACCGCGGTCGAGGAGGGGACGCCGCTGGAGCGGACGCTGGAGGCGGCTTTGCAGACGCTGGAGAAACAGGACCGGGCGGGCCGCTGGCTGGTGTGGGTGGACCTGCCCACCCTGCTGCCGCCGTGGGAGCCGCCGGAGGAGTTCCTCGTTCACTATTTCGCAGACGAGGAGGAGGAACTCGAGGACGAAGACATCGAGTTGGAGCCGCTGACGCCGTTGTCCGAGCCGCCGACCGGGCCGATCGACGTCGAGGACATCACCCTGCTGGAACGCCTGCAGCGCACCTACGCGGCGGCGGTGACGTACCTGGACCGCGGCGTCGCTCTCCTCGTCGAGGAGTTGGAGCGGGGCGGACTGCTGAACGGCGTTACCGTGGTCTTCACGGCGGACCGCGGCCTGGCGCTGGGCGAGCACGGCTTCGTCGGCGCGGGCCGCCCCTGGCTGCACGACGAGGTCGTTCACCTGCCGCTGCTCTTCCGCTTGCCGGACCAGGCCGAGGCGGGCCGGCGCGTCGCCGCGCTGACGCAGCCGGTGGACCTGCTGCCGACGCTGTGCGAGTTGCTCGGCGTGCCGGCGCCGGCGTGCCACGGCCACAGCCTGCTGCCGCTGGCGCGCGGCGAGCGCGCGGAGGTCCGCGCCTGCGCCTGCGCGGGCCTGGAGGCGGACGGGACGCTGGAATGGGCGCTGCGGACTCCGGAATGGGGCTTTCTGCTGCCGCTGCGGACGCCGCCGGAGGATCCCACGCGCGGGCCGCAGCTCTACGTCAAGCCGGATGACCGCTGGGAGGTGAACAACGTGCTGCACCATCACCTGGAGTTCGCGGAGGGGCTGGAGAAGACGCTGCGCGGCTTCGTGGCGGCGACGCTGGGCGCGGGGCCGCTGCGCGAAGAGGGGGAGGGAATAGGGAGTAGGGAGTAGTAGGGAAAGCCCACGGGTGGCCACCCGTGGGCTTTCCCTACTCCCTATTCCCTATTCCCTACTCCCTCCTCCTGGATAGGATGTTGCTCGTCCGCCCCGCAACGACGACGAAAGGCACTGCCATGACGACGCGCGCGGTACACTGGCACGAGGGGATGTTCATCCGCCCGCAGCACTTCCAGACCGCCCAGCGCTACTGGGCCCACCTGGTCGATCGCAGCGAGAAGTGGGACGTCCATTACAACTGGGGCCTGCGCGCCGTCGAGCTGGACCTCGACGCCCTGGCCAACTACCGCGGCGTGGTCCGCTCCCTCTGCGCCCGCCTGCGCGACGGCACCCTCATCGCCCTGCCCGAGGACGGCCTGCTGCCCGCCCTCGACCTCAAGCCCGCCTTCGAGCAGGGCACCTCCGTCACGCTCTATCTCGCCGTCCCCGTCCTGCACCTCGGCCGCGCCAACGTCTCCGCCGACGGCGCCGCCGAGGGCTCCCGCTACGTCGTGGACACCCAGGAGCTCGAGGACGAGAACACCGGCGTCAACCCGCAGCCCGTGCAGGTCCGCCTCCTCAACGTCCGCCTGCTCACCTCCGAGCAGGACCAGACCGGCTACGAGGTGCTGCCCATCGCCCGCATCCAGAAGTCGTCGCGCGCCGAGGCCACACCCGAGCTGGATACGGACTACATCCCGCCCGTGCTGGCCTGCGACGCCTGGAAGCCGCTAGAGGCCGGCATCATGCAAGCCGTCTACGACCGCATCGGCAAGAAGATCGAGGTGCTCGCCGGCCAGGTCGTCTCGCGCGGCATCACCTTCGACAGTCACACCCAGGGCGACCCCCTGCTGTTCGCCCAGCTGCGCGAGCTGAACGAGGCGTATGCGCTGCTCGGCATCCTGGCGTTCGCGCAGGGCGTCCACCCGCTGACGGCGTACCTGGAGTTGTGCCGGCTCGTGGGGCAAATGGCGATCTTCGGGGCGACGCGGCGGCCGCCCGAGTTGCCGCGCTACGACCACGACGACCTGGGCCGCTGCTTCTACGGCGTCAAGCGCTACCTCGACGCCCTGCTCGACATCCTCGTCGAGCCGGAGTACAAGGAGCGGGCGTTTGTCGGCGCCGGCCTGCGCATGCAGGTGTCGCTGGAGCCGTCGTGGCTGGAGTCGGTCTGGCAGTTGTTCGTCGGCGTGCAGAGCCCGCTGGACCCGGAGGAGACGGTCCGCCTGCTGACCAAACCGGGGCAGCTCGACATGAAGATCGGCAGCTCGGACCGCGTCGATACCATTTTCCGCATGGGCATGACGGGGCTGAAGGTGGCCCACACGCCGCGACCGCCGCGCGTCCTGCCGACGCTGCCGGGACAGGTATACTGCCAGATCCAGCGCGAAACGGGCGCCGAGGAGTGGCAGCACGTGCAGAAGTCGCTGACGCTCGCCATCCGGTTGAACGAAAGCCTGATCGCCGGGAACATCCAGGGCCAGCGCGTGTTGACGGTGCGGACGAAGAAGCAGACGACGACGCTGCAATTCACCCTGTACGTCGTGCCGCAGGACAGCAAGTGACCGCTGCCCGCGAGTTGGCGCTATCAAGCCCACCCGTTGCAACGGGTGGGCTTTACCGAAGTCCCTTTCACCTCCCCTCGGCGCCGAGTTCGCGCGCCTTGCGCATCTCCACCTTGGTCCCCGTCGCGGCCGCGTACTGGAAATTCGTCGTCGCCGTGCAGGCGGCGCCGGTGCGTCCCTTCACGTCCAGGGCGAGGAACGCCACGTGCGCCGGGTGGACGCCGCGGCGCACCGCCACCTCGTGTACCTTGCGCACCGCCAGCTCGCAGGCCTCCTGCGGACTGCGGCCGGCGCGCATCGCCTCGACGACGAAGAAGCTGCCGCCGATGCGAATGATCTCCTCGCCGACGCCGGTCGCGCCCGCGGCGCCCGCCCGGTCATCGACGTACAGCCCCGAGCCGATCAGCGGCGAGTCGCCGACGCGCCCCGGGAGCTTGTGCGCCAGGCCTGACGTGCTGCACACGCCCCCCAGTGAGCCCTTGTGGTCCAGCGCCAGCACCGTGACGGTGTCGTGGCTGAACGGCGGCTCGCCGGCGCGGTTGGCCGGGGGGTTTGGCGGGCGCGGGTTGACCTTGCCGCGCCCGCCGGCCCGCGGCCGCCGCCGCTCCCACTCGGTGAGGCTCTCCGGCGTGTGGAGGTTTTCCAGCGCGAAGCCCTGCTGCACCGCGAAGAGGCGGGCGCCTTCGCCGACGAGGAGGACGTGCGGCGTGCGCTCCATGACGCGGCGTGCCAGGGCCGCGGGGTGGCGGATGTTCTCCAGGCCGGCGACGGCGCCGCAGCTGAGGGTGCGGCCGTCCATGACGCAGGCGTCGAGCTGCACGGTGCCGACGGCGTTGGGCAGGCCGCCGTAGCCCACCGAGTTGACGCGCGGGTCGTCCTCGACGGCCTGGGCGCCGGCGAGGGCGGCGTCGAGGGCGGGCCGGCCCTTCTGCAGCAGCGGCAGACCGGTCCGCACCGCCGTCTCGCCGAACGGCCAGGTGGCGATGATCGCGTGCATCGGCATGAGTCGGTCTCCAGGGATGAGCTTGGGGCGGGAAGTCCTTCCATTAGAACGCAGGCGCCGCGGCAACGCCAGTCCGAAGCGGCCGCTCGCCGGCGCCGGGCAAACGGCGCTTCTGGACACTTGCTCCCCTTGCCGAAAGGGCGTGCGGGGGCTACAAACCAGAAGGTTTAACGCCTTTCCTCCCTTTCCCTCTCAATCTCCCTTAACCAGATCCTTGCATTCGGCCTCAAGGATTTGTAACCTCTCTGCCTAGGGCGTTGTGCGTGCGCGGCCACGCCCGCTGATCGCCTACCGGGACAGAGGGCCTTCTGTCCCCCCGGGGCGGCACGACGAAGCACCGTCGGAGGTGGTCCAGGATGTTGAAAGTCGGCCAATACGTTTTCAAGCGAGCGGAAACCAGGCAGGAATTCGAGCAGATCCACCGCCTCAACTACCGCACCTTCGTCAACGAAATTCCGCAGCACCCCGACCCGGGCAGCGGCGTCCTGGTCGATAAGTTCCATAGCAAGAACGCCTACCTCATCGTCCTCCGCGAAGGCGGCGTCGTCGGCATGGTCAGCGTCCACGACCAGCCGCCCTTCTCCGTCGCCGATCGTCTCCGCGACCCCGAGATCCTCACGCGCCCCGGCACTCGACCCCTCGAAGTTCGCCTGCTCGCCATCGAGCCCGACGAGCGCAACAAGACACTCTTCTTCGGTCTGGTTTGGTGGCTGTACGAGTACGCCCAGGCGAACGGCTACACGCACCTGTTCATCTCCGGCATCAGCGAGCGCGTCGCCCTGTACGAGCAGCTCGGCTTCGTCCCGCTCGGCCCGGCCGTGCCGTGCGGGCAGGCGTCGTTCGTGCCGATGGTGCTGACCATCGGCCAACTCCCCGTGAAGATTCAGCGCGTCAAGCGCCTGTGGGAGACGCACGTGGGCAAGCTGGCGCCGACCCGTGAGGAGGCCGTCTGCCTCCTGCCCGGCCCGGTCACGACCTCGATGGCCGTGCAGACGGCGTTTCACCAGGCGCCCGTCTACCACCGCGGCCCCGAGTTCATCCGCCGCTTCGCCGCCCTGCGCAAACTGCTCGGCGAGATGGTGGGCGGCCGCAGCGTCGCCGTCCTCAACGGCAGCGGCACACTCGGCAACGAGGCCGTCGCCGCCACCCTCGCCGCCACGCTCTCCCCCGGCCGCGGCGTCCTGCTCATCAACGGCGAGTTCGGCGAACGGCTGGCCCGCCAGGCGGTGCGCTTCGGCCTGCACCCGCGCACGCTGCGCTGGGACTGGGGCCGGCCGTGGGACCTCGACGAGGTCGATGAGGCCCTGGCCGCCGAGCCGCCGGGCAGCTGGGTCTGGGGCGTCCACCAGGAGTCCAGCACGGGCGTGCTCAACGACCTGCCCGGCCTGGTGCGCGTGGCCCGTAAGCGCGGCACGCGCGTGTGCGTGGACTGCATCAGCAGCCTGGGGGCCGTCCCGATCGACCTGCGCGAGGTGTACCTGGCGACGGCGGCCAGCGGCAAGTCCCTGGGTGCCTACGCCGGCGCCGCGATCATCTTCGCCGACGCCGACGCCCTGGCGCGCATGGACCGCAGCCGCGTGCCGAGCTACTTCGACATCCACGCCGCCCTGGCCAGCGAAGGCCCGTGCTATACCTTCCCGTCGCCGACCCTCGGCGCCCTGGAGGCGGCCCTGGCGGAGTATTCGACGCCGTCTCAGGCCCAGACCGCCTACGCCCGCTACCGCGAGCTGGGCGTCTACGTCCGGCAGCAGCTGCGCCGCCTCGGCCTGGAGCCGCTCGCCGCCGAGCAGTGCGCCTCCCCCGTCGTCACCAGCTTCACGCCGCCGCTGGAGGAGAGCGCCGCGTCGTTCGTGGCCCGCTGTCGCTCGTGGGGCTACGCGATCGGCGGGCAGAGCGGCTACCTCGCGGAGCGCCGCCTGGTCCAGATCGCCACCATGGGCGCCGTCACGCGCGAGACGTTCGCCCCCCTCTTCGATCACGTCGAGGCCTGGCTCACCCACTCTCCGGAACTGGCGATGGCCGAGTAAACTTCGCGGACCCTCCCCTTCGTTTAACCGCGGTTCGCAGAACCGCGCGCGGCGGGCGTGCCGAGCTCACGCGGTTCTGCGAACCGCGGCTAAACATTTCTTCACGTACCGGCGCAAGTTCCCCCGCCCCCCGCGTCTCCTTGATGAAGCCTATCTGACCTGACCGGCGGCACGGAACAGGTTGAAGAATCCGCTGGCGTGGGGCCCTCGTCTGGCATGATGCCGGGCGGGGGCCCCCATTTTTCCCCAGCAACGAAAGAAGCCCGCGTCGGCTGACGCGGGCTTCGGGGCGTTCTCCGTGCCGTCGCGGCGACTCAGCGCTGGGCCGTTGTCTGCAGCGGCGTCAGGTTCTTGAACTCGACATTCACCCGCCGCCCGGCCGAGACGACCACCTGCTGACTCTGCGTGAACGGCCGGCCGTTGCGCGTGACCTCCGCCCGCAGGGTGTAGTAGTACTCGCGCCCGGTCTGGAGGGCCGGCGTATTGAAGGAACGCCGGGCCGACTTCAGCGGACAGGCGACGCCGTCCACGTAGAGCTTCGCGTCCTCCGGCAGGCTGACCGTGATGGCGGCCTTCGACGGCGAGGCGCTCACGAAGCGCGTGCTGTTGCCCGCGCCCGTCTCGTCCTTCTTCTCGCGCAGGTTCTGGAGCAGTTCCTTGATGGCGGCCCGCTCCTTCTCGTTGAGCGGACTCAGGCTCGGGTCGGACTTCTGCCCGCCGCCGCCCCCGCCCGCCCCGCCGTTCCCCTGGGCGACCACCCTGCCGTAGCAGGAGTAGCAACCGTAAACGACCGTGCAGCCGTGGCAGCCCCAACACCCCGAGCACGAGCACGAGCAGCTGTAGCAGCCGTGGCAGCCCCAGCACGAGCACGAGCACGAGCACGAACAGCTATAACACCCATGGCAACCCCAGCAGCCATGACCGCCCCAGCACGAGCAACTGGAGCAGCCGTGGCAACCCCAGCAGCCATGACAGCCCCAGCACGAGCAACTGGAGCAGCCATGACAGCTCGAGCAGCCGTGACAGCGATGCCAGGTCGGCGCTTCCCCACCCACCGATAACATCGTCGCCAACACCACGCTATACATTGTGGGACCTCCGATGCAGAACGATCGCCGAGGCCTCGCTGGTGTCCCCGGCGTGTGATCGCGGTTCCAGTTCCGACGCCCTTGCCGCCTCCGCCCGGAGAAGGGCGTGGAGCAACCTTGCTCAGGGTGCGGCAAAGTGGGACTTTGACGGATCCCTGTCCCTGCCAGGATAGGGTCGGAGAAATCCGGCGTCAAAGGCAAACTGGGTAATTTGGCAAAGAAGAAGGGGAGGAGAGGCGTTAAGATCTGCACCGAGAATGCCGCCGTGGCGACAAGCAGCCTTGCTTGTCGCGCTCCGGAGCGCGACAAGCAAGGCTGCTTGTCGCCACGGCGGCATTCTCGGTGCAGATCTTAACG
>JBBRPS010000342.1:0-10285 GCA_038227745.1 Gemmatales bacterium | reverse complement strand
GAGGACGACAATGGCCTGGGGTCGGCCGAGGGGTTCGCCGTGCGCGCCGCGGACCGCCAGAGAAGGACCGGCAGCCATAATTCCATCGGCCGCCTCTCTTAACTGGTTGATAATTGTTAAACAGTGCCATTCAGCTGCGTCCCCTTATCCATACTTCTACTGCGCGAGATCCGCCCGGAGATGCTGAAATCCCCAGTGTTTTTCACGCCTCACGCGGGCGGTCGCCCCCCTGAATCCCTGGAAAAACGAACATCCCGCGCAGTAGAATTACCATGAAAAAGAAAGCCTCTTCCCCCAACGGCCCGGACCTGTTCGCCAAGCTGGAGAACCGCCGGCGCCGCGTTTTGTTCCTGCCCCGCTTCCTCGCCGAGGAGGCCGGCGCCGCCCTGCTCCGCGGCAAGAAACAAGACCATGCCTACGCAGTCCTTTGCCAGTGGGCCGACCTCATCGACAGGGGACACCTCACGAAGAAAAAAGAGACGTCCCTCAACGCCGACTTCCTGCACCAGGTCTTTGGCGACGCCCTGGGGTACAAGCTCGCCACGCAAAGTCCCGAGAAATACCAACTGGAACGGGAATTCACCGTGCCCGGCGTCGGCGCGGCCGACGGGGCTCTCGGCGAATTCTCGCCGGGCACCCCACCGGCTCCCGTCGCGGTCATCGAACTCAAAGGCGCCACCGTCGATCTCGACCGGGACAAGTCCAACGGCCGGACTGCTGTCCAGCAGTGCTGGGACTACCTCAACGCCTTGCCCAATTGCCCCTGGGGCATCGTCAGCAATTTCCACACCCTGCGGCTTTATCACCGCGCCCGGACCCCGCTGACCTACCAGGAGTTCCAGCTGGCCGACCTCGCCAAGCGCGAGGTGTTCCTGCAGTTCTATTTCCTGCTGGAAACGGGGGGCCTGCTGCCGTCGATGCTGGGCGAGCCGCGCGCCCTGAAGCTGCTCAACCGCACCGCCCACCGCCAGCGCGAGGTGGGCGACGAACTTTACCTGACCTACAGCGAACACCGCTGGCGCCTGATCGAGCACCTGCACCGCGCGCACGCCAAGCCCCTGGACGAGGCCATCCGCATCGCGCAGATCCTCCTCGACCGCATCATTTTCGTGGCGTTCTGCGAGGACCGTGGCCTGCTTCCCGAGAAGCGCATCGAGGCCGCTTACAACACCCTGCCGCCTTTCAGCAAGGTGACCAACCCGCGCTGGCAAAACTTCCTGGCCCTCTTCCACGCCATCGACAAGGGCCACAGCCGCGACCGCGACCTCGAAAACGGCTACAACGGCGGCCTGTTCCGCCACGACCCGGCGGTGGACGACTTGCAGCTCGACGACTCGTGGACCAAGTTTTTCTACACGGTCGGCAACTACGACTTCCGCGACGAGGTGAACGTCGAGGTGCTGGGCTACCTCTTCGAGAAGTCGATCGGCGAGCTGGAAGGGCTGCGCGCCGGCGGCCTGTTCGCCCCCGCCGGCCCTGTGCCAGTGCCCAACGGCATCCTCCCCGCCATACCGAAGTCGCCCGAACGCAAGCGCTTCGGCATCTATTACACGCCGCCCGAGTTCACGCAGTTCATCACCCGCAACACCATCGAACCGATCATCGACGAGCGCTTCGCGCAGCTCCGCGGCGCCCACGGCGTGACCGACGCCGACCTGGAGTGTGATACCCCCTCGCCGAAGCTGGCCGCTTACGAGCTGGCGTGTCTGGATGCGCTGCGCCAGGTAAAGGTGTGCGACCCGGCTTGCGGTAGCGGGGCGTTCCTGGTGCAGGCGTATGACCTCCTGGAAGAGCATTACCTCCGGCTGGCGGACAACCTGCGCCTGCACGACGAAGCCGCCGCGGAAGCGATTGCCGACAAGGCTCCCGACTGGATCCTGGCGGACAACCTGTACGGGGTCGATCTATCACGGCAGTCGGTCGAGATCACGCAACTCGCCCTGTGGATCCGCTCCGCCCGCCGCGGCAAGACCCTCGCCGACCTGTCCCACAACATCGTCCAGGCCAACAGCCTGGTGACCGATCCCGCCGTGCATCCGCTGGCGCTCGATTGGCGTACCACCTTTACGGCAGTCTTCAACCGGCCCGCGGCTGGCTTCGATTGCGTCATCGGCAATCCGCCGTGGGAACGGCTCAAGTTGCAGGAACGGGAGTTTTTCGCCTTTACCGCGCCGCACATCGCCAACGCGGTCAGCGCCGCCAAACGCCGCGAGTTGGTCGCCGACCTGGAAACGAAGGATCCGGAGCTGTTTGGACACTACAACGCAGCCAAGGACGCCGCGGACCGCACGCTGGACCACGTCCGCACCGGGGGCGGCTTCCCGCTGACCGGCCGTGGCGACATCAACACCTACCTGCTCTTTGCGGAACTGGCCCGCCGGCTGGTGGCCCCGACCGGCCGGGTTGGGTTGCTGGTGCCGTCGGGGATCGCCACCGACAATACGACGCGGGAGTTCTTCAATGAGTTGATGGTGTCGCGGTCGCTCATCACGCTGTACGACTTCGAGAACCGCCAGCGCATCTTTCCCGATGTGGACGGCCGCTTCAAGTTTTGCGTGCTGGTGTTCGGCGGCGCCGAGGTGCGGACGCCGCACGCCGATTTCGTGTTTTACGCCCACTCGATGGACGACCTGAAACCGAGAAACCGCCACATCGCCCTGTCGGGCGCCGATCTGGCCTTGCTGAACCCCAACACGCGCACCTGCCCCATCTTCAGGAGCCGGCGCGATGCGGAGTTGACCAAAGGCATTTACCGGCGTGTGCCGGTGCTGATTGACGAGTCGCGCCAGGAGGGTGGCAACCCGTGGGGCATTCGCTTTGTGACGATGTTCCACCAAACCAACGACGCCGAGCTGTTTTGCGAAGCGGAGCAGCTCAAGGAACTGGGCTGCAAGCTTGTGGGGAATCGCTGGACGAAGGGCAAGCTGACGTATCTGCCGCTGTACGAGGCCAAGATGGTACAGGCTTACGACCACCGCGCCGCCAGCGTGAAGGTCGTCGCCGGAAACTGGGTGCGCCAGGGCCAGACCGACGACACGACCCTTGTGGAACACCAGAACCCGGAGTTTGTCATTCAGCCGCGCTGGTAGGTAGAAGAAAGCGAAGTGGTGCGGTCGCTTCGTGTACCAAGCCGCCCCGCGTTTGTGGCCTTCAAAGACATTACCAGTCCAACCAACCAGCGCACCATGATCGCCGCGGTTGTTCCGTGGTGCGCTGCTACTAATCACTTGATCCTTGTGTTGACCAGCGCAACACCGCACCAGGAACTCTGCTTGTTGGCAAACATGAATTCGCTGGTGTTTGATTACGTCACTCGCCAAAAGATCGGAGGGGTGACGCTCAACTTCTTCATCGTCAATCAACTGCCCGCATTTCCGCCCGAGCACTACGCCAAGCCGTGCCCGTGGAGCAAGCGGACGTCCCTGGAAAACTGGATCTCGGAGCGGGTGCTGAAGCTGACCTGCACCGCGAATGACCTGAAGCCGTTCGCGGAGGCGGCGGGGTTCGATCCGTCGGTGCATCGGTGGGATCCCGACGCGCGGGCTGAGTTGTTGGCGGAATTGGATGCGGCGTTTTTTCACCTCTACGGCGTTGAGCGAGAGAACGTGGAGTACATCCTCGGCACGTTTGCAGGGCTGCGGGAGCAAGCAGAGGGGCTGCTCGACAAGCATTCGACGGCAGCGCGGATTCTCGAAGTTTTCGACCGGCTGAGCCGCTAAGGAAGCCGGAAGAGAAAAGCCGTCAGGACCCTTTGTCGAGAGGGAAACTTTCTAAAACTGTATTATCCGCGAAGGCGGCAGCCGGGCGACGGTGCGGCAGGTGGCGTACACCTACTACGACGGCACCGACAGTGCTCGCGGCGGAAGCTCGGCAACTGGAGCGGGTCGTCGCCGAGTTGGTGAATGCGGCCTACGGACTGACGGCGGAGGAAGTCGCGCTGATGTGGCGGACGGCACCGCCGCGGATGCCGGGCGACTCCCCCGGCGTGTGAGGCAAAGCAGCGGGAGGCCGCCTGAGGGAACTGCGTGTCAGCCCCTCATGCCGCCCCGCGGCATGAGGGGCTGACACGAAGTTCCCTGACCGTCACGGATTCTGGGGCGGGTTGCTTCAGCGACGGTAGCCCGCCAAAGATCCCGACACCAGGAGGTTCTGCAGCCAGTTGTCGTGATCGCGGTGCTTCTTGAGCCGCTCCGCGGGGCTCTGCGCACCGCCGTTGGCCCGTGCCGTCGCCGGCTGCCACGGCCGGAAGTTGTGCAGCAGCGCCCACGCCCGCACGTGCCGCTGACACGCCTCCTCCGACCCATGCAGGTGCTGGCCATCGTCGAAGTACCGGTTCATCGCCCGCATTATCCGGTCCAGCATAGTGCTCGTGCAGTGACCCCCCGGGTAGCGGTACGCCTGCCCGTACGCCCGCGCCCGGCCGCACCGCTGCCGCACTTGCTCCAGCACCCAGGCCGCCTTCTCCTCCCGGGCCGCCCACTCGCCCAACCGCCGCAGCCGCTGCGCGAAGCGCCGGCGCCCGGTAGGCGTCCCACACCTTCTCCCCCAAGGCCCGGAACACCTCCCCGAGGTGCTTGGCCCGGTCGCGGATGCTCAGCCAGCCGTGCAGGAAGCAACGCAAGATCACTACCCGCGGGAACAACGCCCGCCACGCCTGCTGCGTGGCCGCCCAACCGTCCGTGTTGACCGTCCTCGGACGGGTAATCGGCCTGGACGTTTTGGGCCTCTTCCTGGAAGACCCCGTGCCGTTCTCTTGGCCGTGTCCGCGGTGCCCTTGTTCACCGGGCCGTCCCTCCCCAAAATCCGTGACGGTCAGAGAAAACCGCCTGTAGGACGGGTCTCCTGACCCGTCCTGCCCGCGACAGGACGGGTCAGGAGACCCGTCCTACAGGGAGGGTTTTTCCCGCCGCTCGCCTTACGTGGCCTGGTTCACCTGGGCTGCGGTCAGCGAGGCGAGGTTGGTCGGGGCGAAGGCGACCAGCCCGTCACCGGACACCTGCCCGTCCAGCCCGCCGGTGGCCGTGCCGCCCGTGAACTTCCCGTACAGGTCGGTGAACGAGGCGGTGAGGTCGTCGATGTCGCCTGCCGTGGCGCCGCCGCCCCGGGCGAGAAGGTCGATGGCGGAGGAGATCGCCTGGTTGACGTCGATGGCGTTGTTCTGGGTCGGGTTCCGCCCGGAGACCGCATTAGCCTGCGATCCCGACACGTCCGCCGCGTTGGCGAGGTTCAGGGTGATGGTGCCGCTCACGGCCACCTGGCCGCCCTGCCCGCCGGCCGCCGCGTTGTTCGTGAACTTCCCGTAGCTTTCCGTGAGCGCCTCGCCGAGGTTGTACACGGCCCCGCCAGCCCCGTCGCCGCCCCCGGCCAGGGAGAAGACCAGCGCCTGCGCGATCGTGATGCCGTTGGACTGGCTCGCGTACGGCGCCGAGGTGGCGACGTTCTGCTGCGACGCGGACACCTGGGCCGAGTTGACGCCGTTGACCGTCAGCATGCTCGTGACCGATACCGCCCCGCCCTGGCCGCCGGCCGCCCTGTTCGTGGCAAACGTGCCGCGGTCCTCGGTGTAGGTTTCGCCGAGGTTCCAGACGGCGCCGCCCATCGCGCCGCCGCCCTGGCCGAACGCACAGGAGATCGCCTGGTTGAGGGTGATGTCGTTGGTCTGGTCGGCGTTGCGCCCCGACGCGGTGTTGACCTGCGACCCCGATACGCCGACGGCGTTCGTGAGGTTGAGAGTGACGGGGCCGCCGACGACGACCTGGTCGCCCTGGCCGCCGGCGGCCTGGTTGCCGGTGAATTTGCCGTTGTGGTCCGTGAAGAAGCTGGCGAAGTTGTACACGGCCCCGCCCGCGCCGCTGCCGCCCTGGCCGACGGCAACCGCGATGGTCTGGTTGACCGTGATATCGTTGGCCTGCGTGGCGTTCGACCCCGTGGCGCTGTTCGACTGGGCCGCGACGATGGAGGCGACGTTGGCGACGTCGAGGGCGACGGGGCCGCTGACGGTGACCTGGCCGCCCTGGCCGCCGACCGCCTGGTGCGCATTATTCCGGCGAACGAGAGCGATGGCGGCCGGTCGGAGGATGAGCGGCAGCGGCGCGCCGGCGAGAAGCGCTTGCGGCCCGAGTCTTTACGGAAACACGAGAATAAAAGAGTGGGTTAATCTTGTGGGGTCGATCGTCGCCGTCCCCGGTTGGGCGGAGCGGCCGCAGGGTGCCGGGCGTACACGGCGGTTAACAGGGGTTAACGCGCCTGTTACGCGGGGGATGCGCCGGACGCGGCGCATCCCCCGTGAGGGGTGGCGGCGGACTACCGCCTGTTCAGCCGCTCCAGGGCCCCCTGCGCTTCCCGCGTCGGCAAGGCCCCCGGCGCCCCGCGGCTCAGCGCTTCCAGTACCTGCCGGGCCTCGGACGTGCCGACCAGTTCCAGCACCTCCAGCGCTCGCACCAGGCGGAGACGGTCGTCAGTCAGGACGGCCCCCGTCAGCTTTTCGAGCAGTTGCTCGACGCGGATCCGGGTCTCCAGCGGCGGACCGGCCTTGAGCACCTTCTCCAGGGCGGGGACGGCCAATTCGCCGAGCTTTTCCAGGCTTTTCATGGCCCGCTGCCGCGCCGCGAACTGCCTGCTCTCCAGGTCGGCAATCCACTGGCGCACCTTCTCGGCGTCCGCCGGGGCCGCGGGCCGCAACCGCTCGCGCAGGAACGGGACGACCTGCCCCGGCGCCGCGGCCAGCGCATGGATCCCACGGAACGCCTTCGCGGCGTCGGCGGCGGCCAGGTCGGCCCACAGGGCCTCGACTTCCTCGGCCCGCAGCTGGTTCGCTGTTTTCGGCCCCGCGCTCACACGGGTCGCGTCCCAGAGAAGCACGGTCGTGTCGCTGCTGCCCGAGAGCAGGGCCTTGCCGTCGGGGGCGAAGGCGACCGCGGTCACGCCGCCCTCGTGGCCTTTCAGCCGGCCGGTCTCCTTCCCCGCGGCGACGTCCCACACCTGGACCGACAGGTCGGCGCCCCGCACGGCCAGGGTGCGACCGTCCGGCGCGAAAGCGAGCGTGGGCGAGGCCGGCGCCCCGAAGCCGCCGAACCCGTTGACGACCATGAGACGGTTGGCCACGGGTTGCCCGAGCTCCGGAGCTTTGCCGAACCGGGCGCGCTCCTTGCCGCTGGCGAGTTCCCACAAGGTGATCGTTCCGTCGGTGTTCTCGGTCGCCAGGGAACGGCCGTCCGGCGCGAAGGCGAAACTCAGGGCGCCGTACTGGGCCGGCAGCACGATCTTGCGGACTTCCTTCCCGGTCGCCACGTCCCACAGGTTCAGCGTGCCCTGCATTCCCCCGGCGCCCCACGCCATCCCCGCGCCGGGTTGGCCGGCCACGCCGGGCGAGGCCACGGTCTTGCCGTCCGGCGAAAAGGCCAGGCCGATTCGCGTTCCGCCGACGCCGCCCACGTTCACGACGAAGCCCCCGCCGGGGGCGCCGGCGATTTTCGGGGCCTGCAGCGCGATCACACGGAGGGCGTTGCCCGTCGTGACATCGTACAGCCGGATCGTGTTGTCGGTCATGCCCCGCGAGGCCACGGTCTTGCCGTCCGGCGAAAAGGCGAGGGCGACGACGCCGTTCTGATGTCCCTGGAGCCGGCGCAGCTCCTTGCCCGTGGCCACCTCGTGCAGGCGGACGGTGCTGTCAACATTCCCCAGGGCCACGGTCCGGACATCGACCGCGAGGGCGACGCAGGTCGTGCCGGCCGGCGCGCGGAACCTGTGCCGCTCCTTGCCGGTGGCCGACTCCCACAGGCGGACCGTGCTGTCGGCCCCCGTCGAGGCGACCAGCTTGCCGCCCGGCGCCACGGCCAGGGAAGTCACGGCAGCGCGGTGCCCGCTGACCTGGGAGGCGTCCTTGCCAGTGTCCGCGTCCCAGAGGTGAACGACGTTGGTTCCCCCCACGGCGACGACCTTGCCGTCGGGCGAGAACGCCAGGTCGTGCGCCGAGCCGCCGGTTCTCATGAAGAAGACCGGGATGGCGAGCGCCAGCGCCGGTTTCTCCCCGACCTCACGCACGACCTTACCCGTCTCCACCGAGCACAGGTGGACCTCCGACCCCTGCAGGCCTTTCGCGGCCAGGGTCTTGCTGTCGGGCGAAAAGGCCAGGGCGGCGGCCTGCGCCTCGATGGCCCGGAGTTGCTTCCCCGTGGCGGGGTCGCACAGGTGGATGGCGTTGCCGCTGGCGTAGGCCAGCACCTTGCCGTCCGGCGCGAACGCCACAGCCGACACGCCCGTCGGCGGGTTCACCTCGATCTGGCGGCGTTCCTTCCCCGTGTCCGTTTCCCACAGGGTCACGAACGTGCTGACCCGCTGGTTGGCGAAAGCCGTCTCCGGTGCGGCGAGGGTCTTGCCGTCGGGCGCGAAGGCCAGGCCGGCGGCGCCGTAGAAGCCACCCACCGCGACGAAGCCGACGCGCGGGTTCTTCTGCTCGCGCCGGATCTGGCGGACTTCCTTGCCCGTGCTCGTGTCCCACAGGCGGATCGACTGGTCGGCGCCGCGCCCGGCCAGGAGCTTGCCATCGGGGGAGAACAGGAGGCCGCCGCCGCTACCGGCCGGCGCCTGGATGGTGCGGATCTCCTTGCCGGTGGCGACCTCCCACAACTGGATGGTGCCGTTCGGAGTGGTGGCGGCCAGCGTCTTGCCGTCGGGCGCGAGGGCGACGCCGGTGCTGCCGGCGCCGTAGGCGGCCATACCCCCGCGGAGGACGAGGACGGCCTGCCGCAGTTGGGCGGCGGGGTCTCCGGGCGCGTTCGGCTTCACGGCCGGGGGCTTGCCGAAGCGGCGGATTTCCTTGCCGGTGCCCCAGTCCCAGAGGCGGATCGTGTTGTCCTGGGCCGCGGTCAGCAGCGATTTGCCGTCCGGCGTGAAGGCCACGTAAGCGACGGCGAACCCGTGACGCCAGCGGACCGTCCCCAGCCGGGCGAGGGCCCCGGGCGGCAGTGGGTCGCCGTGCAGGTCGGTGCGCGGCGCCTCGCGGGAATCGCCCCGCTTGCTCACCGGCTTCTCGTCGTCCGGCGCGGCGACGATGTGGCTGGCGCCCGCGATCACTGCGCAGGCCGCCGCCAACCTCACCGCCCAGCGCGACCACTGGCCCGGACGCGCTGCCTTCCCATCGGTTTGCTGTCGAAGCATGATCGTTCTCCTGTTTGGCTCGGACTATCCTGTTGCGGGGCTGTCCTGCCGTTTGCGGCCGATCGCCGTTACACCCCGCTGCAAACCAGTCTCGTCGGGAGACTCCAGCGCCCCACGTTACTGAGGGCAGCACGGTCAAAGCTCGGTCGTTTAGCCGCGGTTGAGCCAGATCCCGCTGCGCGGGGCGGCGAGCGCGGGAGTGAAGCGCGCTCGTTTAGAGCCTCCGGCGACCGAGCTTTAGCCATGCGGGACTCAATAAGCCGCAAGCGGGGGGACAGCCCCGTGTGCCTCAATCCCGGATGAGGATGACGTTCGGCCTCTGTTGCTGTCTCACCGGATTTAGCAGATCCCACACCGTCACTGTAGTGTCGGCACTCCCCGAAACCAGAGCCGTGCCGTCGCGCCCGAAGGCGACGCCATAACACCCGCCGGCCCCCCGGAACTGCGCGAGTTCTTTCGCCGTCACCGCGTCCCACAGGCGGACCGTCCCGTCCGTGCTGCCCGAGGCCAGCGTCTTGCCGTCGGGCGAAAACGAGAGCGTCGTGACGTTGCCCTTGCCGACGGAGTTGACGAGGAGGTCGAACGCACCCATTTTGTCGCGCGGCGGGCTGAAGATCCGCGCCTGGTGCCCGGCCAGGCGGTGGACTTCCTTGCCACTGGCCGCGCGTACGTCCAGGCCGTCGCGGCCTTGGCGGGGGTGGCGACCAGTACCCCGTCACCGGACTACGGCGTGGACCTGTCGTTGCGACTCATCGAGCAGCACGACAACGCCCTTCACGATGCGCGCGTGCAACTGGATTTGCAGTTGCGGAGCACGACGCGGGCGAACGTGTCGCCAGACACCGTGACCTACGATCTGGACGTCCGGACGTATAATTTCCTCTGCGATTTATCGCCGGTGCGCTGTGTCCTGGTCCTGCTGGTGTTGCCGGAAGACGAAACGCAGTGGTTGCACCAGATGCCCGAAGGACTCGTCATCCGCTCCTGCGCATTCTGGATGTCGTTGCGCGGGGCGGAGCGGACGGCGGCGACCTCGAGCGTCCGGGTGGTCATCCCCCGCCCGCAGGTTTTTTCGGTGACAGCCGTTCGCGCCATCCTGGAACGCCTGAGCCGAGGAGAAGAACCG
>JBBRPS010000341.1:0-10341 GCA_038227745.1 Gemmatales bacterium | reverse complement strand
TCCAGCAGCAGTTTGACGCCGTTCTCAGGGAAGCGGCGGATGATCTCGCGGACGCGCTCATCGGACATGCTCGGCCCTCCAGGGTTGCCGCCGATGATAGCGTCCGTGTTCCGGCGGGTCCACGCCTCGTTTCCCCCAGTTCTGTGTTGGCGTTGGCGCGCGGGCCGGGCTACGATGGGCGGACCGTATGAGGTAGGCCCCGCGAGCCGAGCGGGGCCGGGGCGATCGGTGCCGCTCGGCTCGCGGCACCTACTTCCTTGACCTGGTGCTTCCGATGACTTCCCCACAGCCTCCCGAAAGCGCCCCCGGCGATCCCGAGAAACTCGAAGACCTCGTCGAGCAGGTGGTGACCGACGCCCACGTCGCCGCGGCCGCCCTGCGCCCCGAGGAGCGCAAGTACCTCGAAGATCACGCCCTCAAGAAGCCGCTCGGCGTCCGCCACATCTGGGCCCTCGGCGTCGGCGCCGTCATCACCGGCGAGTACTTCGGCTGGAACGGCGGCCTCGGCGTCGCCGGCCCGCTCGGCATGCTCCTGGCCTCGCTGTTCGTCTGCGCCCTGTACATGACCTGGGTGCTGGCACTGTCCGAACTGGCGGTCGCCATGCCGTTCGCCGGCGGGCCGCTGGCCTACGGCCGCCGCGCCGCCGGCCCCTGGCTCGGCTTCCTCATGGGCTGGTCGATGTTCCTCGAATGCCTGTTCGCCACCATCGGCACCGCCATCGCCACCGGCGGCTACGTCTTCTTCATCCTCACCCTCCTCTTCGACGACATCGACAAGCAGACGGCCACCACCGCCGCGGCGCTCATCACCGTCGCGCTCTTCGCCCTGGTGCAGTGGCTCGGCGCCCGCGAACAGGCCCGCGTCATGGCGTGGATGACTTACGGGGCGATCGTCGGCCTGGTGTGGTTCTGGATCGCGTGCCTGCCCGGCGTGCGGCTGGAGCGCATCCTGACCGACCCCCTGCTGCCGCACGGCTGGGACGGCGTGGCCCGCGCGATCCCCTTCGCCATCTGGTGGCTGGTCATCATCGAGACGGTGGCGCTGGCGGCCGAGGAGGCGCACACGCCGCAGCGCACCATCCCGCGCGGCCTGGTCCTGGCGCAGCTCACGCTCATCGCGCTGGTCGTGCTGACCTGGTTCTTCGCCGCGGCCGCCGGCAGCGATTACCGCGAGACCGGCAGGGAGGATAACTCCTTCCCCCTGCCGTTCGTCTACCGTCAGGTCTGGTCGGGGCCGCAGCACCTGCCGCACCTGCTCGCCTTCTCGGTGGTGGCGCTGTGCGGCATGGTCGCCAGCTACAACGGCATGCTCTACGCCGTCAGCCGTCAGTCGTTCGCGCTCGGCCGCGCCGGCTACTTGCCGCGCCCCCTCGGCCACGTCCACACCGGCCGGCGGACGCCCGACGTGTCGATCCTGTTCTGGACCGTGGTCGTGGCGGGGTTCGTGGCCTGGAGCCACTTCAACGAGACGCTGATCATGGACGCCGTGCTGATCTGCAACTTGACGGCGCTGGTGTGGTACGTGCTGGCGATCGTGTGCCTGTTCGTGCTGCGCCTACGCGAGCCGCACATGCCGCGGCCCTACCGCGTGCCGCTGTACCCCTATCTGCCGGCGCTGGTGCTCGTCCTGAGCCTGTTCGCGGCGGTGGTGTATGCGCTGCTGTCCAAGCCGATCGTCCTGTGGCTGACGCCGGCGCTGTACGCGGCGGGGCTGGCGTACTACTTCGGTTTCGCCCGCAAGCGCCTGGAGGCGGCGGCGCCGGAGGAGTTGGCGGCCCGGGAGGCCGCGAAGTGACCAGGTGACAGGCAAGCCCACGGGTGGCAACCCGTGGGCTTTCTCTTCTTTCTCTTCTGTCTTTTTTCGTGTGTTTCGTGTGTTTCGTGGTTTCTCCTCTTCAGCGCTGCACCACGACGCGCGAGTCCTCCAGGTCCTCGGGGTTGTCCTGCGCGACGGCCCAGCGCATCACGCGGCGCGTGACCTCGGCGGCCTGGCGCGAGTGGATCGGCGGCAGCGGTTGGCCCAGGCCCAGGCCCAGGTCCACGCCCAGGCGGCGCTGGATCACGTCCGCCGTCGCCAGCGCGATCTCGCGGTTCGGCAGTCGCGCCAGGTCGCGCAGCGCCGCCACCGCCGCCCCTTGCAGCGGCCCATCGGCGTGCTCGGTCAGCAGCGTCTCCACCGCCGTCAGCCGCAAGGGCGCCGGGTTCGACGAGTCCAGCAGCTTCTCCAGCAGCGGCGGGTCCAGCTCCTGGTGGTGCTGCAGCAGCCGCCCCAGCTCGATGCGCAGCACCGCCGGCGTGTGCGCATCCTCCAGCTGCCGCCGCAGCGCCTGCACCGGCGCCTCGTCGGGCCGCTCCGCCAGGGCGCGGTTGTAATGCACGCCCAGCGTCAGCGCCGCCCGCACCGCCAGCACGCCCTTCTCGGCGCACCACCCCGTCAGGTCGTTGACCGCCTCCGCCGACAACAGCTCGCCGTTGTGGCACAACGCGCAGTCGTTCTGGTAGAGCGGGTCGGCCAGCACGCGCCGCACCGTGTAGCGGATCCACGCCCAGCGGTGCTCGGTGTCCCACAGCAGCGACTCGGTCGCCGCCTTGCGCACCTCCCAGCTCGGGTCGTGCAGGAACTGCGCCACCGCCTCGATCAGGGGGCGGTCGTCCACGTTGGCCAGGGCGCTGACGGCGGCCGCGCGGACGATCGGCTGCTCGGCGTACTGGGCCGCCTGCAGCACCAGCTCCGCCTGGCCCCCCCGCCAATCCTTGCGGAACTCTAGTGCGGCCAGGGCCGCCACGCGCACCTCCGTGCGCGGGTGGTTCAGCAGCGCCAGGGCTGGCGCGGCGTCGATGGTCAGGGCCGCCCGCAGCGCCTTGACCTCCGGCAGGGCGCGGCACGCCGCCAGATCCTGCGGCCAGTCGCGCCGCGCCGCCAGCCGTTCGGCGAGCATCCGCGCCCGCCGAATCGCCGGCGCCCCCGACTCCGTCAGCGTCTGGAAGGCGAAGACGCCCAGCGGCACCACCATCAGCACCGACTTGGTCAGGTGCGTGTACCAGTCGTCGCGGCCATCGCCCCACCACAGCCACGCCAGCGCGATCAGGTACAGGGTGATCAGGGACGGGCCGACCGGCTGCCGCCAGCTCGCCCGCGACAGCAAGGTCGGCAGGCACAGTCCGACCTGCAGCCCCGTGCCCAGCCAGAGCATCAGGCGGTTCGGGCCAGGGTGGCGCAGGCTCGCGACCAGCATCAGCCCGGTCGGCAACAGGAACAGGAAGGCGCGCAGGAGCACCGACAGCACCGCGGGGCCGCCCGAGCCGGATTGGACCTTGAGCCGTTCAAACATGGCTGCCTCGTTTCCGGGGCCGATTCGCCGGACAGGGACCGGGCGGCTTCTTCCGCCCCGCACTGTCTTCCCCCTCCGAACCCTGCCTTAAATATGGGTCACAACACGCAAAAAGGCCAAAGATTCGGGAGAACCCGCCGGCGCACGACGTGCATAAACGCTCCCGGGCGACGGCCGCAGCCCGGGAAAGAGAAACGCCGGGCCCCTGCCAGGGGGACCCGGCGCGCGCAGATACCAAACTGGTATCCGTACGGCTCATCCGCGAAGACCAACCCGTCTCGATCCGGCCGGGCGACAGAGTGTCCCCGCCGAACCGCAAAGGGCCGGATTCACGGACGCACCGAGGTTTCTACCTTCAGCAACCGCGGCCGCCGCCGCCGAAGCCGCCACCGAAACCGCCGAAGTTGCCGTACGCCGGAGCGTAGCTCGGCGCGTAAGAAGAGGTGCCGGGATAGGAAGGGGTGACCGCATTGTTGGTCTGAGGGGGGTAGTAGCTGACCTGCTCGTTCGGGGTGGTGACCGTGGTGCGGACCACGTAATCCGGGGCCGAGAAGCGCTTCAGGGACCGGGTCAGCTCATCCTCGGTCAGCGTCCCGCCGTAGCGGAAGGCCTGGTAGTCGCCGGTCCGGTCGCTGACGACCAGGCCGGTCCCCTGACGGATGCCCAGGTCCGACGCGAGACGGCGTCCCGCCTTGCTGTCGGTGTCCACGTACACGCAGACGTACCGGGCGGCGAGGAGCTTGCGGACCTCGGGGGACAGTTTGCCGTCACGGCTCACTTTCATGTGACCGTCCTCCCCGGAGCCGAGGAAGACCGCCATCGGCTTCCCCTCCCCCTTCGCCTGTTTCCGTGCCTGCGGGTAGTCGGTCTGCCAGGCGGGGCCCTTCGCATCCGACGGGGCCGGGAAGTAACCCACCAGGGCAGCCAACACGATCGAGGTGTACATCCAGAGTCCTCCTAAACAAGTTGCTTTACACCTCTGAACAAAACACCAGGCCTGCATGGCCTGGTTACCATGAGTAAAACTTATAGCAAGCGAAGTTAGTGACCGCAACCCTAAATCTTCTTCAAATTATCCAATCGGCAAAATCGCTGCAAACGTCGCAACTCACTCCACCAGCACAGAGCAGCGAAATTGCCAGGAGCCGCAAGGAAGGCATGCCCCAAGGACAGAACAGGGACGGAGGGAGAGCAAATCGTGGGGCCGTGGAGAAGGGGCGATGGGGGGCTTGGTCGCTGGAGGGCCGGAATGGGCGGCACAGGCGACAGGACTTCCCTATCTTTGTAGGGATTCGTGACCCGAGTGGCCTACGCAGGCAACCGGGCCGTCGGGAGTCGGTTAGACTACAGGCGGGATGGAACCGTCAACGAGGACTTGTCAGGAGGACAGGCAATGAGGCAGCTCTGGGTCCTGCTCGCGGCTGTTCTGCTGTGCGCCGCGTGGCCCGGCACGGAAGTGTCTGGTCAGCAGCCGCAATACCCCGCCTACCAGCTGCAGCGCTTCTACTATTACCCCTACTACTACTTCCCACACAACTACTGGCCGGTGACCACGCCGCGCTGGCCCGAGCCGCAGGGGGCGCCGTACATGAAGCCGCCGGCGTACATGGCCTACCCGCCATTCAAGACGCCGGGATGGCGGTACGAGGCCTGGCAGCCGCAACGCTACTACCGCGGCTTCCACTTCTGGCTGGATCAGTTCTGATACGCCGCCCCGCATTCGCTTTCCACGTGCCGGCGAGCCGGGTTTCCGCGGCACGCCGGCACACGAGCGGCCCCAACAGGATGCAAACTTTCTGACCGGGACAAGATGACCGGGACACGATCATGGCCACGCCGCAAATCCCCGAAGGCCGTTGCGACCACTGCGGAGCACCGCTCATTGACCTCTTCGCGGAGTGGACCGAGGAGTATCAAACGAAGGAGGGGAAGCAGGCCATCCTGGCGGGGGAAATCGTCTTCGACTGCTACTATTGCGGCAGGCCACTACAGCTCATCTTGCCGTTGGCCCTGGTTCTGCCGCAGAAGGGGTCGAAGGAGTACCGGGTCGCGAAGAGGAGAAAAGCGCGGAGCGCGGAATGGCTCCGCAGCCAGCACCCCGGCACGACCCTGTCTGAAGTCGTGGAAATGGCGGCCTGGCAACATGCAGGCAGATGGGCCTTCGACGGGTATAATTGGGCAGAGGGTGGCGTACATCACCACGGTCAGGACACGCCCCCCCCTTCCCAGGGAGGAAGCCCGTGAAACTCAGCGCCGAAGAGGCCCGGTTCTTGACGGCCCTGGCCCGGGAGCAGAATCAGACGGGCTGCCGCGGTCCCGCCCACGACCTCTTACGCCAGCATGCCTATCCCGACGCCCCCCGGGCGGGGTCCGGTGCCCTCTCCTTCTCTTACGAGGCGGTGCCGCTCGTCGGTCTCCTTCTCGTGGACTTCAAGGACCTGCAGGAGATCGATGACTTTCTCCGCGCAGGCGACCGCTGCCCCGCGCCGGCATGGCCCTGGCCCTCCGCTGCGGAGTACCGGGCCCGGCTGGCGGAGGCCCGCAAGGAACACGCCGGTCGAGAACTTTCCGCACTCCGCTGAGTCTCCCGGCACCCCTCACGCGGGACGACGGACAGGTTGCCGCTCAGTCGATCAGGGAAAAATCGACGACCTGGGAGTCGTTGCGGACGCACAGGTTCTTGAACGTCGCCGGGGCCACGCTGTAGTTGATGCTGCGGACGGAGCCGTCACACAGGGCGCCCATCATGCCGCCGAGGTGGGAAGAGCCGAACTGACACAGGCCCGGCCCGCCGAACAGGCCGCAGGACGTGTTGTTCACGGTGGTGATGTCCAGGGCGGGGGTCAGCCAGCTGCCGCCGACCGCCTGGGCCTTGCGAAGCACGTCGCAGTCGTTCGCGGGCCGCACCGCCGGCTCGTTGTCGTAGCAGTCCTTGCCGCTGCTGATGTCCGCGAAATTGATCCGCCGCTCCCCGACCAGCAGTGTGTTCGAGGTCCCGTCGGTGATCATGGCGATGCGGACCCGAAGTGCCGTCGGGCTGTTGTTGAGGACGATGACCCCGTCCGTCCCCGTGCTCCCCATGTTCCCGCCGTAATCCGTGACCGCGTCGCCGTGATACAGTTTGACCTCCCGGCGCGTCGGACAGTAGAACACGGGCACCGGAGTGGTGTCGAGCTTGCGGAGGATCGCCGAGCCGCCCGCGATGGTGTTGAGGTCCACCATCGAGGTGGCCGTGGACGGCACGAGCCGGTACAGGTTGCCCTGCTCGATGTAGGGGTAGATGTGGTAGGTCCAGCTGAAGTAGAAGGTCCGCACGGCCGGGTTTTGCCCGCCCGGATCGCCCCCGCCCTGGGGGAAAACCTTGTACGTGTCGTGGAACGCCTGCATGGCGATGGCGATCTGCTTCAGGTTGTTCTGGCACTGGGCACGGTTGGCGGCCTCCCGGACCTTCTGGACGGCGGGGAGGAGCAGGCCGATGAGGATGGCGATGATGGCGATCACCACCAGCAGCTCGATCAGCGTGAAACCTTTGCGGGACCGGGTCACGGGTGTACCTCTCCAGGACGCCCCACGGGGGTAAGAAGAAAGAACAAAGCCCACACGCCGCTTCGCCTTCCGGGGAGAAAATCGCACCTTGGGCCGGGCCGTCACGGGCCGGTGCCCCGCGCCGGCACCTGCTTTTTCAGCTCCAGGTGTACCGTACGGCCGCCGGCCTGGATGTCAAACTGCAAGGGGGTGGTGGCGCGGTCCTCGTAGGCCTTCGGCAGGACGTTCCGCAGCAGGCCCCTGGCCCGGGCCTGCACGAGCAGCTCGCCCTGGGGAATCGTCCCGTCGGCCAGGGCCATCTTGTCGACGATTACCCTGTATTTTCCGACGGGGATGCCCGCCCCGTGGTTGCCGACGAGCCGGTAATTCCCCTGGTCGTCGGCCAGCGTCACGAGCGGCGCCTGGTTGTCCGCCGCCTCGCCGAGGAACACCACCTGGGCGCCCGGAACGGGTTGACTGTCCAGGGTCACCTGCCCGGTGACATGCGCCTCGGTCGAACCGGACAGGAGGAGAACCAGGCCGGCGCCGGCCACGAGAACCACGACGCCGGCCCCCAGGTAGATCGCCGTTCGATTCGGCCCTCGGTCATCGGCCATAGGACAACCCACCAACCACGGGCGGCAAAAGACCGCCAGCGCAGCGGACCACGGTGCCGCGTGACGCCCTACCCGGAGCTAATTCCTGCGGAAAGCGAGAAACCGCCCTGACGGCTCGCAGGCCGCCATCCCCAGTCGCCCATTCTCCCGCGCCGGTGGGTTTAGTCAAGACAATTTCGACCGGGGCTGTCCGGCGCGCGACGGCGGCTTGACACAGGGCGGGACGAAGCGCGCTCCCGGGCCGCGAACCGGATCGGTCCGCGCGCAGAACCACGAGCCCCCAGCAATCGCGTCAGACGCACGCGCTCGCCGGGGGCTCGCGGCCAGGAGGTCGTTTCAACGCCGGGGGAACCGGCGCGTCACCACCAGAACTCGGTGCGCAGGAAGCGGAGGATGCTGCGGCCAAGGATCTCGCCGACCGGCCGCCGGCCGCAGTAGATGCGGGCGTGCCCTGTCATCCCCGGCCGCAGCGCCGCGTCACCGCCCTGCAGGCGACAGCCGACCGTCACCGCACTCTGCACGTCCGTCTTCTCCGCCTTGGCCGCTACCGGCGCCACCCGCTCCACGCGCCCGTGGAACGTCTCGAACGGCAGCGCCCGCGCCTTCATCTCGACCGCCTGCCCCAGCTCCACCCGCGCCACGTCCTGTTCCTCAACGGCGATCTCCGCCTCCAGAGTACACGGCTCCTCGACCTCGCAGATGAGGTCGCCCTCCTTGAAGAACTGGCCGACCTTCTCGCGCAGGTGCGGCGTGGTGATCAGGCCGGGCACCGGGCTGGCCAGGCGCAGCTTGCCCCGCTGCCCCTCCAGGTAGCGGCGCTCCTCCTCCAGGCGCCGCAGCCGCGCCTCCTCCGCCTCGATCTCCTCCGGCCGCGTGCCCGCCTCCAGCAGGTTCAGCGCCGCCTGCGCGTCGGCCAGGTCCTTCTGCCGCCGGGCCAGCTCCGCCTCCGCCTCCAGCGTCCCCACCGTGACCCGCTCGCGCTTCTGGGCCAGGGCCTGCTCCAGCTGCGCCTGCGTGACGTGGCACTCTTTCTCCAGCTTCTCGAACTCCTCGCCGGACAGCGCCCGCTGCTCGCGCAGCCGCCGCCCACGCTGCAGGTTCTCCCGGGCGCTGACCAGCTCGGCGCGCTTCTGGGTGGCCTGCTCGTGCAGGCGGGTGAGTTCCTCACTCAGCGCCCTGTCCTTGCGATCGAGGTCCTGCCGCGCCAGGTCGCGCCACGACTTCGACCGCCGCACGCGCTCGCGCTGCTCGGCGATCTCTTCGGGCCGCGGGCCGATCTTGAGGAGCTTCAGTTTCGCCCGGGCCTCGGCCAGCTCCGCGCGCTTCTGGGCCAGCTTGCTGTCGAGGTCGGGGATGTCCATGCGGCCGACCTGCATGCCCGGCGAGACGCGGGCGCCCTCGTCGAGGTAGACGACCTGCAGGAAGCCGGAGACGGGCGCGCGCACCTCGGCGCGCGTGGTCGGGCGGATGCGGAACTGGCCGGTCGCCTTGTCCTCAATGTGGACCAGGAACAGCAGGGCCGGCACCCCCGCCAGGATCGACCCCCACACGAGTACACGCTTGCGACGCACCCGAAACATTTTCGCCACCTCCCCTGCGGTGAATCCGCGGAACATCTTCGGCAGGATCACGTACGCGAGCACCGCCACGCCCGCCAGGCCCGGTACGCCCCAGTGCCGGCCAAACAGGTAGAAGAACCCCGCGAACATCAGCGCGAGGTAAGCCATCGAGAACAGCCAGCTCGTCACGCCGTAGGTCAGCAGCAGCCGGCCGCGCTCCTCGCGCTCCGGCCGCGCCGCGCCCCACAGCCACCAGCGCACGTGCGCCATCATGCAGGTCAGGGAGCGCGGCCGCAGGTTGGGCATCTCCACCCAGTCGCTGAGCAGGTAGTAGCCGTCCAGCCGGAACAGTGGGTTGAAGTTGATGAACACGCGCACGCCGCACACTGCCATCACCACCCAGGCGGTGTAGTGGACCACGGTGCTCTCCAGCGTCAGCCGCCACACGAGCACCGCCAGCGCCCAGATGAACAGGTCGTGGTAGCCGCCCGCGAGGGTGACCCAGAGGCGCTTCGATTTCTCGCGGATGAGCCAGGCGTCGGAGACGTTGCAGTAGAAGCAGGGCATGAAGAAGATGAGCAGGAAGCCGACTTCGTGGACTTCGCCGCCGTGGTGCTTGCACGTCAGCCCGTGCGCGAACTCGTGCCCCAGCGTCACCACCACGATCGTCGCCCACATCAGCACCACGGTCTTGAAGTGCAGGGCGCTGGGCAGGAAGGCGAAGTAGTCGTGGAGGTTCGCCCCGAACACGGCGGCGGCGGCGAGGACGCACGTCAGCGAGAAGAGGACGAACGCGCGCGTCCAGCAGAAGGCGAGCTTCGGCTCCAGCCAGGTGAACAGGCGGTCGGGGTCGAAGAAGCGGAAGCGCCAGTAGAGGAGGCTCTGGCGCTTCCGCTTCGGGGCGGGGGCCGGCGCGGGGGCCGCGGCCGCCGGGGCGGCGCGGACGGCGGACTCCGGCACGGCCGGCTGCAGAAAGCCCTGGCCGCGGGCCATCGTCACGAACTCGTCGAGGTCGTTCGGCGCCAGCGCCTCGCCGAACTTCTCCGCGAAGGCGCTGCAGATCGTGCCGACGGTCTGGCGGCCGTCCAGGCGGAGGAGCAGGAACGACTCGACCTCGCCGAGGTTGTAGTATGCGCCGGTGCCCGGGTCCTTGACGACATGCTGGCCGTCGTCGCCGAGCGGGCGCACCAGCAGCTCGGGGCGCCGCGGCGGCGGGATCGTTTCGAGGTCGGCCATCGGCGTCGCCTCCCGTGTGTCCTTCTGCCCCGTTCTTCCCCCCTCTCCCCTGTACGCGGGGGAGAGGGGTTG
>JBBRPS010000340.1:0-10386 GCA_038227745.1 Gemmatales bacterium | reverse complement strand
GCTCCGGGGCGGGCGAGCGGTTTGGGGTGGTTCCTTGCGGCACTCAGAATGGGTATGATAACAGCCCCGACGCCCCGGTGCCACAAGTTGATCGAGGCCGGCCCGAACCGTTTCTCCGACCTGGAATTCATCTCATGCTCGTCGTCATGCACAGCCACGCCACCGCGGAACAGGTCGAGCAGGTGCTGGGCGCCATCCGCCGCATGAACCTCACGGCCCACCCCATGCCCGGGGCGACGCGCACGGCCATCGGCATCACCGGCAACGTCGGCGCCATCGACCCGCGCACCCTCGAAGTCCTGCCCGGCGTCATGGAGCTGATCCGCGTCACCAAGCCTTACAAGCTCGCCAGCCGCGAGATGCACGAGGATGACACCTTCGTTCGCCTGCCGCAGACGATCATCGGCCCGGGCACCTTCACGCTGATCGCCGGGCCGTGCTCCGTCGAGGACGAGGCCATGATCCTGCGCACCGCCGAGTTCCTCATGGAGCGGGGGGTGCGCCTGCTGCGTGCCGGCGCGTTCAAGCCGCGCAGCAGCCCGTATGCGTTCCAGGGCATGGGCCTGGAGGGGCTGGCCATCCTCGACAAGGCGCGGCGGCGGACGGGCATCGGCATCGTCACCGAATTGATGGACACCGACAACGCCGACGCCGTCGAGGAGGCGGCCGACGTCATCCAGATCGGCACGCGCAACATGCAGAACTTCAGCCTGCTCAAGCGCGTGGCTCGCGCCAGCAAGCCGGTGCTGCTGAAGCGCGGCATGTCGGCGACGCTGGAAGAGTGGCTGATGGCGGCCGAGTACGTGATGGCCGGCGGCAACTACAACGTGGTACTGTGCGAGCGCGGTGTGCGCACCTTCTCCGACCACAGCCGCAACACGCTCGATCTGTCGGTCATCCCGCCGGTCAAGAAGCTGTCGCACCTGCCGATCCTGGTGGACCCCAGTCACGGCACCGGCAAGCGCGACTACGTCCCGGCGATGGCGCTGGCGTCGCTCGCTGCGGGGGCGGATGGTCTGCTGCTGGAGATCCACCCCGCCCCCGACCACGCCCTGTCCGACGGGGCGCAGTCGCTGTCGTTCGCCGGCTTCGAGAAGCTGCTGGAGTCGCTGCGCCGCCTGGCGGAGCCGCTGGGGCGGACGCTGAACTGACCGTCGCTTCTTTCTCCCTCGGCCCTTTTGGAAAGGGGACGGGTTGAGCGACTCGCAGCCGGCTTGCCGTTTCGCGCTCACGCCGTCGTCGTGACGCCGGTGCAGCGACGGGAATCCAAGAGCGAGGAGTGGGGGACGAAGCCCGCGTGAGGTAGTCTTCGCTGCCGCTGAAAGGTCGCGCGCGGGTGGAAGGGCCGAGTCCGCCACCCGGAGGCCCGGGCCGGCCTCGCTATGCCTGGGCGGCGGCAACGCGGTGGCGATGGTGGTGGAGCGCTGCTGATGGCGGATCGACCGAAAATGCCAGTCCCGAGCGGCGAGTTGACCCCGCAAGAGCTGGCCGACCGGATCCGCGAATGGGCGAAGAGTGAGGGGTATACCTACACGCTCGGGCCGCACGGCAGCGAGTTTGGCAAGATCGTTCTCCGCGATCCCACGGGTGGGCATACCACAACAATGGTCCCCAACGCTCATAAAGGCCGTCGGTTGAAACGACACCAGATTCGCTACACCATTCGCGATCTGAACAACCCGTGGGAGGATTGAAGCCATGTCCCTGGACGAAGAATATCCCAAGACCTTCCGCCAGCGCACTCGGAAGATCGAGAAAGTGCTGGAGTGTGTCCCAGGGATGACCCCCGAGGATCGGGAAGAAATCGCTATGTCTCTCAACGCCATGGCCGATAAGGCTGTCGATCTGAATGAGATCATGGACCGACTCCTCAGCGGGCAACATACGCCTGCGGAGATCGGCGAATTACTCATTGCCTTCGAGTTGACCACGGAACAGATCCGCGGGCACTCGGACGTCATCGACGGCAAACTCTACGACGCCGCCGATCAGCTGCAGCGACGGGAATCCAAGAGCGCGGAGTGGGGGACGAAGCCCGCGTGAGGTAGTCTTCGCTGCCGCTGAAAGGTCGCGCGCGGGTGGAAGGGCCGAGTCCGCCACCCGGAGGCGCGGGCCAGCCTCGCTGTGCCTGGGCGGCGGCAACGCGGTCGCCGTGGAGCCCGTGTGACGCGCACGAAAGGACTGCGGAGAACGGACCATGTCCAACCACGCGGGGAGTTCCTTGTTGTGCGAGGTCCTGGGGATCCTGGACCGCTATGGGGTGTTTACCCGGCTCGGGCGAGCGCAATCCCAGCAGATGGTGCTTGAGATCGTCACCCGCGCCTGTCGCCATTACGACTGCAATTCCGGCGAGGTGTTGGAGGGACACGGGGAGTTACTCGGAATCTGTTACGGTTGCCTTGCCACGGATCAGGAGTTGGAGAAGGGGTTGTGCAAGCGCTGCCGAGCTTGAGGCACTCCGCTCCGTGTTGTAAGGGGACCCCTGAGCTACAAGAAGGGATGATGCATGGCCACCGTCACCGACACCGCTGCCCGCGACCGCTGGGAAAAAGAGGCCGCCTCCGCCCCGGCGCGCCCCGAGCCGCCGACCACCGTCAGCAGCGTGCCGATCGAGCCGCTCTACACGCCCGAGAGCCTCAACGGCTTCGACCACGACACTGACCTCGGCTACCCCGGCCAGTACCCGTTCGCCCGCGGTGTCCACGCCACCATGTACCGCAGCCGCCTCTGGACCATGCGCCAGTTCGCCGGCTTCGGCACCGCCCGCCAGACCAACGCGCGCTTCCAGTTCCTCCTCGGCAAGGGCCAGACCGGCCTGAGCACCGCCTTCGACCTGCCCACCCTGATGGGCCTCGACAGCGACGACCCGCGCTCCCTCGGCGAGGTCGGCCGCCTCGGCGTCGCCGTGGACACCCTCGACGACATGCGCGAACTGTTCGCCGGCATCGACCTCGGCAAGGTGTCGGTGTCGATGACCATCAACGCGCCGGCCGCCATCGTGATGGCGTTCTTCCTCGCCAACGCCGAGGATCAGGGCGTCGATTGGAAGAAGTTGCGCGGCACGCTCCAGAACGACATCCTCAAGGAGTTCCACGCCCAGAACGAGTTCGTGTTCCCGCCCGAGCCGCACGTCCGCCTGGTGTGCGACGTAATCGAGTTCTGCGCGCAGCACGTGCCGCAGTGGAACACGGTCAGCATCAGCGGCTACCACATCCGCGAGGCCGGCTCGACCGCCGTGCAGGAACTCGCCTTCACCCTCGCCGACGGCTTCCACTACATCGACACCTGTCTGGCACGCGGCATGGACGTCGATGATTTCGCCCCGCGCCTCTCCTTCTTCTTCAACGCTCACAATGACGTCTTCGAGGAGATCGCCAAGTACCGGGCGGCGCGCGTCCTGTGGGCCGACGCGCTGCGCCACAAGTACCGTGCTCGCAAGGAGACGTCGTGGAAATTGCGCTTCCACGCCCAGACGGCCGGCTGTAGCTTGCAGGACAAGCAGCCCGAGGTGAACCTGATCCGCGTGGCGTACCAGGCGCTGGCGGCGGCGCTGGGCGGCTGCCAGTCGCTGCACACCAACAGCATGGACGAGACGCTGGCACTGCCATCGGAACACGCCGTCACGCTGGCCCTGCGGACGCAGCAGGTGCTGGCCCACGAGACGGGCGTGACGAACACCGTCGATCCGGTCGGCGGCAGCTACTTCGTCGAGGCGCTGACGCGGCAGCTGGAGCAGCAGGCCCGCACGTACTTCGAGCGGATCGAGCAGCTCGGCGGCATGATCGCGGCGCTGGAGTCCGGTTTCTTTCGCCGCGAGATCGCCGACGCGGCGTTCGTCTACCAGCGCGAGGTGGACACGAAGCGGAAGCTGATCGTCGGCGTCAACGCCTTCGTGGAGCCAGAGGAGAAGCCGCTCGAGACGCTGATGATCGACGAGACGGTGGAGAAGGAGCAAGTGGGGTCGCTGCGTCGGATCAAGGGGCAGCGCGACGCGGGGGCGGTGGAGCGGACGCTGGCCGAGGTGCGGCGCGTGGCGGCGACGACGGAGAACCTGATGCCGGCGTTCCTGGAGGCGGCGCGGGTGCGCTGCACGGTCGGCGAGATCATGGCGGCGCTGGCGGACGTGTTCGGCCGCTACGACGGGGCAGCGAAATGGTGAGGCACCTTGATGGAGGGAGTTCGTTATGGCAATCGCGGAAGCGCTCCTGACCGCCGAGGAATACGTGGAGTTGCCCGACAACGGTGAGCCGACCGAGTTAGTACGCGGGAGGATCGTCCCCGTGAACGTGCCTGCCCCTCGACACGGCCAAATTTGCGCCAAGATCGTTCGCATCCTCGGCAGGTTTCTGGACGATACCGACCTGGGGCGCCTGGTGAGCAACGATTCCGGCGTCGTTACGGAGCGTGACCCGGACACGGTGCGCGGAGGGGACGTGGCGTATTACAGTTACGCGCGCGTCCCGCGTGGGCCCCTCCCCAGAGGTTACCTCCAGGTGGTCCCGGAACTGGTATTCGAGGTGCGCTCTCCGACGGATCGTTGGGGACAGATCCTCGCAAAAGTCGGCGAATACCTGCAGGCCGGCGTGACGTTGGTTTGCGTCCTCGATGAGACGACGCAGTCGGGTTACGTCTATCGCTCGGATCAGCCGGTGCAGGTCTTCACGGCCGAGCAGGAATTGACCCTGCCGGAAGCGCTCCCCGGTTTCCGGGGCGTGGTCGGGCGATTCTTCGACTGACGGGGGCGGCGAAATGGTGAGCCGGACCGCGGGCGCCCGCCGAGTGGTCCGCTCTCACCGAGCCGCCACCTTGAGCGGCCCCGACTTCACCGCAGTGCTCGGTGTTCTTGCCCTCGCGCCGGGCCAGCACCACGAGCGGATACGCTTGTGGCTGGGGACTGAAGGGGATAGGGGACTGACGGGGACAGGCACCGTTCCAGGCCTGGAACGGTGCCTGTCCCCTTTATGCCTCTGGAAAGGTGCCTGTCCCCTTTATGCCTCAGGGCGGCCGTAGTCAACCCGTCTTCTCCTCGCTTCCGTTTGCAGTATCAAGAGTTGGGCGCCGCTTCCCTGCCGCCGCGTCTGCGCGTAACATAGCGGCGACGTCCCAACCCCCCGCGGCCTCCCCGCGCGAACCCACGGACTCTCCCCAATGGCCACGCAGAAGAAACTCCTCGCCTTCGACCTTGGCGCCGAGAGCGGCCGCGGCGTCCTCGGCCTGTTCGACGGCAGCCGCCTCGGCCTCGAAGTCGTCCACCGCTTCCCCAACGGGGCCGTCCGCACCCTCGACACCCTCCACTGGGACGTCCTCCGCCTCCACGGCGAAATGCTCACCGGCCTGCGCAAGTGCGCCGCGGAACACGGCGGCATCGACGGCCTCGGCGTCGATACCTGGGGCGTGGACTTCGCCCTGCTCGGCCGCGGCGGCACCCTGCTCGGCAACCCGCGCCACTACCGCGACCCGCACACCGAAACGATCGTGGACCAGGCCTTCCAGCGCGTGCCGCGCGCCGAGGTCTTCCGCCACACCGGCCTGCAGTTCATGCGCTTCAACACCCTCTTCCAGCTCCTCGCCCTGCAGCGCGACCGCTCGCCCCTGCTCGACGTCGCCGAGTCGCTGATGATGATCCCCGACCTGTTCAACTACTTCTTCACCGGCATCAAGGTCAACGAGGCGTCCAACGCCAGCACCAGCCAGCTGTACGACCCCGCCGCGCGCACCTGGGCCTATGGCCTGCTCTCCGCGTTCGGCCTGCCCGAGCGCATCCTCGGCACGCTCGTCCCGCCCGGCACCGTCCTCGGCCCGCTGCGCGCCACTGTGGCGGCCGAAACCGGCGTCGGCCACGTCCTCGTCATCGCCCCGGCGACGCACGACACCGGCTCGGCGGTCGCCGCCGTCCCCGCCCGCGGCCTGTCGTGGGCCTACATCAGCTCCGGCACCTGGTCGCTCATGGGCGCCGAACTCCCCGCCCCGCTCATCAACGACCGGGTGCAGCAGTACAACTTCACGAACGAGGGGGGAGTCAACGGCACCACACGCTTTCTCAAGAACGTCATGGGCCTGTGGCTCGTGCAGGAGTGCCGGCGCACCTGGGAGCGCGGCGGCAAGGCCTACACCTACGAGGAGTTGATGCGTCTCGCCGAGGCCGCCCCGCCGTTTACCGGCGTGGTCGATCCCGACGACGCCTCGTTCATCCTGCCGGCGAACATGCCCGCCGCCCTCGCCGACTTCTGCCGCAAGACCGGCCAGCCGGCGCCGACCGAGCCGGGCGCCGTCGTCCGCTGCGCCCTGGAGAGCCTGGCCCTGCGCTACCGCTGGGTGCTGGAGCGGTTGGAGGAACTGCTCGGCCGGCGCCTGGACGTCATCCACGTCGTCGGCGGCGGCAGCCAGAACACGCTGCTGTGCCGGTTCACCGCGGACGCCTGCAACCGCCCGGTCCTGGCCGGCCCCGTCGAGGCGACCGCGATCGGCAACATCCTCGTGCAGGCGATGGGCGTCGGCCTGCTCGGCTCGCTGGCCGACGCCCGCGAGGTGGTCCGCCGTTCGTTCGAGGTCGCCGAGTTCACGCCGCAGAACCCCGAAAGGTGGCAGGCGCCTTACGAGCGTTTCCTCGCGTTCTTCCGCCAGGCGTGACGCGGCCGGCGCTCGCGGCGGCCGACCGCCGCCCCGGCGCCGCCGATTTCCTCTTTTTTCACTGGCTAAACTGTTGCGGTCGCGGTAGCTTAAAGGACTGGGGAGGGGTTGGTGCGCCTACCCCATCGAACAAGGAGCGATGCCATGTCTGCAATTCATCCGCGCGGCTCGACCGGGAAACTCCTGGCCCTCTTCACGCTGGCGGCTAGCCTCGCCGTCGTCGGCGGGGTCCGCGCCGACGACCTGCTCGACCGCAAGGCCCGCGAGCAGGCGGTCGCCGCCCAGAAGGTCATCGGCGAGGTCAAGGGCCTGATCGCCGACTCGCGCAAGGCCGAGGCCAAGGACCCCGCCGCGGCGCGCGACCTGCTCACCCGCGCCCGCACGATCCTCGAAGACGCCAACGGCGTCGCCGACCGCGACCGCGCCGACCTGCTGGCGCAGATCCGCAACCGGCTGCGCGACGTGCAGGCGAGCCTGCGCGACCAGGAGAACGCCGGCAAGGCGGCCGCGGCGAAGGCGGACCTCAAGCGCCGCGAGGAGGAGCGCAAGCGCGACCTGGAGCGGCAGAACCGCGAGAACAGTCCCGTCGGCAAGTCCAACGACTTCATCAAAACCGGCAAGGGCGCGCTCGGTTACGGCGACAAGCTGAGGACCCAGCGCGAGCAGGGCACCCTCGCGATCAACCGCGACATCCTCGACAGCGCCGGCCGGATGGACGAGAAGCGCTTCGGCGAGCGCTGGAAGTGGGTCACCGAAAACCGCCCGATCGGCCCGAAGCTGACCAAGGCCGAAAAGGAACTCCTCAAAATGCTGAACTCGACCCTCTCGGTCGATTTCAACAAGACGGCCCTCAAGGACGTGATCGAGTTCCTGCACGACAAGGCAAACCTGAACATCTTCGTCGATGAGAACTCACTGAAGGAGGCCAACGTCGAGTACGACGACCCGGTCACGTTCAAGGTGCGCAAGGCGACGGTGCGGACGATCCTGCGGAAGGTGCTGGCCGACAAGGGGCTGACGTTCGTGATCAAGGACGCGGCGATCCAGGTCATCACGCCGGCGCGGATGAAAGACTTCATGGTGACGCGAGCCTACCCGATCGCGGACCTGCTGCCCGTGATCAACCCGAACATGCCGGCAGGTCTGAACGCCTTCCAGCAGGGCCAGCACGTCCAGGGGCTGATCAGCCTGATCACGCAGACGGTCGAGCCGGAGACGTGGCAGGTCAACGGCGGCCTGGGGACGATCGTGTTCAACCCGGGGAGCCGGTCGCTGGTGATCCGCCAGCCCGCGGAGTTCCACTACCAGATGGGCGGCGCCCTGGGCCGGTGAGCGGGCCGATTCGCACGACAACACACGGACCCCGGACCGCCGCACTCCTTGGCGGTCCGGGGTCCTTTCGTTATTACATCCACCGCCCGTGCTTGCGCATCGCCAACGAAGGTCTGGCGAACGGCCGGCGTAAGCCGGCTGGTCCAGCCCCTCAAGTGGGGTGCCATACCAGCCGGCTTACGCCGGCCGTTCGCCAGGAGTTACCTTCAGGAGGGCCGCATGAGCCTCTACTTCCCCAGCCCCGAGGAGTGTGGCCGCCACACCATCTTCCCCGGCGTCACCGTCCGCACCTGCGCCGCCGAGCAGATGATGCTGTCGCTCGCCGAACTGGAGCCGCACGCCGTCGTCGAGGAACACAGCCACCCGCACGAGCAGGTCGGCATGGTCGTCGAGGGACGGGCGGTCTTCCACATCGGCGCCGAGGAGAAGACGCTTGGGCCGGGCGACATGTATCGCATCCCCGGCCACGTCAAGCACCGTGTCGTCGCCCTCGACAAGCCGGTCAAGGCGCTCGACATCTTCTACCCGATCCGCGAGGATTACCGCTGACGCCGTGTGCCGCGTCTCTTCCCGTCCTTCCCGGACAGACTCTTACCCCGCATGAAAATCGCCTTCCTCGACTCCTGGCTGCAGAGCAGCGCCCAGGGGAGCGGTACGGCCATCGGCATCGGCGGCCTGCGGCAGGCGCTGACGGCCCTCGGTCACGAGGTCGAGCGCCTGGCGCCGGCGGGCGACCGGCCCGCGAACCTGCTCCTGCGCCGCCTGCTGTTCAACCTCCGCCTGCCCCGGGTGCTGCGGCATTCCCGTTACGACCTCGTCGTCGGCTTCGACATCGACGGCTTCCTCTGGTCGGCCCCCGGTCTGCCGGTCCCTTACGTCGTGAGCATCAAGGGAGTGCTCGCCGAGGAGTCGCTGCGGGAGACCGGCCGCTGGCGCTGGCTCCTGTGGGCGCTGTCGCGCCTGGAGCGGCGCAACGCCCGCCGTGCCCCCCTGGTGCTGACAACCAGCGACTACTGCCGCCGTGCGATACGCCGCCATTACGGCCTGCCGTCGGACCGCATCCGGCTCGTCCCCGAGGGCATCGACCTGCCGCGCTGGTGCCGCCTGGCGGCGGCCGAACCGCACGCGAGCGACGGCGCGACCGTGCTGTGCGTCGCGCGCCAGTACCGCCGCAAGCACGTCGCCGACCTGCTGCGGGCCATGCCCCTCGTGCGCCGCGCGGTGCCCAGCGCCCGGGCCGTGATTGTCGGCGACGGCCCGGAGCACGCGAACCTGCGGCGGCTGCACCGGGAGCTCGGGCTGGACGACGCCGTGCGGTTACTGGGGGAGAGTCCCGACGACGACGCGGTGGCGCGGCTGTACCGCCACGCCGACGTCTTCTGCCTGCCGAGCGTTCAGGAGGGGTTCGGCATCGTCTTCCTGGAGGCGATGGCGAGCGGGCTGCCGGTGGTGGCGACGACGGCCGCAGCGATCCCGGAGGTGGTGCCACACGGCCGGGCCGGCCTGCTGGTGCCGCCGGGCGACGTCGAGGCGCTGGCGGCGGCGCTGGTGGAGTTGCTGCGCGACGCGGGGCGGCGGGGAGAGTTCGCCACCTTCGGGCGCGCGCACGTGCGGCAGTATGACTGGCCGGCCGTGGCGCGGACGTTCCTCGACCAGGTGAGCGCAGTCCGTAGGTCAGGATTCCAATCCTGACAGGCCCATGTCAGGATTGGAATCCTGACCCACGGCCGGAGACGGTCACTTGGCCTTGAAGTGGAGGGAGAAGCCCCCGAACTGAATGTGCTTGTGGCCGTTGCCCGTGTCCTCGAAGAACTCTTCGAGGAGCGTGCGGACGATGGCGCAGTCGATGCGGTAGAAGTTGTGCTTGCCGTCGCGGCGGTACGTCACCAGGCGCCGGCCGCGCAGCAGGTTCAGGTGGTGGCTAACGGCCGGCTGCGACTGCTTCAGCAGGTCGCACAGAGCGTTGACGTGCATCTCCTGGTCCTGGGCCAGCGCCAGCAAGATCTTCAGGCGGTTTTTGTCCGCGAGTTGCTTGAACAGCTCGGCGAGCTCGTGGATGGTGTCCTCCGCGACCTTGAGGGTCGAGGTGGCGGCCCTGGCGGCCGCCGGACGTTTGCTGCCGCGCGCCTTGACCGGTGCAGGCGACGTGTTGCTCAAAGATAAGCCCTCCCGTGGTGGCCGATGCCTGGCGCGGGCGTTCGCGCGCCCGCTCGCGCTTTCCGCCCGGCGAAGGGGACAGGGGTCGGCCGATACCCGGTCCGTGCGGAGACGCGGGACGACATGCCAACCCGCGGCACACCCTGCCGGCCCCCTTTCATCCTGTCGGAGTCCGTATTCCTGCGGCACGAAAGATCCTCACACAAGCCCGAAGCGCAAGCGAGGGGCCCCTCGCTTGCGCTTCGGGCTTGTGTGAGGATCTTTCGT
>JBBRPS010000339.1:0-10406 GCA_038227745.1 Gemmatales bacterium | reverse complement strand
GCTTTCCCTCTTTCTTTCTCTGGCCCCAGACCGCGGCAGGCAAAAAAGAAAGAGGGAAAGCGGCGCCGAGCGCCGCACTCCAAAGCGCCCGCAAACCGCTCTGCATGGGAGGTACGCGCATGAAGATCGGTATTCCTTGCCTCGTCGCGCTCACGCTGCTCGGCGCCGGCTTCGTGCCCGCCGCCCAGCCGCCCGCTCCGCCGCAGGAGCAGACTGCCGCGCCCGGGGCCTACGACATCGTCTTCCTGAGTGAGTCGCGGCCGCTGCTGGTCCGCGTGGACGTCCGCGTGGACGGCAAGCCGCTCGAAAAAGTTTGGGGCGAGTTCATCGACTACCTGTTCAAGTACGCCGACACCGACGGCGACGGCGTGCTCAGTCGCGAGGAGGCCGAGCGGGCACCGCAGCCCTCGTATTTCTCCGCGAACTTCCTGTTCGGCGGTTTCAACGCCTCCGGGCCGACCCTCAAGGGGGCCGACAAGAGCGGCAAGGTCACCCGCGCCGAGTTCACGGCGTTCTACCGCAAGTCCGGCCTGGCGCCGTTCCAGATCCACGCCGAGGCCCAGAAGAACAACCGGCCGCGCGGCGGCATGCCCTTCGCCATGCAGACGCCGTCCGCCGCCGAGCTGAACAAGGCCTTGATGAAGCTCCTCGACACCAATAAGGATGGCAAGCTGTCGCGCCAGGAGCTGGCGGCGGCGCCCGCCCTGTTCCGCAAGCTCGACCTGGACGAGGACGAGGTCATCATCCCCAAGGAATTGCTGCCCGACTTCACCCCGTTCAACCTCGGGTTCAACGCGGCCTACGCGCAGACCGGGCCGGCCGGCCCGGCGGCCGGCAACGAAACCGTGTTCCTGGTCTCCGCGGTGACCACCCCGCGCCACGTGGCGCAGCTCCTCCTCGGCCGCTACGGCGCGAAGAAGGGCAAGGCGGCGAAGCGGACGCTGACCCGGCAGGACATCGGCCTTGACGAGGAGAGTTTCGCGCAGCTCGACCGCGACGGCAACGGCGAGCTGGACTCCGAGGAACTGGCCCGCTTCCTCCCGCGCAGCCCGGACCTCGACTTCGTGATCCGCATCGGCGAGCACAAACCCGGCGAGGCGGCGGTCGAGCTGGTCAAGTGCAAAGGCAAGGACGTGCGCATTACCCGGTCGGTGGACACGGCGACGCTGCTGTTCACGGGTGAGCGGGTCGGCGTGCGCGTCGGCGAGGCCAAGCCGCGGGCCCAGATCGGGTTCTTCCTGCGGCAGGCGCTGCAGGCGCAGTTCCAGCAGGCCGACAAGGACAACAACGGCTACCTCGACGAGAAGGAGGCCCGCTCGAGCACCTTCGCCCGGAGCTTCAAGATGATGGACCGCGACGGCGATGGCAAGCTGTACGAGAAGGAGGTGCTGGCGTTCTTCGAGACGGTCGAGGACTTCCAGACGCGGACGGCGGTCAGCTGCGTGTCGCTGACCTTCGCGGACGGCGGTCACGGCCTGTTCGACCTGTTCGACGCCGACCGCGATGGCCGCCTGAGCCTGCGCGAGATCAATGCGATGGTGCGGCTGGTGGACGAGCTGGACCGGGACGGCGACGGGGCGATCAGCCAGGCGGAGATCCCGCACAGCTACCTGTTCCGCTTCGACCAGGGCACCGGCGGCGAGGGCAACAACCCCTTCGCGATCTTCGAGGCGCTGGGGATGAATTCCGGCCCGCTGCCGGCGCGCGGCCACGGCCCGCTGTGGTTCCAGAAGATGGACCGCAACCGCGACGGCGACGTCTCGCGCCGCGAGTTCCTCGGCAGCGACGAGCTGTTCCGCCGCATCGACAGCGACGGCGATGGCCTCATCAGCCTGCAGGAGGCGGTCCGGTTCGATGAATCGTTGCGGAAGTCCCGGCAGCCGCGCTGACCGCGTCGAGTCCGTCCGCGGGGGAGAACAGGGCCGCCGGCATGCTTGCCGGCGGCCCTGTTCTCTTGACCGTTCAGCCGCCCGGGCGTGTCGCGCTCGCCTCCTCGACCGCCACCGCTCCGCCGACGGCGATGTCGCCCCCCTGGACGACCCGGGCCATGACACCGATCCTCCCCCGGGCGGCCTCGATCGACTTCCCCTGAATGTGAGCGAACCGGCTGCAAGGCGTCCGCGGAGCGGTGACCTCGAGGACCGCCGAGGCGCCGAGGCGCAGGCGACCCCCGACGGCCAACACGTCCGCATCGAGGCCGGCGATCACCAACTGTTCGCCGAGTTCGCCGGGCGCCACCCGAAACCCTTCCTCGCGCAACTCCGCCACCGTCTCGGCGCGCATGACATTCAACTGGCGGTCACCGCCGCGACTCTTGACGTCCCCCTCGATCCCGCGTCCCTGCTGCAAGGTGGCCCGCTCGACCGCGACACGTGCGTAGCGGTCCGCGGGACGGCGTTCGACGTCCGCGGGGGTGCCGGTGATGCTGACGATTTGTGCCACGGTCATTTCCCATCTTTCAAGAGGTTTGAGGTTGCTGCGGGCGGCCGAGAGGCCGCGGCACACAAGCCCGATGCGCCAGCGAGGGGGGATGGTCCCTCGCTGGCGCGTCGGGCTTGTGTGCCCCTGGACCGAGCCGGGATACAAGCCCGACGCGCCAGCGAGGGATCCCGCGCTGGCGCTTCGGGCTTGTGTACGGTCCACGTCCCTCCTCACCGACTTCGCTTGGCGCCCGGGGCGCACCAACCACCGCGGCGATTCTCCCACGCTCCCGGAGAGTCTTCAAGGGGTTCAACAAACTTTGACCGAAACGACTTCAGACTTGCCTGACTATCCTTTCTTGATCAGATCCACGCGGTACGCCCCCGACCAGCCGGTCGTCCAGTCGCGGCTGCCGACGCCGTTGCGCGTCGAGCCGCGGTAGACGGCGATGGGCTGCACCATCGTCACCTTGATGACGCCGCTCTCCCCGGGCCTCAGTAGGCCGGCGTGGACGCAGGCGGTGCCGAGGGACGAGTCGGAGGTGTAGACGTCGGTGCCCCACACCGGCCCGTTCGCCTCGCCGGTCACCTGAAAAAAGAAGCTTTGGTCGATCTTTTTTTCCAGCGAGCGCAGGTCGGCGCTGGTGTACTGGCCCCAGTACCCCTTCTCCACGAGCTGCGCGAGCTGTTGCGGCGTCAGCCTGCCGCGCTCCTCGAAGTAGGCGATGAGTTGTTCGATTACTTTCATGGTCTTCTCCTCCTCGGACGCTTGTGTTCGTTTAGACGCGGTTCGCAGAACCGCGTCTGGGGCGATCCCTGGTGCAGGCGCGCGCGGTTCTGCGAACCGCGTCTAAACGGGACGCACCGGCTCAGACGTGTGTCATGGCGATGACCTTGCCGTAGCGCGGCGTGAAGTCGCGCGGGTTCTTCCACTCCGGCAGCACCCACAGGACGCTGTAGGGCACCGGCTCGTGAGGGTAGTCGATCTCCCCGTCGGTCAGCACGATCGCCACCGCGACCTCGGGATCCTCGGCGAGGCGCAGCATGGCGGGCGTCAGATCGCTGCCGCCGAAGCCTGTGACGCGCCAGCGGGCGACCTCCGCGGGAGCGAGGATTTCATCGCTGCCGACCGCCGTGTCGCACTGGATCAGGTGGACCGACTCGACGCCGATGGCCTCGCAGAAGTCGGCGATGGCGCCCAGCGCCCGCGGCACTTCCTCGACCATCGAACCGCTGGTGTCGAGGACGACGTGCAGCGTCCAGCCCTCGCGCTTGCGTCCGGGCAGGACCACGTCGGTGCGGTCGGCGCCACGGCGCGACGGGCGAGCGTAGCTGCGGTCGCTCGGGGCCACGGACTCCAGCCAGCGCTGCAGCGCCAGCTCCCACGGCGGCCGATACCAGCCCCGCAAGGCGGCGACCGTTCCCTCCGCCCCACCGGCCTCGCTCCCCTTGCCGCGGCCGCTCATCGATTCCATGAGCGCCTGCAGGCTGACCGCCCGCGCGGCCTGTTCCTGTACCGCGCGGACGCGCCCCTCCTGCTCGCCGGGCCGCGCCTCGGGGAACATCTGCCTTTCGAGGGCGCTGTCGAGGACATCGCCGCGCGGTCCCGGTCCGGATCCCTGGCCGGGGCCGTCCTGCGGCTGTCCCTCGCCGTCCCCTGCCTCGCCGCCGAGCAGTTGGTCCCACGAGGCGGACGGCCGTAGGTTCGGGTTGCGCTTCATCTCCCCCAGGATCTTCTCGGCGGACAGGAAGCGGGCGCCGGCCCAGTCGAGGCCGCCGGCCGGGATGCGCTCGTACTGTAATTCCTCGCGGAGCATGTCGTTGATGATGTAATCGTGCGCAAAGTTGAAGTCGAGCGGGTCGGTGCCGGCGGACCGCTCGTGGGTGCGCAGAGTCAGGTGGTACAATTCGTGCGCCAGCACGAACTGCAGGTCCTGCGACGAGAGCGAGCGCACGAAGTCCGGGTTCACGGGGAGCCGGCCCGAGGCGAAGATCCCCACGGTCGGGACGCGGTGGTCGAGCCGCACCTCGATCTTCTGGATCAGGCCCGCGAAGTAGGGCAGCGTCAGCCCCAGCCGACGGAAGCCCTCCTGCACCTTCTCCAGCACTTCCCGATCAACGGCCGTCGTCATGGCTTCACCCCCGTAACCTCGCAGAGCGTCTCCATCATCAGTTCGTCGGCCCCCAGCTCGCCCCACAGGCGGACCATGTCGAGCAGCATGGTCAGCCGGTGCTCCTGCGACAGCGACCGCAGGAAGCGGTCGATCACCTTGGGGCCGTGCTGCTTCAGCGCCCCCGACTCTGCCAGGCGGCGAATACGGTTGAGGAGGAACCAGCGGGCGGCCTCGGTGGCGGGCAGTTCCTCGGGGTGCTCGACGTAGTAATCTGCCAGGCGCAGGCGGGCGATATTCTCCTCGGTCATGGCGCAGAACATGGCGGCGTCCTCGGGCGAGACGCGGCCGAAGGCGAGGGCCCGGCGGATGTCGCGCGTCAGGATGCCGCCACGCTCGGCCAGGTCGAGGGCCTCGGCGAACATGGCCCAGGCCCGCGGCGTCGAGAACGGCACCGGCTCGGCGGGCACGGGCCGCATCAGCGCCTCGGGGATGTGCCGCAGGAACAGCACGACCTCCTCGCGCACCTTCTCGCGGCCGGCCCACTGGAACCACTCGTCGGCATCGACGCGCACCTGCAGGAGGAACAGCCGGTTGACCAGGGCGGCGCTGAGGTCGCGGACCAGCGCCCGGTCCTCGGTGCGGTTGCCGGCGGCGACGACCCAGCTCCCGGCGGGCAGCTCGTGCTCGCCCAGGCGCCGCTCCAGCAGCAGCGGGTAGAACGCCTTCTGCACGTCGGCCGTGCAGGCCGGCAGTTCGTCGAGGAACAGGCAGAATGGTTCCGCGTTCTCGGGCAGGAGGACGCGCGGCGGGCAGAAGACGGAGCGCTCGCCGACGATGCGCGGGATGCCGCTGACGTCTTCCGGCGCGATCTGCGTACCGAGCAGCGACCGACACGCCAGCCCCGCCTCGGCGGCGGCCTCGGCGACGATGGCCGTCTTGCCGACGCCGGGCGGCGCCTGCAGCAGGAGGCTGTGCTCGGCGGCCAGGCACTGCACCAGCGCCTTGGCCTGCGACAGGCGCACGGTGACGGTCGCGGGGTCCTTGAACCGGAGGCGCAGCGATGCGCCATCGACGGTCAGCCATTCCTCCGGGTAGCCGAGCAGCCCCAAGTGAGACTGCAGCGCGGTCGCTGCCGCCGTCTTGCTGGAGCGGCGCGGACTGCCCGCAACGGTCAGGACGAGGCCCGGGTGCTGCGCTTCAGCGGCCTCGCCAGGCCGCCCGGCCTCGTCCGCGAGGATCTGGCCCAGGCTGGTGACGCCCCGCTCGCGGAGCGCGCCGGCGACTTCGGGGGGCAGGGCGATGCCGCTGACCGAGACGCCGAGCAGGCGCTGCCGTTCGGCGCGGAGGCAGAACCGCTCGGCGTCGGCAACACTGACGCGGCCCACGGCCAGGGCCAGGCGGATGGCTGGGGTGAGCTGTCCCGCCGCCTCCGCCAGGTCGAAGGCGCGTGCCAGCGTCGCCCACGCCCGCGGCGTCGAGAACGGCACCGGCCGGTCGGGCACCGACCGCTGCAAGGCGTCGGGGTGTTCTTCAATGAAGGCGACGATCTCGGGGCGGAGGTTTTGGCCGCGCGCCCAGGCCAGCCATTCGCCGATGTCCACGCGCACCTGCAGGATGATGACGCGGTTGACGAGGGCGCTGCTGAGGGCGCGGACCAGGGAGCGGTCCTCGATGCGGTTGCCTGCCGCCACCACCCAGGTGCCCGCCGGCAAGGGGTGCTCGCCGAGCCGGCGTTCGAGGAGCAGGGCGTAGAACGCCTTCTGAATGTCGGGCGTGCAGGCCGGCAGCTCGTCGAGAAAGAGACAGAACGGCTCCGGTTTTTCCGGCAGGAGGACGCGCGGCGGGCAGAAGACCGAGCGCTCGCCGACGATGCGCGGGATGCCGCTGACGTCCTCCGGCGCGATCTGCGTGCCGACGAGGGAACGGCACGGCAGGCCGACGGCCGCGGCCGACTGGTAGACGATGTCGGACTTGCCGACGCCGGGGCCGGACAGCAGCAGGACGCTGTGCCGGTGCGCCATGCAGAGAATGATCTCGCGGGCCTGCTTGAGGGTGACGGTTTCGAGCCGCGACGATTGGGCCATGGACGTAGATCCTCGGTAACGGTGCCGCCGCCGCAGGGCCATTCCGTTACCTCGGCCTGCAGAGCGTACCCCATTATACGCACGAGGGTCACGCAGCAAGTTCCGGTCCCGTACCGCTGTAAAAGTGCTGGCGCAGGTTGACGTCGTACACCACCAGGGCGTTGCGGGCCACGGCGCGCCGGATCGTCTCGCGCGCCACGGGGTGCCACTGCGCCAGCGTGCCGAAGCAGACGGCGCGGGCCTGGGCGAACAGGGTTTCAAGGTGGTCGTCCCAGGCGAGATGATCGTAGGCCCCGTCGGGGGTGATGGTGAAGGCGGGCTGGCCGCGCTCGTCGAGCATCACGGTGACGGTGCCGGTGGGGTGGTTGGCCTCCTCCTGGAGGAAGGCGTCGGACACGCCGAGGCGCTGCACCGCGGCCCGGATGTCACGGCCGAGGTCATCGGCGCCGATGCGGCTGACGACGGCGTTGGGGTGGCCGTGGAACGATAAAGCTCAGCAGCCGGCTCACGCGCGGGAGAAACCGTAATGGCGCGCAGAACCACTATTCGCGTGGCCGGTCAGCTGTAGCGCCTGGTTCGGTGGTGTTTCAGGACAGGGCCAACAACGAGGCAACAGGGTCCGCCTCGAACGCCAGCAGATCGGCGTGTCGCGTACGCAGCAAGGCGGTGACCGCCGTCGTCGAGCAGTTCCCCAGGCGGATCCACACCACCTTGGGAGGGTGTCCCAGGAGCAGGGCCCGGTGCTGAAAGTCCGCGTCCTTCGACACGATCGCCAGCCTTTGGGTAGCCGCGTAGGCCCAGACCGCTGGATCAGGCGCAGCGACCAGTCCCACATCCCGGACATGCTGCGCGCCGGGGAACTCCGCCGCGAGCAGGCCGACCAGCCGCGGCGACAGGTTCTCGTCAAAGAGCAACTTCATGCCGGCGGCACTACGCGCAGCCGCCGCTCGCGATCCGCCGCGAACGCCAGGCAGGCGCGGACGTCCTCTGCTGTCAGGTCCGGAAAGTCAGCGAGGATCTCTTCGACGGATATTCCCGATGCCAGATAGTCCAAGACATCCTGCACCGTCATACGCAGCCCGCGGATGCAGGGCTGCCCACTGCGCTTATCCGGTTCGATCGTGATCAAATGCGTGTAGTCCATAATACTACGGTAGTCTCGTCTCCCCTGCCAGTCAATCCAGCCGCGCGCGGGCACAGCGAAGGGAGCCGGCCCATCCGGTGTCAGGCGATCACCCCGCGATGAATTCTTTGTAACGCTCCGGCGCGTACCGGGAGGCGAGCAAGCCCGAGGCGGCTTCGCAGTTGATAGCCTGCACCAGCACGCCTTCTTGCCCATAGGGCAGATACGCCAGGCACTCGCCCGATGGGGCGATGAGACTGGTCGCCGATTCTTGATAGCGGAAGGCGTAGTTGACACTGGCGAAGTAGATCGTGTTCTCCAAGCCGCGACACATCATCGCCTTCTCGTAGTAAGGCCCGGCGGGCGATCCCCATTGCGTCGGTCGGGCCCCCGTTCGGTCACTCCCCGTGCAGTGCGGGTGGAAGACGATTTTGGCCCCCCGCACCGCCGCCCACCTCACCGTCTCGGGGTAGCGAAACCCCTCATGGCAAATCACCACTCCGAACTTGAGGCCGTTGACCTCGAAGAGTTGCCGGGTGCGGCCGGGCACGTACAGAGGGTCTTCGGTCGGGTCGAGTTGGTTCTTGGTTTGGCATCCCCGAACCTCGCCACTGGCATCCAGGACGACGGCGGCGATCTGCCTGCCGGCTTCCGTGAGCCATTCCATCCCGAGGACGGTGGCCACCTTATACGTTCGCGCCATCTGCGCCACGGCGCGGAGTGCCCGTTCCTGCTGCGTCCGGTCAAAGGGGGGTACTTCAAAATCCTGTCCCCGCAGGCCCGGGAGATAGGCTTCCGGGAAGCACACGATCTCCGCGCCTCGGGCCGCCGCTTCCGATAGGGACTGCTTGATTTTGTCCAAGCCCTCCTCAATGGAGGAGGCGACGCGAGGGGAGGCGAGGGCGATGATCATGGGTCAGCTCCGATATCAATAAATCAGACGACGATCGTTTCAGCGCCGAATGGCCAGGATCAGTTGCCGGACCGGCCGAAAGAACACTGAAGCGCGAAATACCGTGATGCCGGTCCGGTCAACTGCATCCTTTCGTTCGGCAAAAACAATCTACAATATCCCCTTTTCCTGGTTTTTCCCGTCGAGCAAGGCTTTGACCGCCGCGTGCGCATGGAATCGGCCGGTGGCCATGCGCACGCGAATTTGGCGGCAAACCTCAATGAACTTGGGGCTGCGTTCGATGAGATAATCAATCAAGTCCTCGTCCAGAGGAATCACAGCGTAGCGTGCTTGATCTTCCGCTTCAAGCAGCAAACCGTCGGCGCCTACCGCCTTAAGAATCTCGCCGATAGGGGTTTTGGAGTCGCTCACCAATTGAACCGTCATGATTGTTCTCCGAGATAGGCGATGGATTCTTCTTTACTGAGGATCTGAATGACCAAGACGGCTTCCTGGACCACATCGTAAAAAACCCGAAACTCTCCAACGCGGAGCCTGTATTGCGTGGGTGCCGGCTGGCGCAGTAACTTCACCCTGGCCTTGCTCTCCAGAGTTGGATTGACCATCAGAACTTGCTCAATCTGGTCCATGATGGCAGCCCGATCATGGGCCCGAAGCGTCTTTAACTGCTCGACCGCTTCATCCGAGTAGCTCACTTCAAAACGCATGGATCCCCACCTGCGAGGAAAAGGGACACGAAGAAAAGGGGAAAGACACCTTTTCGCTCCGAAGGACAGGAAAAGGTGCTCGTCCCCTTTTTCGGTCAACTGGGGCGAACACGGCCGTCCCACACCACCTTCGCATGATAGACGTCGAAAGTGCTCACGCTTCCATCCGCCAAGATACCGCGGCCAAAGGTTCGCCAGCGCAGGTTGAGTCCGGCGATCACCGTGGGGGGCAGCGTGAGCCAACCGGTGTAACCCGTATCGATTACCGCTTCGATCTCTTGCCGACGTCCGCGCAAGCCGCGGATCGTCAACCGGATCAGAGGTTCGCGCGCCTGGACGATCCCAGAGATCATGGCTGGCCTCGCAAGCCCTGCCCGCCAAAGCGATGGAGATAGCCCAAACTGACATGCACCAACCAGATTTGCGGATCGGCAACACGCTTACGCAGCCGCTCGGCCGCCTTCATTTCATTCTTGTCCAGTTCGTACTCGCCCGTCTCGATGTCGATGGCGACGAACTTGTCCTCGTCCGCCGCCGTCAGATTGGGACGAACCTTGCTCTCGACGAGGGCGTCCCCGCGGCGGGCGAACTCTTCTTTGCTGTAGCGGCGCTTGATAGAGGCCATAATCGTCCTCCAGTTCTCCCGTATATGGGGACGCAGTGGCTTCGCTCCTATTGTACTTGCCTTCGCCCATGTCCGTCCATGCTCGACGCCACGCGAAGTGCAACGACTGACCCAGAAAGGGACGCATCTCAAATAATACGAATCAGTCAATCCGTATTATTTGAGATGCGTCCCCTTTCCCCTTCGTCCCCCTTTCCCCCTTCCTTGTGGTACTCAAAATCCAATTTTCGCTGTTCCAGCTCAAACCTTTGCTCATCAAGGCCCACGCGATGCCTCCTTCGCCGGTCGGGTAAGGGGGTAGCGTTGCCGCCGCCCCCTCCCCTAAGAACCGTACGGGCGCCGTTTCGACGCATACGGCTCAAGCCTATTCAAACGCCCCTCGCGGGACGCGGCTCGCTTCATCACCATCGTACACTGTGT
>JBBRPS010000338.1:0-10417 GCA_038227745.1 Gemmatales bacterium | reverse complement strand
GCGGGGGGCGAGCGCGAGACGGGTCGCCCCCCGCGTAGCGGGATCTGGCTCACCGCTCGCGGCTAAACGTTCATTTCTGCCAGTGACTCTTGACGATGCCGACCGCCCCGACCTCGACGCGCAGCGGATCGCGGCGCAGCTCCGGCACCAGCGCGAAGTGGTCCACGTGCGCCGCCGCCCGGATGTCCTCATCATACCCTAGCCGGCGCAGGATGGCCCCTCCCGCACTCACCTCCAGGGCCCCCAGCAGCACCTGGCCCTGGTTCTCGAAACTGTCCCACGCCAGCCGCGCCGCGTCGTTCAGCCGCGCCTCGCCGAGCTGGCACAGGAAATCGACCAGGGCGCCCGCCAGCAGCGTGTCCTCCAGGGCCACGCCGCCGTCCGTCCCGGCGCAGACGACATGGACCGGACGCAGGTCGTGCCGCAGTTGTTCACACACGGCGCTGTAATTGACGAAGCCGGCCACCAGCACGCGCTCGGCCTCGGCGGCGCGCAGCAGGGCGCGCGTGCCGTTCGTCGTCGTCAGCACCAGGGTGTTGCCGCGGCAGACCTGCGCGGTGTACTCGCGCGGCGAGTTGCCCAGGTCGAAGCCCGGCAGCGGCGCGCCGCCGCGCTCGCCGCCCAGCAGCACCCGCCCGACGCGCATGCCGCCGGCCCGCTCCCGGGCCTCGTCCACCTCGGCGCAGGGCAGCACCGCCTTGCAGCCGGCGGCCAGGGCGTGGACGATGGTCGTCGTGGCCCGCAGCACGTCGATGACCACCGCCAGCCCGCCCGCCAGCGCCCCGGCCGGCACCAGCTCGGGCAACAGATGTACCCGAACTTCCCTGTCGTCAGGCATTGGCGTCCTCCGATCCGAAGCGGCCCCCACGGCAGAACATCATACGCCCCGCGCCCGCGCCGCGACAGCGGATTTCCGGCGCGCTCCAGCGGTGCGGGGGAAGGGAGTCGGCGGGCGCTCCGTTCTGGCGAAGTGAGGCAGGGCAGGGGGGCTATTTCCGGTTGCGCGTGCCGGGAATACAGTACACTTATTGACGCCACGGCTGCGGTGCCGGCGAAGAAGAAGGCGGGCGGGCCGTGCGGGAGCGCGGGCGCAGCTGGAGAAGAAAAAGAAGAGCGCGAAGGACCGATATCGGGTCGTCTCCGCAGCGGAGAAGGTGGGGCATGCCGCGCAGGTCGGCGGCTGGGCCGGTTGGCTGGCTGTGACGGCCCGCTGTCGTTACCGGGGGCCCGGCGTCCAGACCGGCGCGGGTTGCGACGACGCCTGGACCGGGGCCGCCACGGGCTGCGGCCGGCCGCCCGCCGCGGGCAGCGGCTGAACCTGCGGCACCGGCTGGGCCGGAGGCTGCAGGGCAGGGGAGGAGATCGCGCCCGGGGCCGGGACGGCGCTCGGCGGCAGCCCCAGGCCGGCCAGGTTGGGCGGCAGCGGCGCGACGGGCTGGCCCGGCGTGGTGCCGAGGGCGTGGCCCTCGATGCGGATCTCCTGCGACCGCTGCAGCAGCACCTCGGGCGGCACGACCTGGACCGGTTCCAGGATGTACTTGAACTCGCGGTGGTCGCGGATGGTCCAGGGGATGAGGTTCTCGGCGACGAAGTCCAGCGGGAAGTACTCGTACCACGGGGCGCGGATCGGCTCATCGACGACCTGCGTCTGGTAGCCGTCGCGGAGGATCGTGAAGCGGTGGGTGCCGTAGTAGCGGAACGGGCGGTCGAGCGGGGCGGCGCCGACGGGTTTGCCGTTCTCCAGGACCACGGCGCCGGGCGGGTTGGTCAGGATGGTGTACTGGCGCTCGACGCAGCCGGCACAGAAGGCCGTCAGCAACCACCCCGCGTTGAACAGCACCCTTCGGCTCATGGTCTCTGCCCGCCTGGACGAGGTCCGACAACGGTTTCTCTGGGAAAGGAAAGGGGCGCGGGTATAGCCGCGGCCGCGGCGGGAGTCAAGAGCAGGAGTCAGGAGTCAGGAACGGAAAAGCCCACGGGTGGCCACCCGTGGGCTTCATTTCTGACCCCTGACCCCTGACTCCTGACTCCTGAGACTATGCACGGCCGCGGCGGGCGTGTAGCATACACACAGCGAGGGGTCACGGGAGTGTCGGGTAACGACGGGTGACTGCTTGGACAACATCGAGTACGCAAGTCTGACCGACGTGGGCCTTCGGCGCAGCCATAATCAAGACGCCTACGCCGTGCTGCCCGCCAACGACGCGGCGCAATGGCGCGACCGCGGCCATTTCTTCCTCGTCGCCGACGGCATGGGCGCCCACGCGGTCGGCGAGTTGGCCAGCAAGCTCGCCGTGGACAGCATCCCGCACATCTACAGCAAGCACGCCCACGAAGGGCCCGTCGCCGCCCTGCGCAAGGCCTTCGTCGAGGCCAACCTGAGCATCCACTCGCGCGGCCAGCAGAACCGCGAGTTCGCCGGCATGGGCACGACCGGCACCGCCCTGGTGCTGCGGCCCGACGGCGCGTGGATCGGCCACGTCGGCGATAGCCGCGTCTACCGCGTGCGCGACGGCCGCATCGAGCAGCTCAGCTTCGACCACAGCCTCGTCTGGGAACTGGCCCGCCGCCAGCGCGTCAGCCCCGAGGAGCTGAAGGGCATCCCGCCCAACGTGATCGTCCGCTCGCTCGGCCCCGAGCCGCTGGTGCAGGTGGACGTCGAGGGGCCGCACGCCATCCGCAAGGGCGACCTCTTCGTGCTGTGCAGCGACGGCCTGAGCGGACCGCTGACCGACCGCGAGATCGGGGCCGTCGTCAGCACCCTGCCGCCCGCCGAGGCCTGCCACTTCCTCGTGGACCTGGCGAACCTGCAGGGCGGGCCGGACAACATCACCGTACTGGTGGCGCGCGCCGACTTCGACACCGCGGGGCTCGACCCGCCGCCCCCGCCGCGCCGCCTGCGCGTGTCGCTGCCGCCGCCTTTGCCCGCGCTCCTGGCCGGCACGGTACTGGCCCTCGGCGCCATCGTGCTGACGGCGTACGACCTGCCGGGGGGGCTGCCGGCATTCCTGCTCGCCGCCGTGGCGATCAGCGTCGGGCTGGTGAGCCTGCTGGTGCAGGCGCAGCAGGAGCAGCGCCGCGCCGGCGAGCCGAAGCCCACGCCGGCCAAGATCCACCGCCAGGCGTCGTGCGGTATCGAGATGCCGCTGTTGCAGAAGCTCGTGCGCGCCGAGGCTATCCTCGAGGGCCGCATCCGCGACAACAACTGGCAGGCGGACTGGGAGGCCTACCGTAAGCACCACGACCTGGCGCAGCGGCGCATGGGCGAGGGCAACCTGCCCGACGCCTTCCGCGAGTACTGCCGGGCCATGCGGCCCCTCACGGAGGCGCTGCAGCGCCAGCGCAACAAGGAAGAGGTCTTCCAGCCCGTCTGGGACAAGAGCCGGGACTGAGTTTAGCCGCGAGCGCTACAATTCATATCAGACGGCCCCCACTTACCTTTGCCCCGCAACCCCACGGCGGACCCGATCCATGCCGCGCGATTACTACGAAGTCCTGGAGGTCAAGCGCGACGCCTCGGAAGACGTGATCAAGAAGGCCTACCGCAAGCTGGCGCGCCAGCACCACCCCGACCGCAATCCCGGCGACAAGCAGGCCGAGGCGCACTTCAAGGAAGTGCAGACCGCCTATGACGTGCTCAGCGACAAGAACAAGCGGGCGCAGTACGACCGTTACGGCTTCGCGGGCGCGGAGGGCGGCATGCCGGGCGGCGGCCAGGGCTTCCCTGGCGGCTTCACGTTCAACTGGGGCGGCGGCGGCCCGGGCGGCGGCGGCTCCGAGTCGGTCGATCCCGAGACGATCGCCGAGTTCCTGCGACAGTCCGGCATGGATCTCGGCGGCATGGGCGGGGCCGCGGGCGGGCGGCGGGCGGGCGGGCGCCGGCGGCGCGCCCCCGAACCGGAGGCGACGACGTCCGAGGTCACCATTCCGTTCGAGACGGCGGCGCTGGGAGGCCCGGTCAGCCTGAGCGTGGACGGCCGCGAGCTGGACGTGAAGATCCCCGCGGGCATCGAGGAGGGCAAGACGATCCGCCTGCAGGGGCAGGGGGTCGGCAGTGGAGACCTGTTCCTGAAGATCCACATCCGGCCGCATGCCTACTTCCGCCGCGAGGGCAACGACATCCTGCTGGACGTCCCACTGTCGCTGCCGGAGGCGGTGCTGGGGACAAAGGTGGACGTGCCGACGCTGGACGGCACGCGGCTGACGGTGAAGGTGCCGCCGGGCACGTCGAGCGGCGCCCGGCTGCGGCTGCGCGGCCGCGGCATCAAGGGCGGCGACCAGTACATCGAGATCAAGGTCGTCGTCCCCGCCCCGAAGGACGAGCGCAGCCGCGAACTCATCGAGGAGTTCGCGCGTCTCAATCTCCAGAGCCCGCGCGCCGACCTGCCGTGGGGCTGAGGCTGCGGACCGAAAGCCCACCCGTGGCCACGGGTGGGCTTGCAACCCCGGAGACGCCGATGACCGCCACCCGCTCCTTCCGCTTCCAGCCGCACGAGCACCTGCGCCGCCCCGACGACTTCCGCCGCACCTTCGAGCGGCGCCGCTCGGTCAGTGACGCATGGCTGATCGTCTACGCCTGCGAGAACGGCCTGCCCCACTTGCGCCTCGGCCTGTCGGTGTCGCGCAAGTTCGGCCAGGCGACGCACCGCAACCGCCTGCGCCGCCTCTACCGCGAGGCCTTCCGCCTGACGCGGCACGAGATGTCGGCCGGCCTCGACCTGGTCCTCATCCCGCGCACCGCGGAGGCGCCGTCGCTGGACGAACTGAAGCGGTCGCTGCCGCGCCTGGTGGCGCAGGCCGCCCGCAAGCTGTCCCGGGAGGCCCGGCCGTCATGATCTTCGTGATCCTCCGGGGGGTGAGCGCCCTGCTCACCTTCCTGCTGATCCTGCCCGTCCGCTTCTACCAAATCTGCATCGGGCCGCTGCTGCCGAAGGTCTGCCGCTTCCGACCCAGCTGCAGCGAGTACTTCATCCTCGCCGTGCGCAAGCACGGCCCCGTCTGCGGCGCCTGCAAGGGCGTCTGGCGCATCTGCCGCTGCAACCCCTGGTGCCGCGGCGGCTACGACCCGCCGTGAGAGGTCCGTAATTTCTCCTTGCCCTGCTGGCGCCGATCGCTCATACTTTTCGGGAAGCGGCGACCTTCAACCTCTCTATTTTCAAAGAGGCACGATCATGGTGCGACTGTTGCTCACCGCGGCGGCTCTGCTCCCGCTGCTGCCGGCCGGCGCCCGGGCCGGGTACGGCTACGGCTCCGGCCCCCCGCAGGCCCAGCACGCCGTGGCCCAGATGAAGGACGGGCAGCTCACCCTGCGGGAGTTCGTTCTGACGCACGAACAACGGACGGCCACCCGCCAGCGAAAGGTCAAGGACGCGGGCGGGAAGGAGGAGATCGTGCCGGAGACGTTCACCTACACGGTCGCCGTGCCGCGTGCGGTGCTGCGGACCATCGACGCCGCGAAGGTCCGGGCGGTGGAGGCGGACGGCACGAAGGTCGGCGCCGCGGCGCTGGCGTCCCGGCTGGAGAAGGAGACGCACGTTCTCTTCACCGAAGAGGGCCGGAAGCCCAACGCGACCCTCCTGAAGATCCTGAAGAAGGGCACGCTGATCCTGACCTTGCCGCGCCGGGACGACCGCCCTCGCAAGGTCGTGCCGCCGTCGAAGACGGGGAAGGTGGTTGAAACGGCGTTCCAACCCGAGCCAGTCCCGGCGCCGGGGGAGGCGGCGAGAGGCCCGCGCAGCCTGCCGCCGCTCGCCGTCGCCGCGGGCATCGACGAGAAGGGGGTCGTCTACGTCCGCGATAATTCCGGGAACGCCTTCACCTCGACGGGCTACTACGAGGTCGAGGAGGGCGGCCAGAAGCGGCTGGTGCCGGTGCAGATCAAGGAGAACGTCTTCACGCTGCGCACGCGGTCCCTGGACGCCAGGGCCGTGCGCGCCTTTCGGACCGACGGCAAGCCGGTGCCCGCTGCGGACCTGCCGCGCCTGCTCCGCAAGGAAGTGACGGTGCTGGTGTCCGCGGACGGCAGGAAGGTGGACCCGTTCTACCTGGAAGTCATCCGCGCGGGCACGCCGGTCTTGGTCCTGCCCGCGCCGGCCTTCCACGGCGCGCCGCCGGCCATCCCGGCGCCGCCGCCGCCCAAGGTTCCCGCCGAAGACCTCAAGAAGTCGCCGGCATGAGTCCCCGCCTTTCCGCTTGGGTCCGCTGTGCCGCCCGGGTAAGATCGAAGGCTGTGGGTACTCTCAACTTCCCGCGCCCGCCGGTGCCCGGAGCGACACCGCGGGCCTCTCCTATAGGAGGCAATGGATGAGACCTCTCTTGTGCGCCGCCTGCGCTCTGTGTGGCGCCGTCCTCGCCAACGCCTACGTCGAGGCCCCCTACACGCTCGGCCGCGTCTGCGCCGAGTCCACGCACATCGTCCTGGTCGAGGTCACGCGCGTCCACAAGGAGAAGGGCCTGATCCTCTTCAAGAAGCTGCAGGACCTCAAGGGCAAGCACCCCGAGCAGGAGATCAAGCACAACATCGGCAAGCGCGGCTTCCACCCGCGCGAGTCGCAGAACGTCATGGGCTGGGCGGAGGTCGGCAAGAAGGCGGTGTTCTTCCACAACGGCGGCGCCAGCGAGACGTGCATCGGCACCTACTGGTACCAGGCCTACAAGGAGAACGCCTGGTGGGGCATGTCGCACGCCGAGCCGTTCCTGCTGCGCACCTACCACGGCGATGCGGAGAAGCTGGCCGCCGCGGTGAGCGCCATCCTGGCCGGCCGCGAGGTCGTCGTGCCGTGCCTGCAGGACGGCAGCAAGGACCAGTTGCACCAGCGCAAGGGCAAGCTGCAGCGGCTGAAGGCGAGCCTCAAGCGCCAGGACTACAACCCGCGCCGCGACTTCGTGGCGCTGGGCGGCGACGGCAAGGACGCCCCCGAGCTCAAAACGGTCGTGCTGATCGGCGAGAGCACGCCGGGATGGAAGTTCCTTCCCGCGGCGCAGGCGGCCGCCGTCGGCAATCGCTGGCAGACGTTTGACTTCAACGACGGCACCTGGCGCACCGGCCGGGCGCCGGTCGGCTACGGCGAGGACGAGATCCTCAAGCGGAAGGGCACGGTCATCAAGGAGAAGGGCGTGTCGTTCCTGTTCCGCCGCGACTTCGAGGTGCCGGCGGAACTATTGCAGCAGAAGGGCGTGACGTTCCGGCTGTGCGTGGCGAGCGACGACCACGCGGTGGTGTATCTGAACGGCCACCTGGTGGACCGCGACCCGGTGGACGACCACGAGTTCGCGTACTGGAACCGCGACGTGGAGATCCCGGCGCGCTACGTGCGGGCGGGGCGGAACGCGCTCGCGGCGTTCGTGAAGAACCGCCAGGGCAGTTCGGACCTGTACCTCGACATGGAGGTGTCGGCGCAGCACTCGCTGCCGCCGCGGGTCGCGAAGAAGCCGGCCGGAAAATGAGCGGCGGGCGGAAAGGGCTTGCACGCCCGGGGCCGCCATCACCACAATAGAAAGTGTTTTGAGAACCACCGGGGGGAGTCCCCACCAACCTGATGCGGAGAGGCCGACGTGGAAAGCAAGCCGGGGTTGATCGAGGTCACGCGCAAGCTCTGCCTGCTGGCGCTGTTCGGGTTTGTCGCCATCACGCTGGCCGGGCCGATCCTCGCCGTCCTGTTCGTGGTGCTGAGCTTCGCCCTGGTCGGCTTCCTGTTCTGGCTGCCGATCCAGACGCTGGTGCTGCGCAAGGACGCCGGCCTCAGGGCCGGGCTGGAGAAGGGCAGGGAGGTAGCGCACCGCGGCCTACAAATCGCCGGCGGCGTCTGGGGCGGCACGGTGCGCCTGGGGCGCGATCTGCACGAGGGCCTGCGCGGGACGGTGAGCTTCGTCGGCGCGGTGCTGCTGGAGGGCCTGAGCGGCGCCCTGGTCGGCGTGCTGCTGGTGTCGGTCTGCTGGCCGGGGCAGGCGCCGCCGACGGCGGGCGGCCTGGCGGCGCTGCTGGGGGCGCTGACGGGCGTGCTGGTGGTGCTGTCGCGGCGGCGGCCGGCCCGCGACGCCCTCGTGGAGCAATCGCCCGAGGGAGTGAATTGACGTGGCGGCCTCGTTATTACCCCGGCGCTGAAGATGGTCACACAAGCCCGAAGCGCAAGCGAGGGACACCCCTCGCTTGCGCTTCGGGCTTGTGTGAGGATCTTTCGTGTGCGCCTCCTGCGCGACACCCATGCCTTCCTGGGGTTCATCACGGACCCTGTCCGGCCGAATTTCGCGGCGCAGGCCGCGATTGCCGATGGCCCGGTTGGCGGGCCGAGTCTCCAGCGCGTCCGCGGCGTTTCTTCCCGGCTACGGGGTGGCCTGCGGACGCGACCAGTATTCAAAGAACGCTGAGGGCATCCAGTCGTCGGGGAGTTGGTCTTCGGGAGGGGGCATATCGTGCCACCTGCCGCTGTGGATCAAGCGCTCCACCGTTTGGGAATAGTCCTTTGCGATGTCTCGGCGTTCCGCATCGCGCCGTGTGCCGCGGAACTTCATGGCCAGTCCGCCGAACCGTTCTGCGTCCTGCGCCACCTTGGGTGGAATGGAGTTCATGGTCGTAACACCTCGTTACACGCACTCGCCAAACCGGCGGCGCGGAGAGGAGACAATCCCCGGCAGCCCGATGAACTCGTCCATGCGCCCGGTGAGCAACGGCAACCCCAGGCGTTCCAGCCAGGTGGTGCAGTTGCAGTCGCCGTCCCCGTTCGGGAAGTCATAGGAATACTGACTGTTCTTCCGCTCGCCGTCAAGTCTCCCCTCGAAGTCCTGAAATCGCGGGTCCGGCAGGATTACCTCGAACGCCCGGACCGTTCGTCCGTGTTTTCGTGCCGCGGAGAACACGGCGGTGTCGTCGCGGACGACGCCGGGGAAGGCTTCGCCGTTTTTCAAGCGGTCCATCAACTGCCAAACCGGAACGCGGCCGCCATCGGGGTTGAACCCGTAGATGGTCATGCCTCCGTCCGTCGAAACGCCCGTGTGGCCGGCGAAGAGCAGACACGCAAGGGTGGTGGGCCCAGGACCGCGGCGGTTCTTTTCGTCGTCGAGCGCTTTCAGGAAGGCTGTCGCGAAAGTACGGGACCGGTCGCCGCGAAATGTAACAGGCTATCCGGAAAGAAACTCCAAGGAATCAGACCTTTACTTTGACATTTTTCGGATATTGAAACTTAGGTTGTATGTTATGGGGGTCTGGCTTCAAGCGCCGCACCATCCGCTGAATGGCACTGATCTGCACCCAAGTCTCACTGGAGGAAGCGAAGCGTTCGTAATCCCGGCTCAGACGCCGGCTACGACCCAGACAGGCGTGTGCCTGCTCCACCACCCAACGGATCTTCAACGGCTTGAAGCGTGTCTCGCCCTTTGGCTTGGAGCTGATCTCAATGCAGTAGGGGCTTGGGTGTCGACCAACCATTGCTCCAAGGTCTGGTTGTGGTACTTGTTGTCCGCGAAGATCACCTCCAAGCGTGGATACTTGTCTTTCCCCAGTTTCGCCAGGACTTGGGGGGCGTGGGTGCCGTCGTCGAGGTTCCCTGCCGTGACCACCACCGCCATCAGTAATCCCAGCGTGTCCACGACCACGTGCCGTTTCCGGCCCTTGATTTTCTTGCCGCCGTCGTAGCCGACCACGCCGCCCACCTCAGTACTCTTGACGGTCTGGGTATCGATACAGGCGGCGCTGGGAGTGTCGGGCCGCCCTTCCTGCCGGCGCACCTGCGTGCGCAGGGTATCCACCAGTTTCTCCCAAGTGCCATCCTTCTCCCAGGCGACGAAATAATCCCAGACCGTACTCTTGGGAAGCAGGTCGTGGGGTAGATAGCCCCACGGGCAGCCGGTACGGGCCTGATACAGCAGCGTGTTCACCACCTCGCGCAGATCGACGGTGCGGGGTCGGCCCCCCGGCTTGGCCGCCGGGAGCAAGGGCTGGATCAACTCCCATTGTTCGTTCGTCAGGTCGGATTTGTATGCTTTGCGCACAGTTCACCCCCACTGGCCATCTTGCTTGTTGCATCCCCTTTTGGTAAGAATAACTTACGGAGAATTCGGCTTTTCGGATAGCCTGTAACAGGCTAATCGCATCCCAGGCAAGCGACCACGGATCATGATATTATAGGAACTTCTTGTCCAGTTTCGCTATACCGGCTGGTTCCCTTTCCACGTCATCGTCTGCGCCCACCCCAACACCGTCGCCACACTTCCCAGCAACGCCCCATTCCAGTGCCTCTCCAAGATCCCCCAACACCGCTCGATCGCGTTGTACTTGCTGTGCTAGTGTTTCTGGCACGAAAACTTGCATCCAAGTCGGTAGCGATGACAGTGTGGTGTCACTCTTCGGAAACCGCAGAATTCATGCGGAAAGCGCGACAACACGGGCTGTCGCGGCTCTCCTGAATTCAGTGCAGGTTTT
>JBBRPS010000337.1:0-10469 GCA_038227745.1 Gemmatales bacterium | reverse complement strand
GACGAACCGACCGCGGCGCTGATGGCCGTCTTCTACCACCGCCTGTGGGAGCGAGGCGAGCCACCCCTGCAAGCGCTGCGGCAGGCGCAGCTGGCGCTGTACCGGCACCCCCAGGAGGTGGCGGCCCTGGCCCGCGAGCGCGGCGCGGACCTGGCCAAGCGGGTGCGCCGTCTCGCCGAGCAGGAGGAGCGGCCGCCGGCGGAGCGGCCGCGGGGGACGGCGGCGGGGGTGCGCGACTGGGCGGCCTTCGTCCTCTCCGGCCCCGGGCAATAACCCTTCTCTTACCGCCCTAATTCACAAGCCCGGTAAGACTGTCCGGTCCGTGTGCCACGGCTGTGTCAGCCGTGGGGGCGATGTCCAGCACGGCTGACACAGCCGTGGCACACGGACCGGACACCATTTGCGGGTTCGTGTTTGGGGCCAGCCGCGCTCCTGACGGATGGAAGGCGAACGAGGCGAGCAGCGGGGCCGGCCCTGCTGCTCGCCTCGTTTACGTTCTTCGCGGCTCGCTGATCTCCGGGACCGGCGCGAGCCGTCGCGCCCGGGGGTTCCACCAACCCGAACAAAAAAACCGAAACAGGCTGTCCGCTTCAGCCCGACGCTTACGCTTCTCAGGGGGAAGGGTGGCACGATGTGTGATCTCGGGTAAGCGAACTTTCGCAACTCCACCGGAACAAGGCAGAAGCGGCATCCTCGAACCCGGAAAGGAACTTTCGATGAAGCGTTCGATCCTCAGCATGACGGCCGTTCTCGCGGGCCTGTTTGTCTGCATTGCCTTGGCCCCGGCGCAGGGTCGCGGGCGGGCAGGGGGTGGACAGGCGGGCTCATCATTCCGGGGGAATCCTCTCCCGGTAGTCGATGAGTCCGCCTCCGCCCTTTCGCGGCCCCGAACTGTCCTCCGCCTTCCGCCGTCCCGCCAAGACCCCGACGACCCTGTTCGACCTCCTCGACGCGGACGGGTAAGCCGTTCCCTGGATGCCGGGCGCGCCTCCCGGTAAAAAATCTCCAGGGAGACCGCTGACGGCTCCCGCGAACCGCCGACAAGGAGACGTTCATGACCCAGCCGCTCGCCAACCGCCTGGCGGAATACGCCTGTAACCTCCGTTTCGCCGACCTGCCCGTGTCGGTCGTCCACGAGGTCAAGCGCCGCTTCATCGACTCGTTCGCCACGGCGGTCGGCGCCATGAGCGCCGAGGCCTACGCCGCCGCCCGCCGCTGCGCCCTGCGCGTGCAGAGCGACCCGGGCGCCGGCCTGCTCGGCGGCGGCCGCAGCAGCACTGAGTGGGCGACCTTCGTCAACGGCCTGCTGATCCGCTACCTCGACTACAACGACACCTACCTGTCCCTCGAACCCGCCCACCCCAGCGACAACCTGGCGGCGGTGCTGGCTGCCGGCGAGGCCGCGGGCGCCACCGGCCGCGACATGATCGTCGCCGCGGTGCTGGCCTATGAGGTCCAGTGCCGCCTGTGCGACGCCGCCAGCCTGCGCCGCCACGGCTGGGACCACGTCACTTACGGCGCCATCTCCTCGGCGCTGGCCGCGTGCAAGCTGCTGGGCCTTGATGTCAAGCGCACGACGCACGCCGTCGGCATCGCCGGCGTCTGTAACACCGCCCTGCGCCAGACGCGCTCCGGCGAGTTGAGCATGTGGAAGGGCTGCGCCTTCGCCAACGCGGCGCGCAACGGCGTCTTCGCCGCGCTGCTGGCCGCCGAGGGCCTGACCGGGCCGGCGCCGATTTTCGAGGGCGACCTCGGCTTCATGAAACTGCTGACCGGCCCGTTCGAGCTGGCCCCGCTCGGTGGCGACGGCCGGCCCTTCATGATCGCTCAGACCTACCTCAAGTTCTGGCCCGCCGAGTACCACTCGCAGAGCGCCATCGACGCCGCTCTGCAGCTGCGGCCCGAGGTCGGCGACGTCGGGAAGATCCAGGCCATCGACATCCACACCTTCGACGCCGCCGTGGACATCATCGGCAAGGACCCGGAGAAGTGGCGGCCGAAGACGCGCGAGACGGCCGACCACAGCCTGCCCTACTGCACGGCGGTGGCGTTGGCCGACGGCACGGTCACGGACGTGCAGTTCGAGCACGCCCGCTTCACCGACCCGCTGCTGCTGGACCTGGTGGCGAAGGTGAAGGTGCATCGCGACGCGGCGCTGTCGGCGCGCTACCCCGCGGGCATCCCGAATCGCCTCACGGTGACGCTGGCGGACGGCAGGCGGCTGGTGCGCGAGGTGGAGTTCCCGCGCGGCCACGCCCGCAACCCGATGACCGACGCGGAGGTCGAGGCGAAGTTCCGCGCGCTAGTCGAGCCGCGCTATGGCAAGGAGCGCGCGATGGCGATCCTCCAGGCGTGCTGGGAGCTGGACCGGCTGGGGAAGGCGGGCGACCTGGTGCGCCTGTTCGGCTAGTGCGCTTTGGAGTGCGGCGCTTTGCGCCGCTTTGGCTTTTTCTTTCCCTCGTGCCAGGTCACAGGGGTACGAAAGAAAAAGCCAAAGCGGCGCGAAGCGCCGCACTCCAAAGCGCACTCCCGCGGGGGCTCGGTCAGCGGCGATTCGCCCTGCGGGCCACGAAGACGCGCTGCCAGGCGACGTCGCGCGAGTCGAGCCGCTCCGTCACCCAGCCGTGCCGCGCCAGCAGGTCCACGAAGTAACTCGTACGGAAGCCCAGCTCCAGCCAGCCGTACTTGCGGATCGACCAGACCGACAGGCCATCGCGGCGCAGGCCCCAGGGCAGAGGGAAGTCGTCCTCAATGGGTTCGCCGGCGAAGACCACGGCGCCGCCCTCGGCGACGAGGCCGTCGAGGTTCTCGACCATGCGGGCGTGGTCGGCGCAGTGGTGGAAGCACTCGTAGAACACGACGCGGTCGAAGCGGCACGCGGGGCGGTAGGCCAGCATGTCCCCGCAGGCCAGCTCGACGGCGACGCCGAGGCGGCGGGCGCGCTCGCGGATTACCGCGACGTACTTCGGCTCCACGTCCACCGCCGTCACCGCGTAGCCCGTGCGCGCCAGCTCCAGCGTCGTGTTCCCCCACCCCGGCCCGAACTCGAGGACGCGGCCGCCCGGCGCCAGGCCCAGCGCCCGGATCAAGAAGCCGACCGCCATGAGCTGCTCGCCAACGATTGTGCTGCTGCGCGTGCCGTACGGATAGGGGCAGTTGACGGCGGCGGTGACGTCGATGTCGCTCTGCTCGTTCACGGCGGGCGCGTAGGAGTCGCGGCCCGACACGAGGCGGTAGAGCGCCATCTGCGCCTCGCGGTACTCCACCGACCGCGGCCGCGGCGGCAGCCGCAACGGCGGCTCGAAGCGGAACTCGGTCAGTGCCTGGCGGAAGGCGTCGTGCGACACCCGGGCGGCCTGCTCGGCGCGGGCGAGCTCGCGGTCCAGCGCCTCCAGCGTCGTGACGGCGCGGGCCGGCCGCCGCAGCGCCGGGCGGCAGAGCCAGCGGAGCGCCCTCCAGAGGGTGGGCGGGCACTTCTGTTTGACGAGCTGTTTCAGGCCGAGTCGCGACACGGTTGACCTCCCGGCCCCTCCAATACCCGTTTCCGAGGAATTTTGGAAGTCGGGCTGGCCGCGCGGGCGCCGCCGTCCGTTGACTGGCGCGCGGCGGGATGGTTAAATGTCTCTGGCTTCTCTGTTAAGGGAAGGAGGGGCGGCATGGCGGACGTGACGCGCGAACAGCTGGAGGGGTATCTCGACGACGCCCTGGGCGACGCCGAGAGTGCCCGCGTCGAGCAGGCGCTGCGCCAGTCGGACGTCCTGCGGCGGCAGTTGCGGGCGCTGATGGTCGAGCGCGACCGCGGCGAGCACTCCATCGGCGCCATCTGGCGGCGGCGACGCCTGACGTGTCCGACGCGCGAGCAGCTCGGCACCTACCTCCTCGGCGTCCACGAGCCGGACTACCAGGATTACCTCGATTTCCACCTGCACACGATCGGCTGCGCCTACTGCCTGGCGAACTTCGCCGACCTGCGGGCACAGCAGCAGGAGGCCGTGCCGCAGGTGCGCGAGCGCCGCCGCCGTTACTTCGAGTCGAGCGCCGGGCTGCTGCCGTACAACGCGCCGGGCGGGGGCCGGGCAACGGTGTAGGTCTCCGTCGTCCCCTTGACAGGCCTCAGTCGCGGCTGCGCGTGCAGCAGGTGCAGTGCGGTGCGGCACAGGGGACAGGGGACTTGCAGCGGGATCATCGGCGCGTACCTCCTACCGTCTTATGCACCAAGCGGCCGTCCGTGGGACGGGAAAATTCGCCGCGGCGAGAAAAATCCGACTGGGGAGGCCGGCCGTCCGGGAATCGGCGACCGGCCCCGGTTGCTTGACAGTCGGCTGCAAGTGACCTACGGTTTCGCCATACCGCCTCGCCCGACGCGCGTGGCCGGTTCAACCCGCCACTGACCTAAAGGACCGCCATGCAGTCCACCGACCAAGCCGCGACCGCCAGGAAGGGCATCCGCATTCTGGTCCGCCCCGGCCTGACCCTGCTCGACGCCGGCATCTGGGACGTGACCGCGGAGTCCATTGGCCTGCTGGTCAATCGCCCGCTGCAGGCCGGCGCCGTCCTGGCCATCCTCGACCGCGTCGCTTCCCTCTCCGAATCGCGCATCCTCTCCGGCCGCGTCGTCAGCGCCACGGCCTGGGGTGAGCGGACCTGGCTGGTCAACTGCCGTTTCTCCTGCCGCCTCAGCGACCACGAGCTGCGCGGCTTCCGCAGCTAACACACCCGGCACCAAGCAGAGTGCAGCATCAGCCGGCGTGAGCCGGCCGCTCGCCATAACCGCTACAGCCACGCGCAATCCCCCATAACCACGGGCCGGGCACGGTCAGAAATCCGGAAGCGCTGGCCGTAGCACAGGCGTCTCGCCTGTGGGCCACCCCCACAGGCGAGACGCCTGTGCTACGGTCAGCCCCACGGCTCGCCATTTTGTCGGCGACTGTTAGAATGACCATTCGGCGAAGGGTCCGGGCCGCGGGGCCTGGGTTCCTTCACGGCTATGGCAGCCGACAGGCCCCTATTCCCTCCCCGACCTCGTCTCCGCTCCCCCCTCGACTCCCGTGCTGCTCGGCAGCGCTCTCCGGCGGCGTTCGCCCTGCCGGGCGGCGGACGAGCGTGATACGAACGGGAGTCCTTCCCCGGCAAACGGTTCACCACCATGTTCCCCGAAGAAACGGAGCTGCAGCGTCAGCGGGTACGGATCGAGGAGCAGGCCCGCCTGGCGGCGTTCGGCAGGGACGTGGCGGTGGCCCTCACCCGCGGCGACAACCTGCCCGACATGCTGCGCCACTGCGCCGAGGCGATGGTGCAGCACCTGCATGCCGCCTTCGCGCGCATCTGGACACTCGACGAGGGGGTGCAGGTATTGGAGCTGCAGGCCAGCGCCGGCATGTACACCCACCTCGACGGGGCGCACGGCCGCGTGCCGGTCGGCAAGTTCAAGATCGGCCTCATCGCCCAGGAGCGCCAGCCGCACCTGACGAACGCGGTCCTCGGCGACCCGCGCATCGGCGACCAGGAGTGGGCCCGGCGCGAGGGCATGGTCAGCTTCGCGGGCTACCCGCTGCTGGTCGGGGGCCGCATCCTCGGCGTCATGGCCATGTTCGCCCGCACGCCGCTGTCCGAGGAGACCCTGGGCGCGATGGTGTCGGTCGCGAACGGTGTCGCCCTGGGCATCGACCGCAAGTGGGCGGAGGAGGAGCTGCGCGCGCAGCGCGAGCGCTTCCGCACCCTCGCCGACTCGATCCCGCAACTGGCCTGGATGACCCGCTCGGACGGCTACATCTTCTGGTATAACAGGAGGTGGTACGATTACACCGGTACGACGCCGAAACAGATGGAGGGGTGGGGCTGGCAGTCCGTCCACGACCCGGCCGAGTTGCCGCGCGTGCTGGCGAAGTTCAAGGTCGCCATCGCCGGCGGCGCGCCGTGGGAGGACACGTTCCCGCTGCGCCGCCACGACGGCGCCATGCGCTGGCACCTGTCCCGCGCCCTGCCGGTGCGCGACGAGCAGGGCCGGATCGTTTCCTGGTTCGGGACCAATACCGACATCACCGAGCGCATGGAGATGGAGGACGACCTGCGGCGGACGCGCGCGGAGCTGGAGCACCGCGTACGCCAGCGAACCGCGGAGCTGGCCGACGCCAACGAGGCCCTGCAGACGTTCGCCGCCGAGCTGCAGCGGAGCAACAGCGAGCTGGAGCAGTTCGCCTCGGTGGCGTCGCACGACCTGCAGGAGCCGCTGCGGAAAATTCAGGCCTTCGGGGACCGCTTGCAGGCGAAATGCGCCGCGGCGCTGGGCGAGCAGGGCCGCGAATACCTCGACCGGATGCGGGCGGCGGCGGCGCGGATGAGCACCCTCATCAACGACCTGCTGGCCTTCTCGCGCGTGACGACGAAGGCCCAGCCGTTCGGGCCGGTGGACCTGGCGAAAGAGGCTCGGCAGGTGGTCTCCGACCTCGAGGGCCGACTCCAGCAGACGGACGGGCGCGTCGAACTGGGCGAGTTGCCCGCGCTGAACGCCGACCCCACCCAGATGCGCCAGTTGCTCCAGAACCTGATCGCCAATAGTCTGAAATTCCACCAGCCGGACGAACCGCCCGTCGTCCGTGTGGAGGGCCGAATTCTTCCCGGGGGCGACGGCGCCGGCCCGCTGTGCGAGCTCACCGTGCAGGACAACGGCATCGGCTTCGACGAGAAGTACCTGGACCGGATCTTCCAGTTGTTCCAGCGCCTGCACAGTCGCAGCGAGTACGAGGGGACGGGGATAGGCCTGGCGATCTGCCGCAAGATCGTCGAGCGGCACGGCGGCACGATCGCGGCACGGAGCGCGCCGGGGGATGGAGCGACGTTCGTCGTCACGCTCCCCCTGACACCGACGACACCCGAGGGCGGGGTAGCATGAGCCGACCACCAAAACCGATCACCATCTTGATGGCCGACGACGACGCCGACGACCGCCTGATGACGCGCGAGGCATTCGAGGCGAGCCGCCTGGTCAACGACCTGCGCTTCGTCCACGATGGCGAGGAACTAATGGACTATCTCAAGCGCCGCGGCAAGTACGGCGACCCGGCGGACTCGCCGCGCCCCGGCCTGATCCTCCTGGACCTGAACATGCCGCGCAAGGACGGCCGCGAGGCCCTGCGCGAGATCAAGGCCGACCCGGCGCTCAAGTACATCCGCGTCGTCGTCCTCACCACGTCGAAGGCAGAGGAGGACATTTTCCGCACCTACGACCTCAGCGCCGCCTCGTATATCACCAAGCCCGTGACGTTCGACGCGCTCGTCGAGGTCGTCAAGGCGCTGGGCAAGTACTGGCTGGAGATCGTCGAGCTCCCCGGCGACGGGGAGGGAGGTTGAATGGACCCCAGCGTCGCCCCCGTGCCGCCGGGCGTCCGCGGGGAGGGGAGTGAAGCCAGGCGCCTCCGGGTGCTGCTCGTCGAGGATGACGAGGACGATTACTTCCTGACCCGCGAGCTGCTCGCGGAGATCCCGGGGGCGGGATTCGAGTTGGAGTGGGCGGCGGGCTACGACGCCGGCGCGGAGGCAGTGCGCGCGGACCGGCACGACGTCTACCTGTTCGACTACCGCCTGGGCGAGCACGACGGCCTGGAGCTGCTGCGCGCGGCGGTGGCCCGCGGCTGCCGGGCGCCCGCGATCCTGCTGACCGGCCAGGGCGAGCGCGAGGTGGACCTCGAGGCGATGAAGGCCGGGGCCGCGGACTACCTCGTCAAGGGCCGCATCGACGCCGACGCCCTGGACCGCGCGATCCGCTACGCGATCGAGCGCAAGCGCTACCAGGACGCGCTGCGGCGGATGCACGCCGAGTTGGAGGACCGCGTCCGCGAGCGCACGGCGGCGCTGGAGCGAGCCAACGAGAAGCTGCGTTTCCTGGCCGAGGCGAGCACGACCCTGGCCGTCCTGGTGGACCGCGAGAGCACGCTGGGCAAGGTGGCGCGGCAGGCGGTGCCGTTCTTCGCGGACTGGTGTCTGGTGTTCATGGTCGGGGAGGACGGCTGCATCGAGCAGGTGGTGGCACACGCCGACGCCGCGAAGGAGAAAGTGCTGTACCGGCTGTGGGGCCGCTACCCGCTGACCTGGGAGTCGCCGTCGCCGGTCGTGCGCGTGCTGAAGAGCGGCGCGGCCGAACTGCTGCCCGAGGCGGGCCGCGCCCTGCAGGAGGCCGCCGTGGACGCCGAGCACCGGCAACTGCTGCAGGAACTGAATCCCGGGTCCGGCATCATCGTGCCGCTGGCGGTGCGCGGCGAGCGCGTGGGCGCCCTCGCGTTCTTCGTCGCGCCGCCGCGGCGCGGCTACGCCCCGGACGACCTGGAACTGGCGGAGGACTTCGCCCGGCGCGTCGCGGTCTCCCTCGACAACGCCCGCCTTTACAGGGAGGTTAAGGAGGGGGACCGGCGCAAGGACGAGTTCCTGGCGATGCTGGCGCACGAGCTGCGCAACCCGCTGGCGCCGATGCGGAACGCGCTGCACATCATCCGCATGCGCGGCAAGGAGCGGCGGGCCAGCCAGCGGCAGGCGTTGGACATCATCGAGCGGCAGGTGGAGCACATGGTGCGGCTGGTGGACGACCTGCTGGACGTGAGCCGCATCACGCGCGGCAAGATCAAGCTGCAGAAGGAGCCGGTCGAGGTGGCGACCATCGTGGAGCGGGCGCTGGAGGGCAGCCGGCCGCTGATGGACGCGCGCAAGCACCGGCTGGACGTGACGGTGCCGCCAGACGCCGGCTGCGTGGAGGGCGACGCGGTCCGGCTGGCGCAGATCTTCTGGAACCTGCTGAACAACGCCGCGAAGTACACGCCGGAGGGCGGCCACGTCTGGCTGACCGTGGAGCGGGGCCAGGGCGAGGTGGCGGTGCGGGTGCGCGACACGGGCATGGGCATCCCGGCGGACGTGCTGCCGACCGTGTTCGACCTGTTCACGCAGGCGGAGCGGACGCTGGACCGGGCCGAGGGCGGCCTGGGCATCGGGCTGACGCTGGTGCGGCAGCTCACCGAGATGCACGACGGCACGGTGGAGGCGTTCAGCGAGGGGCCGGGCCGCGGCAGCGAGTTCGTGGTGCGCCTGCCGTTGCTGGCGGAGGCGGACACCGCGGCCGACGGCGGCGCCCCGCGGGCGGCCGCGCCGGCCGCCCGCGGGGCGCCGCGGCGCATCCTCGTCGTGGACGACAACCGCGACTCGGCGGACACCCTGGCGACGCTGCTGCGGTTGGTGGGCAACGACGTGCGGACGGCCCACGACGGCCGGCAGGCGCTGGAGGTGGCGGCGGCATATCAGCCGGACTTGGTGCTGCTGGACATCGGCCTGCCGGGGCTGAACGGCTACGAGGTGGCGTGGCAGCTGCGGACCGAGCCGGGCTACGGCCGGGCGGTGCTGGTGGCACTGACGGGCTATGGCGGCGAGGAGGACCGGCGGCGCTCCCTGGCGGCCGGGTTCGACGACCACATGGTCAAGCCGGTGGACTTCGACGCGCTACAGACCCTATTGGGATCTCTGGAAGCGCCGGCGCCGTGAGAGGCGGACGCCACACGTTCCGCCGGGCTGGCCCCGGCGGGGTCTGTGGGGGTGTCGCTGCGCGACGGGCCGCCGGCTCGTTCCTTCGTTCCTCCGCCTCTTATACCCCCCGGCATTTTGGCACGTTGGTCGCGCTGCGGCACCCACCCCGACAGTCATTTCGCGGAGTCGCAGGGCGTCCAGGTGTCAACGAGCAAAAACGGGGCGGGCGCCGTCCGGTTGACGAGGCCCGCCCCGTTTCCGTTCTGCAGTTCGCCTCTCTCATCACCAGCAGCGGCGACCGTAACTGTAGCCGAAGCCGAAGCGGACCGGCGGCGGCTGTTCGTAGATGATGACCGGCCGCGGCCCCGGGTAGACCACCTGCTGCGGGCCGTGCGCCTGCATCTCGGAGATCACCACGTCGCTCACGCCCTGCTGTTTCAACCAGACGATCTGGTTGCTGGCCAGGACGTAGGGGCCGGGCGACTGGCGGATCGCGTTGATGACGACCGTGTCGCCGAGTCCGCTCCGCACCATGTTGGCCACCTCTTCCGGCGACGGCGTGGGCGGCGGCGGGACCGCGGCCGCCTGGGCCGCGGCCGCCTGGCGGATGGCGCGGTCCTCGCGGCGGTCCTCGGCGTTGCCCGCCGCGCCGCCGGCCAGGGCGCCCACCGCGCCGCCGATCAGGGCGCCGGCCACGGGGGCGCGCACCGCGGCGCCGGCCAGGGCGCCCACGCCGGCACCAAGAGCGCCGCCCGTCACCGCGCCGGCCTCCGTATTGCTCATCGTGCTGCAGCCGCAACAAAGCAGCAGCAGACTCGCACTCACCAGGGATTTTCGCTTCATCGGCATCGCTCCTGTCGGTGCCGGGGTGGGACAACCCCCCGGCCGGCCGGCCTTCAACGCCGCCCGGGTTCGGGAACGCGCCCGTGACCCGGGCGGTCGAGGCCGCGAACTATGCGGAAATG
>JBBRPS010000336.1:0-10478 GCA_038227745.1 Gemmatales bacterium | reverse complement strand
TGGCCGATGCGCTTCCCCGACTCGCGGAGCGCGTCGGCCACGATCCGCTGCTCCCCACCGCATATCGCTCAACCGCGGCTAAATTCTCAACCGAACCAGGCCGGCATCTCGCCGGCGCGCGGCAACTTGACGACGCTCAGGCTGCTGATCTGTCCGTGGGCGCGGACTTCCTGGAGCGCCTCCTCCGGCGGCAGGCTGTCGAGGTTGAGCACCGCGATCGCCTCGCCGCCCGGCTGCTGCCGCCCGACCGTCATCTGCGCGATGTTCACCTTGTGCTTGCCGAAGATCGTGCCGATGAAGCCGATCAGGCCGGGTACGTCCTTGTGCGTGAACAGCAGCATCACGCCGTCCAGGAAGGCGTCGAGGTGGTACGGCCCGAGCTGCACCAGCCGCAGGTACTGGTTGCCGAACAGCGTCCCCGCGGCGGTGTACGTCTTCTTCTCCGTGACGACGTCCGCCTTGATCATGGTGCTGAAGTCGCCCTTCTTCGGGCTGAGCTGCTCGACGATCTCGATGCCGCGCTCGCGGGCCAGCAGCTCGGCGTTGACAATGTTCACCTCCTGCGCCAGGCGGTACTCCAGCAGGCCGGCGGCGAAGGCCGCCGTGATGAGCTTCGTGCTGCGCCGGGCGACCTCGCCGCGGTAGTGCAGCTCCGCGCGCGTGATCGCGCCCTGGCACATCTGCGCGTGCAGCAGCCCGAGGCGGCGGCCCATGTCCACGTACTGGCGCAGTTCCTCCAGCTCGGTGCGGTCCACGGCGACCATGTTCACCGCGAACTGCACCACCCCGCGCGTGAGGAAGTCGATCAGGAGCTGGGCGGCCTCGCGGGCGACGGCGTCCTGGGCCTCCAGCGTCGAGGCGCCGAGGTGGGGCGTGACGACGACGTTCGGCAGCTCGAGCAGCGGGTTTTTCCCTGGCGGCTCGCTGGCGAAGACGTCGAGGGCGGCGCCGGCGACGTGGCCGGAGCGGAGGGCGTCGGCGAGGGCCTCCTCGTTGATGATACCGCCACGGGCGCAGTTGAGGACGCGGGCGCCGCGCTTCAGCTTCGCGAGCTGCTCGGCGCCGAGGAGGTTCTTCGTCTCGCCGCCGCCGGGGACGTGGATGGTGAGGAAGTCGCAGCGCGGCAGGAGCCGGTCGAGGTCCGGCACGCTCTCGATGCCTAGCTGGGCGGCGCGGTCGGGGGCGAGGAACGGGTCGAGGCCGACGACCTTCATGTCCAGACCGAGGGCGCGGCGGGCGACCTCCTTGCCGATGCGGCCCAGGCCGATGACGCCGAGGGTCTTGCCGGCGAGCTGGGTGCCGAGGAACCTGGTGCGCTCCCACTTGCCGGCGCGGGTGGAGGCGTCGGCGGCGGGGATGTGGCGGGCGAGGGCCATCATCATGCTGATGGTGTGCTCGGCGGTGCTGACGGTGTTGCCGCCGGGCGTGTTCATCACCACGATGCCCTTGCGCGTGGCGGCGGCGATGTCGATGTTGTCCACGCCGACGCCGGCCCGGACGACGGCGCGGAGCTTGCCCGGGTTGTCGAGGAGGTCGGCGGTGACCTGCGGTTTGCTGCGCACGATCATGGCGTCGGCGGCGCGCAGCGCCTCCTTGAGGGCGGCGTCGGTGAGGCCGGGGCGGTTGTCCAACTCGATGCCCGCCTGCTTGAGCAGGTCGAGGCCGGAGGTTTCGAGTTTGTCGGCAATGAGAACGCGGGGCATGATTTCCTTACCATCGGGGCCGGGCGATACGGGGAACTGTCGGAAGATTTACCCGAAAACTGCCACATGAAAGACCTGCTCGTCCGCGGCATCGGCGATCGCTTGCTGATCGGGTGCGTTGAGCCAGAGGTTCGTAAGCTCGGCCTCCGCGGGCGGATCCCAGGTCACGGTGAAGCGCATTGGTCTCTCTCCGTGAAACCCTCGATTTTCTTCTGAAGGTAGTCGCGCATCTTCTCATCCGTCGTGACTGCCTTGAGGTGCTCGAAAACTTCGCAGGTGGTATGGCCTTTCTCCTGCGACTGCTTCCGGCGTTCGATCTCCGCCAGGTCGAGGGCGAAGGCCCCTTTCGTGCCGGCATGAGGCTGGGCCAGGTTGGCCGGCGTGTAATAGCCGATCACCTTGCCGCTCGCGTCGCGGATCTCCGTCAGACCCGTTACCTGACAGAGCCGCGCCAGCATGGCGTCATCGGCGATCAAGGAGGTCATGGTTTTCCCCTCTCGTTCGAGAATCGTCCGCATCCTGTGCGGCTGCTCACTCCAACTGCAACGCCTCTAGCGCTTGCGATTTCGCCGTGCCAAGGCCTGTACTTGCGACCTCCTTCACCAGCCGCAGGGTCCCGAGCAGGTCAGAGGTCGCCACCAGCCAGGCCACCGCGCCGGGGCCTTCATGCAGGGCCCCCACCTGGCGATCGACTTCCTGCCGGATGACATCGTCAGGAAACCTCCAGACAGGGACCCAGACGGGCCACTGAGGTTTGCTGTAGGGGGACAGCACATCCACAAGTTTCTGAAAAACCTGTGACGGCAAGCGAGACAGCCCGAACAGGCGCACCTCTGCGCTGTCGCTGCCGCCGACCTCCAGTTCATCGATCAGGGAGAACTGATAAACCTCTCCGCCGTCCCCTACCTGGAGTACGCCTTCAGTCGGCCCGTCCGAATAACCGAAGGCAATCACGCGGCTGATCGGCGAGGGCGCGTTCTCCATCTGGCGCAGGGTCGGGGAACCATTCTTGGGAGCGTTCATCGTACTATTTCCGGCCAAAAAGGCGGTTGAACAGGTCAGCGACTTCCGGGATCACTGGTTTCGGCAACTCCACCGTACAATGCAGCGGGTCGGCGCGCGTGGGCGTCTCATGGACCCGAAAGTGGCGCTCGATGAGTTGCCGCGGAGCGTTGGAGGCTGCTCCGCCGGGCGTCCCGGCCGTCACCGAGACGCCGTGGATCCCGAGAAGTCTCTCCGCCTCCGCCGCTTTCCGACCGAGCCGCGCCACGGATTCGCGGGAAGTCCCCAGCCGATGAAGCAGTTCTTCGAGGCCGCCAGCCCCCGACGCCTCCTCCCCGCCCCCCTCCGGTGCCTCGTCCCTGGCCGGGTCCTGGGGAAGGGCCATCGTCATCCCCCTTTCCCGCCCTGGGGAACCGACGCCGCGAACACCCTCTGCGCCGCCGCCACGCCCTTGCCTGCCTCGACCGGGTGCCCCATCTCCTGCAGCACCAGCTCCACGCCCGACAGCGCCGCCAGCACGTCGAACTGGTCGATGTAGCCCATGTGCGCCAGGCGGATGATCTTCCCCTTGAGCTGGTCCTGGCCGTTCGCCAGCTTCATGCCGTACTGCTTCTCCAGCTTCGACAGCAGCACATTGCCGTCCACTGTCTCGGGCAGCTTCGCCACCGTCAGCGCGTTGTTCGGCGGGTTTGCGAACAGCTCCAGGCCCATCGCCCGGAAGCCCGCCCGGGCCGCGGCGGCGTTCCGCGCCTGCGCCGCCCACACGTTCTCGATCCCCTCCGCCCGAATCCGCTTCAGGCTCACCCGCATCGCGCGGATCAATGTGTGCGCCGGCGTGTACGGCGTGTCGCCCGTCTCCAGCGCCGCCCGCGCCTTCTTCAGGTCGAAGTAGAACGTCCGCCGATTCGGGTTCCTCTCGATCGCCTGCCACGCCCTGTCGCCGACCGACACGAACGCCAGGCCCGGCGGCATCATCAGCGCCTTCTGCGAGCCGGTCACGCACACATCGACGTGCCAGTCGTCGGTGCGGCACTCCATCGCGCCCAGGCCGCTGATCGCGTCCACCATGAGGACCGCCGGCGTGGCCGCGACCAGTTTGCCGAAGGCGGCGATGTCGTGGCCGACGCCCGTCGAGGTCTCGCTCAGCGTGGCGCAGACCGCGACCGCGTCGGGGTGGTCGGCGAGGGCCTTCGCGAGCTGCACCGGCTGGACGGCCTGCCCCCAGGGCGCCGTGACGTTGACCGACTCGACGCCGAACGCCTTGCACAGGTTCTTCCAGCGCTCGCCGAAGCGGCCGGCGCTCAGGCAGATGGCCTTACCGCCCGGGGGCAGCACGTTGGCCACCGCCGCCTCCAGGCCGCCCGTGCCGGAGCTGGTCAGCGTCAGGACGGAGTTCTTCGTCTGGAAGACGTATTTCAGGTCCTCGTTCACCTCGGCGAGCAGCGCGCGGAACTCGGCGCTGCGGTGGTAGAAGACCGGCCGGGCCATCTCCAGAAGCGTGTCTTCGGGCACCGGGGTCGGGCCGGGCGTGAGCAAACGCCGCTTCATGCAAGGGTCCTTCGTCAGAATCAACCGGGCTTGCCTGCGCTGCCATTGTAAGAATTCGCGTCAAGCCGGTCTGCGCGAACTCCCTGTAGCCCACGGCGCGCGGACAGCTGACCGTCTCGCGTTTCCCAGCTGCGCGGCGACTGCGAAGCGGCGCAGCCTGCGGAAAGTTGCACACACGTCAGCTGCGCCCGTCGCGACTGGCCCTGGAAAAAAGCGCCGGCCGGGCCGGCAACCTTGCGGCGTGCGGAAGCGGCGCGAGGTGGAGAAGGCTTGCGGCTCTTGCGGCCTTGTTCCGCGGCGCCGCGGGCGCGGGGCGCGAAGCCGCAGCGGTTGCAGCGCCCCTTCCGCAGGCGCAGGGGACGCCTTCCGGGCGATCTTTGCGGCCGAGAACGGGTGTGTCCGGTTTGCATTTCTTGCCGGAACGACCTAAATTTCTCAGGAACAGAGAGGACGGCACCAAGGTCAGTCTCGACCCCGTCGCCCCCGCGGCGGCCCCACGCGACCCGACGCTTGGCCCTCCTCCACCCCCGGTGCCCGCCGGGCGAAAGGACTCGCCTGACTGCCCCGGGTCCGCTCCCCCCTCCCTACAATCAACCCCTGCCGCTCTCGAGCGGCGAGGGCCGTGCTTCACCCAAGCCGGATCTCGCTTTGCCATCCCGTCACCAAAGCGTGCTCCCCATGATGATACGCGCAAAGGAGACCGACCTTGTCCGCACCTCTTTCCCCTCGCGCCCGCCGGCGCTGGGTACCGCAGCTGGAGCAGTTGGAGTCGCGTGAGGTCCTGTCGGGCGTGCCCCCCACGGCCGTCGAGCAACAGTTCCTCGAGCTGCTCAACGACGTCCGCGCCAACCCGGCGGCCTATGGAGCCGCGGCCGGCGTGGACCTCTCCAACGTCGCCCCCTCGCAGCCGCTGGCGTTCGACCCGCAGCTGATCGAGGCCGCGCTCGGCCACTCGCAGGACATGAACGACCAGGGTTACTTCAGTCACGTCTCGTCGGGCGGCGCCGACCCCGGGGCGCGCATCGCGGCCGCCGGCTTCGCCAACCACGGCTGGGGCGAGAGCATCGCCGCCGGCTACCCCGACCCCGCCGCCGCTCTCAAAGCCCTGGTCGTCGATACGGGCGAGCCTGAGCTCGGCCACCGCCGCCAGCTCCTTGCCATCGACGCCGTCTACCGCGACCACGACGCCGTCGGCGTCGGCATCGTTCAGAACGGCACGGGCGCCTACAAGGACTATTACACGATCGACACCGCGGTGAACTCCGACACCCGGCCGTACCTCACCGGCGTGGTCTTCAGCGACGCGAACCGCAACGGCAAGTACGACCCCGGCGAGGGCCTCGGCGGCGTGACGGTGACCGTCCAGGGCGCCGGCGCGACGACGACGTTCGGCTCGGGCGGCTACAGCCTCCAGCTCAACCCGGGCACGTACGCGGTCACCTTCAACGGCGGCCTGACGTCGGCGGTCACGAAGACCGTGTCGGTCGGGGCGACGAACTACCGGCTGACGATCCCCGCGAACGCCGCCCCGACCGGCGGCGTGAGCCAGGCCACCTCGCTGACGGGCAGCTCGGACAGCACCTGGCTCACGCAGACCTACCAGAGCCTCCTCGGCCGCGCCCCCAGCGCGAACGATTCCAGCTACTGGCTGAACGCCCTGCAGCACGGCGTGGCGCGCGACGCCGCCGCGGCCGCGATCGTGAGCAGCCCCGAGTACGTGACGGCGCAGAGCGGCAAGTGGCTCACGGCGGTCTACCCCTACCTGACGGGCCGCGCGCCCGGCGCCGCCGACTTCAGTTACTGGCTGAACGTGATGCAGCAGGGCGGCAGCCGTGACGCGATCGTCGCGTCGATCGCGCAGAGCGTCGAGGCCCGCCGTTTCGAGGGCAGCCAGTGGCTCCCGCAGGCGTACCAGAACCTGCTCCACCGCGCCCCCAGCGCCGGCGACTTCGCCTACTGGCTGACCCAGCTCCAGGGCGGCGCCACGCACGAGCAGGTGGCGGCGCAGATCGTGGCCAGCCCGGAATACCTCGGCAAGTTGTCGAACACGTCGGCGGCCTGGATCGACCAGGCCTACCAGGATCTGCTGCACCGCCATGCCGGCGCCGGCGACCTGAGCTACTGGACCGGCGTGCTGCAGAGCGGTACGCCGCGGTCGAACATCGCCCTGCAGATAATGGCCAGCGGCGAGTACCGGACGACGGACTGGGTCGGCTTTGTCGCGCAGCTGTACCACGACCTGCTGAACCGCGACCCGCAGTCCGGCGACCTGACGTACTGGGTCGGGGCGCTGCAGGGCGGCGCCATGCGGCCGGGGGCGCTGGCCGCCTTCTTCAGCAGCCCCGAGTTCACCGGCAAGCACCCCGGCGGGGGATGACGATCGTGACGTCCAGTCGGTACAGGATGATGTCAAACCGAGTCCTGGTTCTCCTTCGCTCCCGAGGGCGGCCAACTTTTTCGCGACGAGCGCGACGACCCCGACCGTTGCATTCCGCCACCGCCCGTGCTACGCTGCGTTCGGCATGTCACCCCTCCCCCGCCCCGGCCGGCATTTCTGGGGCGGGGCGTGACCCCTGAGCCGCCCTGTGGGGGACGAGCGATGAGCGAGGAAGAGCGCTGGCAGAGATTGATCCATGGACTGCGCGACGGCGACGGCGAGGTCGTCCGCGAGTTCTGGGAGCAATACGGCAAGATGCTCCACCAGGTCGCCGAACGGCACCTGGCGGAGGGGCTGCGCCGCCGCGTCGGGCCGGAGGACGTGGTGCAGTCCGCCTGCCGCACTTTCCTCCGCCGCGCCCAGGGCGGCGAGTTCAAGCTCGAGGACAGCGAATCGCTCTGGCGACTGCTGTGCGCCATCACGCTGACCAAGATCCGCGAGCAAACGCGCTTCCACATGAGGCAGAAGCGCGGCCTGGATCAGGAGAAAGCCGTCGCCTGGGGGCTCGGCGACAGCGCCGTCGCGCCCGACCCCGCCGCCCCCGGTCCCGCCCCCGACGAGGCCGCCGCCATCGCCGACCACCTGCGCGTCCTGCTCGACGGCCTCGACGAGGAAGAGCGGCAGGTCGTGGACCTGGTGCTGCAGGAGCATACTCAGGAGGAGATCGCGGAGCGGCTGGGCTGCTCGGAGCGGACGGTGCGGCGGATCTTCAAGCGGATCAAGTCGCGGCTAGCGCGGTCGCTCGGGGAGGATCCCTGACCGGCCGCGGAATCAGGTCGCAGAGTCAGCCGGGCGCCCGCCCCCGCGCATTGAACGCCCCCCGCCCGGTCGCTAAGATTCCCCCAGCGAACGGCGTCCCGTGGGAGATCTCATGCGCCACGTACTCTCGGCCCTCGTCCACAACCAGCCCGGCGTGCTCGCCCACGTCTCGGGCATGCTGCACTCGCGCGGCTTCAACATCGACAGCCTCGCGGTCGGCGAGACCGAAGACCCGCAGCTGTCGCGCATGACGTTCGTCGTCCACGGCGACGACAACGAGCTGGAGCAGGTCCGCAAGCAGCTCGAGAAGATCGTCACCGTCGTCAAGGTGCAGGACATCAGCAGCGAGGACTTCGTCGAGCGCGACCTGATGCTCCTCAAGGTCAAGGCCAGCCCGACCCAGCGCATGGAGATCGTCCTGCTCGTCGAGATGTTCCGCGCCCGCGTCGTGGACGTCAGCGCCAACGACCTGATGATGGAGATCTCCGGGCAGGAGCGGAAGATCGAGGCGTTCATCGACCTGATGCGCCCCTACGGCATCCTGGAACTGGCCCGCACCGGGCGGATCGCGCTGGTCCGCGGCACGCGCGGCGGGGGAGACGTCCTATGAGCACGCTACCCGGCAACATCCCGCCGACCACCCGCCCCCTGGATCCGGCCACCGTCGAAGTCCTCGGCCGACTGCAGCCCGGCCAGCGCCTCCGCATCACGCAGCGCGTGCGCGTCGGCAGCACGAAGACCTGGACCACGACCGTGACCGGCACGTTCCGCGCAGTCAACGCCCTGGTCACGGGCCTGTCCACCGACCGCGTCCCCGAGGACGACGTCGTCGTGCCGCTGGTCCATTTCACCAAGGACAACGGCGAGTTGAGTACCGTGACGCTGGACGAGCACAGCAAGATCGAGAGCCTTTGACCGCGCCGCTTGCGGACGAGACCGCTTCACGGCAGTGTGGCACTCGTGCCGGTTTTACGGTTTTTGTCGATTTTGCGGGTGAAACTCCTTGCAGGCGGCCCTAGAATGTGGTGCAATATGCCCGTCGTTGGGCAGTTGGGCCCGACAGAAGAGACTTGTTTCCAGGAGGGACGATCATGTCGAGAGTCGTGACGCCGACGCAAACCCCGTCGAGCAGCAGCAACACCAGCAGCGCCAAGGTCCCGCACGAGAAGATCTCGCAGCGGGCGTACGAGAAGTGGTGCAAGCGAGGCTGCCCGAGCGGGACCGACAGGCAGGACTGGCTCGAGGCCGAGAACGAGCTGCACGCCGAGATGGGCCGGACGTCGGGGACTCCCTCGACCACCCCGACGCAGCAGCGGCGCTAACCAGCCTCTCATGCTTTTCTTCGGCCCCCGCCGACCTCCCTCGGCGGGGGCTTTGCGTTTCTCCCCCATGACGCTGGCCTTCGACCTCCCGGGCAGCCCGCCGTCGCCGGTGAGCCGGCTCGATCCGCGCTGGAAGCTGGCGGCCCTGCTGCCCGCCGCCGCGGTCGCCGCCGCCCTGCGCACGGTCCCGCCCGCCCTCGCCGCCGTCCTCGGCGCCTGGCTCCTCCTCGCCCTGGCGCGTCTGCCGCTGCGCTGGTACCTGGCCCGCCTCGCCCTGGCCACCCTCTTCCTCGTCCTGTTCGCCGGCTTCCTCCCCTTCCTCCCCCACGAGCACGAGACGCCCTGGACGGTCGGCCCGCTGGAACTGTCGCCGCGCGGCGTCGAGCTGGCCGTGCTGGTCTCGCTGAAGACCATCGCCGTCTTCACACTGATGCTGGTCCTGTGGGCGACGGCCCCCTGGGAGGTGACGCTCAAGGCGGCCCACGCCCTGCGCGTACCGGGGCTGCTGATCCAGCTGATGGCCCTGACCTACCGCTACCTGTTCCTCCTGGTCGAGGAGACGAACCGACTGCGGGTCGCGCTGCGCGTGCGCGGCTACCGCAACCGGGCGACCCTGCACAGTTACCGGACCGTGGGCCACGCCGCGGGGACGCTGCTGGTGCGCAGCGCCGAGCGGGCCGAGCGCGTCGGCCAGGCGATGCGCTGCCGCGGCTTCGCCGGCCGTTTCCGCTCGCTGGTCGTCTTCCGCACCGGCGCCGGCGACGTGCGCGCGTTCGCTCTCCTCGTCGCCGCGGCCGCCGCCTTGCTGACCTGGGATTTGCTCTCGCGCTGAAAGGCTCGCCGTGCCCGCCGACTCGGCCATCGTGGTGCAGGGGCTGACCTACGCCTACGCGGACGGACTGGCCGCCCTGGACGGCGTCTCGTTCGGCGTGGCGCCGGGCGAGTGCGTCGGCCTGGTCGGCCCCAACGGCGCGGGCAAGACAACCCTCTTCCTGGCCCTGGCGGGAGTGCTGCCGTTGAAGCCCGGCATGGCGCGGCTGGCGGCGCTCGACCCCGCCAACCCCGGCGAGCGCAAGCGCCTGCCGGAGAAGGTCGGCATCGTCTTTCAGAACAGCGACGACCAGCTCTTCAACGCGACGGTGTTCGACGATGTGGCCTTCGGCCCGCTCAACCTGGGCCTGCCTGCGGACGAGGTGCGCCGCCGCGTGGCCGAGGCGCTAGCGCGCGTGGGGCTGGTGGACTGCGGACAGCGGGTGCCGTTCCACCTGTCCGGCGGCGAGAAGCGGCGCGTGGCGCTGGCGGGGGTGCTGGCGATGGGGCCGGAGATCCTGCTGCTGGACGAGCCGTCGATGTACCTCGACCCGCGCGGGCGGCGCGAGCTGATCCGCCTGCTGCAAAAGTTGCCGGGGACGAAGGTGATCGCCTCGCACGACCTGGAAATGGTACTGGAGACGTGCGCGCGGGTGGTCGTGCTCGACCGGGGGCGAGTCGCCGCCGACGGGCCGGCCGCGGAGTTACTCGCCGACGAGGCGATGATGGAGGCGCATGGGCTGGAGGTGCCGTACAGCTTGCGGGAGAGGAAAGGATCGGACGTTTAGAGCGCTTTGCATTGGGGTGTAGCGGGGAGGCGCTTTGGAGTGCGGCGCTCGGCGCCGCTTTGGCTCTTTCTTTCCCTCTGGCCGGGCCGCGGGACTACGAAAGAAAGAC
>JBBRPS010000335.1:0-10482 GCA_038227745.1 Gemmatales bacterium | reverse complement strand
TGATCGCGTTCACGCGGTAGAGGGCGCCGCCGAGCGACCTCCCACTACGGCCCTCGTCCAGCACCTCACCGTGGACGCAGACCAGATCCCCTTCCCGATAGTTCTTCATCTCCACCGCCAGGGCCAGGACCACACTGCCGCCGAAGCGGTCCACCTGGTCGAGGCTGGCGTAGCGCAGCACCCACCGCCCCCCGTTGGTGTGGACGTAATACAGGTATCCCGTGATCCAGCTGTAATCGTGCTCGTGGCCCACGCGGGCCTGGCCCCCTTGCGGGAGCTGGATGTTCGGCCTCTGCACCGTCACGGTCACGGAGGCGTTCGAGGGATCGACGACCTCGATGGTGACGCCGGGCTGCGAGGGCGAAATCGACGGCATCGCCTGCGCGTAGGGGCTGACCGGAGCGGCCGGGGCCCCCTGCGGTGAGGTGACGACGGGATACGTCGTCGGGGTGGAGTACGTCGCCGGGGGGCGCTGCCCGAAGAACATGCGCACCCGCTCGCGGAAAGTCGGCGCGCTCTGCGACGGCATCACGGTGACGACCTCCCCCTGGGGAGCAGTGCTGTAGACAACGGGCGAGTCAACCGGCGCGGCCGTCATCCAGGCCGCGGTCAGGAGCCAGAGAGAGTGCATGATCGATCCTCTGTCAAGGCGAATGGTTATGGGGTCGTGGGCGGGCCGACGTTCCAGCGGTTGGGTTGGTCTCGCGGCACTCCCGGGGGCCTGGCGGGAGAGGATACGGGCGCTGCCCTGACCGCTGTCGTTACGGTCTCCGGGGTGGACGGCGGGGGGGCCGCCTGCGTTCCTCTCTCTCATCGGACTTCCCTGCGGGAGCGCTTTAACGCGACTTGCCGGATGTGCCGCCCTTGACGAAACGCGGCGCTTTGCGGACTCGTCCGTCCACGCCCGTCTTGCCCGCTTTGACGGCCGGCGCGAACAGCGCTCGCGTACGGCGTGGGGGATGCGGAGGGGTGAGGGGCGCGGAAAGGGGTGGAGAGCGAAAAACGCACGAGCCCCGGTCAGGGCTCGTGCGCGGGAGGGAAGGGTGGACTCACTCCGCGGTCGGCGGCCCGGCGTGCGGGTGGTCGATGACCTTGAACCCCTCGATGCGGTAATAGGCGGGGCTGCCGGCCGGACCCTGCGGGTTGACCAGCCGGCCCCGGACGCGGACGTACTGGCCGTCCGACAGGTAACCGGCGTGCGCGTTCTCGATGAGGATCACCCGGCCGCCGTAGCGGTCCGTCTCGTCCACGGAGGCGTAGCGCAGGCGCCACTCGTTCTTGATACGTGAGTACTCCACCTGGCCGCTGAGCCAGCTGAAGTCGGGGGCGTGCCCGAAGCACGGGGCGGCGGTCAGATCCACGAACGACTTCCGGCTCGAGTCCGGTTCGCCGAAGAGGGGCGTCTTCGGGGGGAACAGCGTGGCGGCCGGCGGGCCAGGCGCCCTCGGGGCCAGCACCGCCGACTCCTGGCAGACACAGGGGCACGGGGCCGCCGGCTGCCGGCAGACGCAGGGGCACGGCGCCACTGGCACCTGGCAGACGCAGAGGCACGGCGCCACGGCCATCGGCGGGATCTCAGAGAAAGACAGCCGTGCGACCGGCGCCGCCGGCGCAGGGGCCGGGGTGGATAAGCGCAGCGCCGGCATCCCCACGGCAGAGGACGCTGCCACCGCCGCGTTCGTCGGCTCGGCCCGTGGCGTTTCCGCCTTCGGGACCGGCAGGAGCGGGGGCAACCGCTCCACTCCGACCGGGGCCGTCTGGGACGGCGGCAGCGGCGCCGGCGTCGATAGCGGGACCGCCTTCGGGGCGATGGCCTGCGCCGGCGGTGGGGGAGGACACGGGGCGCATGGCGCGAGCTCGGGCGTCACGCACGTCTGACACGGCGCATAGGCCGTGCAGGGCGTGGGGTCCCGCTGCGCCTTCAGGTGGTCGCAGCCCTGGGTGAAAGCCAGGCCGCACAAACACACCGCAAGCCCCGTGATCCTGGGACGGTTCATGCTCTCCTCGCTTTCCAGGCCACGCGGAGTGGCCGGGCACCACGACCTCGACAGCCCAACAGACGATGGAAGGAAAATCGGTCGTACGTGGTAACGCCTTGAGGGCTTTGCGGAGTTTCAGGGTGGCGCCCCCATTGTCGGAAGTGCTGAAGGCAGCGACTTTGCTGGCTGCGGCAAAGGGGCAGTCCCGCCCGCCTGCCGCGGTCCCCATCCCACGGCCCCGCGGAACCGTGGCCGTTGGCGAACCAGGGTGGCCGGCGCGCGGCCAATCCATCCCGCCCCGGCCCGCAGTTCCTGCATCCACGACGTATCTTATCTCCTTGCCAAGCCAGGACTTCAACGATCATACGACGGCGGCACGGTTCGTGCTCAATGGAGGCGGGGCTTGCCCTACCCCCTGGAGGACGTGCGTACCAAACCCTGCGCACTCCGCTTCCGCCCCGCGGCTGCGAGTCCGGCAGTGAGCCATGAGGAACCTTAGAATGACCGACCTTCGCGGCATCCCCTGGCGCAAATTGCTCGTGGCAGGGGCGCTTGCTGCCGTCGCGGTGGTCTGCGTCGTCGCCGCCATGCCGGTGATCCGGCCGGTGGTGGATCGGTGGATCGGGAACGGCCATGCCCAGGCCCCCGACCCCGCAGACAGGCCGCACAAGGACGCGACACACGACCTGGTCCGCGACGCCGAGGGCCGCCCCGTCCTGCCGCCGACGCTGCACCTGTCCGCCAACGCCGCCCGAACGCTGGACATCACTCCGGAAACCACCGTGGCGGTCAAGGCGGCCACCGAGCCCCGGCCGCTGCCGCCCCTGGACGGGACGCTCGCCTACGAGAACAACGGCCTGTTCCCGGTCCGGCCGCGCTTCGGCGGCGAGGTCGCGGAGATCACGCAGATCCCCCACGACCCGGCCGAGCAGGAGCCCGATTTCACGAAGCCGACCCCGACCGACTGGGAGGCGAAACCGACCCGGCCCCTCGATGCCGGCGACCGCGTCAAGAAGGGCCAGCTCCTCGCCATCGTCTGGAGCAAGGACCTGGGCGACAAGAAAGCGGCCCTGATCGACTCCCTGATCGACCTGCGCCGCGACGAGGCCAAGCTGAAGGAACTGGAAGGCCTGTGGCAGAAGGGCAGCACCTCCGCCGCCAGCGTCTACGAAGCCCAGCGCACCGTCCAGAAGGACCGCAACCAGGCCAATGCCGCGGAGCGCACCCTGCGCATGTGGAAGCTCGACGACAAGGAGATATCCGAAATCAAGCACGAGGCGGCGACGATCCACGAGGCGAAGCGCGACCCGCGCAAGGAGATGAACTGGGCGCGCGCCGAGGTGCGGGCGCCGCACGACGGCGTCCTCGTGGAGAAGAACACCAACCTGGGCGCCTGGGTCGATCCGGTGAACGGCAACCCGATGTTCCTCATCGCCGACCTGAGCAAGCTCGCCGTCTGGGCGCACCCGCTCGAAGAGTACCTGCCGGCCCTGCAGAAGCTGATGGACCGGCGCGACAGCGGCGGCCTGCGCTGGAAGATCCGCCTGTACTCGGAGCCGAACGCGCCGCCGCTGGAGGGACCGGTGCTGCGCATCGCCCCGAGCCTGGACCCCAACCAGCACACGCTGTTGCTCATGGGCCGCATCCCGAACCCGCGCGGCCGGTTGCTCGTCGGCCAGTTCATCACCGCGACGATCCTGGTCCCACCCGAGCCCGGCCTGGTCGAGATCCCGACGACCGCCCTGAACGAGCAGGACGGCCAGAGCCTGGTGTTCGTGCAGCCCGATCCGAAGAAGCCGGAGTTCGCGGTGCGCCGCCTGGCGGTCGCCGACCGCTTCAAGGACGTGATCTTCGTCCGCAGCAAGTTGCGCCCCGGGGACGACCGCGGGCCGGCGAAGGCGAGCCTGCGCGGGCCGTGGCGCGTCCAGCCGCTGCTGCCCGGCGAGCACGTCGTCACGAGGGCCGTGCCGCTGCTGACCGTGGCGCTGCGCGACCTGATCGCCCGCGAAGACCTCGCCGTCGCCAAGAAATAATGCAGAAGGATGAAGGATGAATGGAAGACAGAGACTTTTCCTGTCTTCCATTCATCCTTCCTCATTGATCGTTCATCATTTCAGAGAGAACGCATGGTCCGCAAACTCATCGAGTGGGCCGTCAACAACCCCCTCGTCGTGGTCCTGGCGGCCGCGGCCCTGCTGGGGGTTGGCGGCTACGCCTTCTTCAACGTCAACGTCGAAGCTTACCCCGACCCGGCGCCGGCCATCATCGAGGTCGTCGCCCAGTACCCCGGTGCCTCCGCCGAGGAGGTCGAGCGCCAGGTCACCATCCCCCTGGAGGTGACGCTCGCCGGCATGCCCGGCCTGCACATCACGCGCAGCAAGTCGCTGTTCGGCCTGGCCCACCTGCGCAGCCAGTTCCACTACGGCGTCGATTTCGAGAAGGCCCGCCAGGAGGTCATCAACCGCCTCCAGTTCGTCCAGGGCCTACCGGCCGGCGTCACGCCGCAAATCTCGCCGCAGAGCCCCACCGGCGAGATCTACCGCTACACCCTCGTCAGTCCCAAGAACCCCCTGGGGCAGGACTACTACACCCTCAGCGACCTCAAGGCGCTGCAGGACTGGCTGCTGCAGCGCGAGTTCAAGCGCGTGCCGCGTATCATCGACGTCAGCGGCGTCGGCGGCACCGTCAAGCGTTACGAGATCCACCCCGACCCCGACCGGCTGAAGCGCTACGGCATCACGCTGGCGCAGCTCCAGGGCGCCGTCGGCAACAGCAACGCCAACGTCGGCGGCGACTACCTGCGTCAGGGGAGCATCGTCCAGGTGGTGCGCAACGTCGGCGTCATCGGCAGCGGCCGCGACCCGATGGAGAAGGCCTTCGGCATGAAGTCGCCGGCCCAGGCCGCCGCCTACCTGCGCGCCGAAGAGAACCGCCGCCTCCGCGAGATCCGCGACATCGTCCTGACCGCGAACAACAACGTCCCGATCCGCGTCGATGACGTGGTCGAGGGCGGCCCGGTGCTGGCCGACGCCGACCTCGGCCGCGCCGGCGTGGTCGTCGGCCATCAGACGCGCCTCGGCCAGATCAGCATGAGCCGCCCGCTCGACCGCCTCGGGCTGTCGTGGAGCTTCGAGCCGGAAAAGGTGCAGGGCGTGGTGCTGATGCATCGCAACCGCGAGTCGCTGCCGGCCATCAACGACGTCAAGGCCAAGGTCGAAGAGCTCAACAAGCCGGGCCGCCTGCTGCCCGGCGTCCAGATCGAGTCGTACTACGACCGCACCGACCTCATCAACGTCACCACCGAGACGGTCCACCACAACCTCATCATGGGCATGGTGCTCGTCTCGGTCATCCTGCTGATGTTCCTCAGCAACGTCCGCAGCGCGATCATCGTCGCCATCAACATCCCGATGGCGCTGCTGTTCGCCTTCGGCATGCTGTTCCTGCGCGGCAAGTCGGCCAACCTGCTGTCGATCGGCGCCGTGGATTTCGGCATCATCGTGGACGCCTCGGTGATCATGGTAGAGAACATCTATCGGCACCTCAACTCGGGGGAGTATGCCGGCCTGTCGCTCAAGGAGCGCATCATCAAGGCGTCGCATGAGGTCGAGCGCAGTCTGTTCTTCTCGACGGCGATCATGGTGTGCGCCTTCATTCCGCTGTTCACGATGCAGGGGCCGGAGGGGCAGATCTTCGGGCCGATGGCCGACACCTACGCCTTCGCGCTGGGCGGGGCGCTGCTGCTGGCCCTGACCGTTGCCCCAGTGCTCTGTCTGCTGTTCTTCCGCAACCTCAAGCCGGCCGGCGACAACTTCCTGGTCCGCTGGCTGAAGAGGAGTTACCTGCGGCAGCTCGAGCGCTGCCTGAACCACCGCTTCATCACGCTGGGCATCTTCGCCGGCCTGATGGCGGTCACCGTGCTCGTCGCCCTGCCCAACCTCGGCCGCGAGTTCATGCCGGAACTGGAAGAGGGCAACCTCTGGATCCGCGCCAACTTCCCGACCAACGCCTCGCTGGAGATGGTGGCGAAGCGCGTGGCCGAGGCGCAGGAGGTGATGCAGCACTACCCCGAGATCAAGACGGTCGTGGCCCAGGTCGGCCGGCCCGACGACGGCACCGACCCGACCGGGTTCAACATGGCCCAGTTCTTTGCGCCGCTGCGGCCCGAGCACGACTGGCCGGTCCCGCCCGGGGCGACGAGGGCGCGGACCAAGGAGGAGCTGATCGAGGCCCTGAACAACGAGCTGCAGGAGCGCTTCGTCGGCGTGGACTGGAACTTCTCGCAGTACATCCGCGACAACGTCATGGAGGCGCTGTCCGGCGTGCAGGGCGACAACTCGATCAAGATCTTCGGTCCGGACCTACTCGAGCTGGAGAAGCTGGCGGAGCGCGTCAAGGACCGGCTGGAGCAGGTACGCGGCATCGGCAAGAACGCGGGCATCTTCCGCCTCATGGGCCAGACGAACGTCGAGTTCCGCGCCGACAAGGAGAAGTGCAAGCGCTGGGGCGTGCGGCCGGACGCCGTCAATAACGTGATCGAGACGGCGGTGCGCGGCAAGGCCTTCACGCAAATGATCGAGGGCGAGAAACTGTTCGACATCACGCTCCGCTGGCCGCCGGGCCGGCGCGACAGCCTGACGGCGATCCTGGACATCCCGGTCGATGTGGACAACAACCAGGTGACGGGCGGGGCGGTGGCGTCACGCTCGCAGACGCCGCTCACCGGCGCGAGCGTCGGGCCGGCGACGGCGGGGGCGGCGCTGGCGATGCCGGCCCAGACGGGCAGCGTCGGCAACGCTCCGTTCAGCAACCTCTTGCCGCGGCAGCCCCTGCGCGCGCTGGTGTCGCCGCTCGGCGCCGACGGGCAGCCCGACCCGACGGGCAGCTTCGTCCGGCCGGGCGTGTCGATCATCTTTCGCGAGCAGGGCAACCGCTTGATCGCGCTGAAATTCAGCGTGCGCGGCCGCGACCTGGCCGGGGCGGTGGCCGAGGCGCAGGCGAAGACGGCCGACCTGTTCCAGGGGCAGTACCGGGCGGAGTGGGGAGGCGAGTTCGAGGAGATGGAGGTGGCCGAGGCCCGACTGATGTGGATCGTGCCGCTGTCGCTGGGGCTGATCTTCATCCTGCTCTACCTGGCCTTCCGCTCCCTGCCGGACGCGGTCATCGTTCTCTCGAACGTGACGGCCCTGTCGCTGGGCGGGATCTGGGCGCTGCTGCTGACGGGCACGAACTTCAGCATCTCGGCGGCGGTCGGGTTCGTGTCGATCTTCGGCGTGGCCATCATGGATGGCCTGTTGTCGGTGTCGTACTTCAACCAGCTGCGTGCCCACGGCCGCTCGCTGCGCGAGGCGATCATGGAGGGGGCGGAGAAGCGAGTGCGGCCGAGCATGATGACGGCGCTGACGGCGATCTTCGGGCTGCTGCCCGCCGCGGTGTCCACGGGGATCGGCTCGCAGACGCAGCGGCCGCTGGCGATCGTGGTCGTCGGCGGCATGCTGTCGACGCTGTTCCTGACCCGCTACCTGATGCCGGTGCTGTACAGCTTCTACGGCCACCGCGAGCCGAACCCCGATGCGGGCTCGATGGCTCACTGAGCGGCCCCGCCGCGGCCGCCACCGCGGCCGCCACCGAGACCCCCACGGCCGCCTCCCAAACCGCCGCCGAGGCCCCCAAGGCCGCCGAGACCTCCACCGCGGCCGCCGAGTCCACCGCCAAGGCCACCCAGGCCGCCTCCCAGACCGCCGAGTCCACCGCCAAGGCCTCCCAGGCCTCCCAGGCCACCGGCCCAGACCCCCACCGAGGCCACCGGCCCCACCGCCGGCCCCCAGGCCGCCACCACCAGCACCACCAATACCGCCGGTAAAGTTCTGCAGGTAGCCCTGCGTGCCGGCGAAGCGCGGGGGAGAGGGGAGGGACCTGCCGCTCGCTTTACCCAGGTGTCACCGCCGGCACGCCCGGCGTTCCCGGCAAACCCGGAGGGTGGGCAAGGCCTGGAAAAGAGAGGCACGGTGATCGAGAGGGGAAAAACCCGCCGATAAACAGGGGTGAACGGATTGAGGGGTTTCCTTGATAGCCGTCAAGGGAGCAGCCTCGGACTGTTGGGTCAAGCGGCGGCAGGCCCGGAAAGCCCGGTCGGGGCGAAAGCACCCGGGAGTCACCCACCCCACCGACCCGAACGTCAACGGAAGTCCCACCATAAAGGGGAATGCCGAAGGATGAATGAGGAATGAGGAATGGAAGAGCAGCTTGCCTTTCATTCATCACTCAGCACTCATCACTCACCATTCCGAAGTGCCGATGAGGAGGCCAAGTATCATGAGGATGCGCTTGGGTGCATCGCTGGTGGTCGCGCTGGGCGCTCTGCTCGGGGCCGTCCGGCCCGCGTCCGCGTCGCACTGCGGTTGCGCCACGTACTCCTGTTGTCCGCAGCCCTGCTGCGACGCCCAGTGCTGTTTCAGCTCGTGCCAGCAGCAGTGCCGCACCTGTTACAAACTGGTCTACGACAACGTCCTGGAGAAGCGTTGGCAAACCTGTTACAAAACCGTCCAGGAAACCGTCATGAAGCCGGTCTGCAAGACCTGCTATCGTGACGAGTGCCGGACCTGCTACAAGACCTGCACCGAAACCTGCTACAAGACCGTGCAGCAGGATTGCTGCAAGCCGTGCTACACGACTTGCTACAAGCCGTGCCAGTACACGGTCTGCAAGCCCTGCTACAAGACGGTGTGGAAGGACTGCACCTACACGGTCTGCAAGCCGTGCTACGAGACCTGTTGGAAAGAGTGCCACTACACCGTCTGCAAGAAGGTCCCGCAGTGCTGCTACAAGGAGTGCCACTACACGGTCTGCCGGCCGGTGTACGAACAGCACTGCCACTGCTGCTGCCACCAGATCTGCAAGCAGTGCTGCGAGCAGCACTGCCGTGAGTGCAAGTACACGGTCTGCAAGCCGTGCTACGAGACCTGCTACAAGCAGGTCTGCTGCAGCACCTGCCGGCCGGTCACCGAGTGCGTCATGAAGGACGTCTGCGAGACGTGCTACAAGACGTGCGTCGAGACCTGCTACAAGACCTGCACGAAGAGCGTCTGCAAGCCGGTCACGACCTGCAAGACGGTCAGCAAGAAGTGCGGCGAGTGGTGCTGCGAGACCTACTGCAAGCCCGGCCACACGTACCACTGCTGGCAGACCTGCTGCGACTGCGGCTGCGATCCCTGCGACCCCTGCAAGAGCAGCTGCAAGTCCCGCCGCGTCCGCGTGACCTGCCGCACCCCCGACCAGACCTGCACCCGCAAGGTCTGGAAGACTCATACGGTCTGCGAGCAGGTCCCCTGCACGACCTACGTGCATGAGAAGGTCTGCTGCCAGGTGCCCTACACCGTGTGCAAGAAGGTCCCGTACACGGTCCACAAGAAGGTCCCCTGCACGGTGACCCGCATGGTTCACGAGAACATCGTCAAGCAGGTCCCGTACACCGTGTGCCGTATGCAGACCCAGTGCTGCACGAAGATGGTGCCCTACACCGTCACCCGCAACGTCCAGGGCGCGTACGTCGATGCGAGCGGCACCGGCTACGACTGTGAGGGCCCGGGCCACTCCTTCAAGGAAGGCGCCCAGATCCGCCGTAACGTCACCACGACCACCTGCCGCATGGTCCAGGAGTGCTGCACCAAGAAGGTGCCCTACACCACCTGGACGACCGTTAACGAGTGCTGCGTCAAGAAGGTGCCCTACCAGGTTTGCAAGATGGTCCCGACGACCTGCTGCAAGAAGGTCCCCTGCACCGTCTGCGAGATGGTTCAGGAGGTCTGCTGCAAGCAGGTGCCGTACACGGTCTGCACGATGCAGCACTACCAGGTCTGCAAGCAGGTGCCGTACACGGTCTGCAAGCAGGTGCCGTACACGGTCCACTGCAAGGTGCCCTACACGGTCACCGAGTGCGTGCCCTGCACGGTCTGCAAGACGGTCCAGGTGTGCCAGCCGATCACGGTCTGCGTGAAGCGCTGCCGCATGGTCCCGGTCACGGTCAACGAGTGCTGCCCGGCCCCGGCCCCGGCGCCGAGCTGCTGCAACAACTCGTGCTGCACCTCCTCGTGCTGCACGAGCTGCTGCGAGACGAAGCGTGGCTGGTTCCACTCGCACCACTGCAAGGCGTCGTGCGACAGCTGCTGCACGACGGACTGCTGCAACACGGGCTGCAAGAAGGAAGGCTTCCTGAAGCGCCTCTTCCGCAGCCGGTACGCCTGCAAGCCCTCGTGTGACACCTGCTGCGACACCTGCGGCAGCGACTGCAACAGCTGTGGCGCGGCCCCGGCCGCCGTCCCGACCCCGGTTCCGACCCCCGCCGCCCGCCCGAGCGGCAACTAACGTCTTCGCCTGCTCGGGGTCGGGAGGACGCAAGCCCTCCCGACCCTGCCCTGGCAAACGCCCGGGGCCGGCTCGCCCGCCGGCCCCGGGCGTTTTCTATTCCCGCTGTCCGCTGTCCCCCTGTTTAGCCGCGAGCCTC